>JAEUQF010000336.1 GCA_016789745.1 Bryobacterales bacterium
CGATAGCCGCGGTAGAACCACCGGGGGGGCACCGGAACCCGAAACACCGATTCGCCTGTCCGCCGGGGCCGGTAGCCCGGTGGCATTGTCTTGTACGGCGTGGGCCCATTGACTCATCGCTGCCAATTCCATCGGCAACGGCAGAGGGGAAGTTTAGCCGAACCCGTCAAGGTTGACCAGAAATTGCCTGTTTTGCCCCCATCCTGAGGCCAAATTCAGTTAATTTCTCGAGCCGGCTCAGGGCTTCCCCTGTGTCGATACTCGCTTCCGATTTCGTTATAGCCTCAGTCCAGCTCTCAGCCTCCCCCGCTGTTAGCAGGACTGCAGCCGCATTCAGCACCACGATATCCCGCTTCGGCCCACGCTGCCCCTCCAGCACCTCACGCGCGATCCGCGCATTCTCCTCCCGCCCCCCGCCAGCCAGATCCCGTGCCGTCGCGCGCGGGATCCCCGCTTCCTGCTCCGGGTCGAACTCGCGATAGCGGACCTCGTCCTCCCTCACCTCCAACAGGTGGGTGGGCGCCAGTGTCGTGATTTCGTCCATCCCGTCGAACCCGTGAACGACCAGCGCGCGCGTGCCGCCGATCCGGTGCAGCGCCTCGGCCATCAGTTTCGCCGCCACCAGTGACGGCGCGCCAATCACCTGCACCGCGGCGCCTGCCGGATTCGTCAGAGGCCCCAACAGGTTGAAGGCCGTACGCATCTTCAGCTCCGCGCGCGCCGGTTGGGCATGCTTCATGGCCGGATGCACCGCCGGAGCGAACAGAAATCCGAAGCCGATCTCATCAATGGCCGCAGCCGCCTGCGCCGGATCCATCTGGATGGCTACACCTAACGCCTCCAGCACGTCGGCCGACCCACACTGGCTCGACAGGCTCCGGTTCCCATGCTTGGCAACCCGCAATCCAGCGCCCGCCACAACGAACGCCGCCACCGTCGACACGTTGAACGTCCGGCCGCCATCGCCGCCCGTTCCGCAGGTGTCGACCAGCACGGGACCATCGGCCGCCACCGGAACGAGCGTCGCCTTCGACCGCATGGCCCGCGCAAACCCCTCCAATTCCGCGGATTGTTCGCCCTTCATCCGCAGCGCCACCAGGAAAGCCGCGATCTGCGCCGTCGTAGCCTCTCCAGTAAGGACGCAAAGCATGGCATCGAAAGCCTCTTCGGCACTCAGATGGGCGCCAGACACGGCTTTGTGAAGGTGGGCAACAAACGACATGATATAGTGGGAAGTTCGAATTCTCTCTGAATCTAACACAGGCGCAATCCGATGAAAATTCATGAGTATCAGGCCAAGGCCCTCTTGGCGAAATACGGGGTCCCTGTGCCGCGAGGCAAGGCTGCCCGCACGGTGGACGAAGCCGTTGCGGTCGCCCAGGAACTCGGCGGCAGCGTTGTCGTAAAGGCCCAAATCCACGCCGGCGGCCGTGGCAAAGGCGGCGGCGTTAAGGTTGCCAAGGATCTCGAACAGGCCCGCGAACTGGCCGGCAAGATCCTCGGCATGAATCTGATCACGCACCAGACGGGGCCCGAAGGGCGCATCGTCAAGCAGTTGCTGATCGAAGAGACGCTGCCGATTGAACGGGAACTGTACCTGGGCATCGTGCTGGACCGGGCCACGGGCCGTCTGGTCTTCATGGCGTCAGCTGCCGGCGGCATGGACATTGAAGAAGTTGCCGCACACACGCCCGAAAAGATCCTGAAAGAATCGATCACGCCGGGTGTCGGCCTGCAACCGTTCCAGGCACGCAAACTTGCCTTCGGCATGGGCATCCCCGCCACGTCGGTAAACGCCGCGGTAGCCTGCATGATGGCGCTCTCCAAAGCCTATGAAGGCCTGGATGCCAACATGGCCGAGATCAACCCGCTGATCCTCACCAAGGACGGCAAGGTAATCGCGCTGGACGCCAAAATCGCCATCGACGACAACGCCATGTTCCGCCACAAGGATCTTGTGGAACTCCGCGACCTGAACGAGGAGGATCCGCTCGAAGTCGAAGCCTCCAAGTTCAGCCTCAACTACATCAAGCTGGAAGGCAACATCGCCTGCATGGTGAATGGCGCCGGCTTGGCGATGGCCACCATGGACATCATCAAGTACGCCGGCGGCTCGCCCGCCAACTTCCTGGATGTCGGCGGCGGCGCCAATGCCGAGCAGATCAAGAATGCGTTCCGCATCCTGCTGGCCGACCCGAGCGTGAAGGCTGTTCTCATCAACATCTTCGGCGGCATCCTGCGCTGCGACACGCTGGCCAACGGCGTCGTCGCCGCGGCCCGCGACCTGAACGTGACCCTGCCCATCGTCATCCGCATGGAAGGCACCAACGTCGAACAGGGCCGCCAGATCCTGAAGGAATCCGGAATCAAAGTCACCGTTGCCGACGGCATGAAGGACGCGGCGGAGAAGGTGGTGGGGTTAGCACAATGAGCGTACTGGTTAACAAAGACACACGCCTGATTGTCCAGGGCTTCACCGGCAAAGAAGGCACCTTCCACGCCCAGCAGTGCTTGGCGTACGGAACCAACGTCGTGGGCGGCGTCACGCCCGGCAAGGGCGGCACCAAGCACCTGGATCTGCCCGTGTTCGACACCGTCGCCGATGCCGTCAAGGAAACCGGCGCCAACGTCAGCGTGATTTTCGTGCCACCGCCGTTTGCCGCCGACGCCATCATGGAAGCCGCCGACGCCGGCCTGCCGTTGGTGGTCTGCATTACCGAAGGCATCCCCGCCCTGGACATGGTCAAGGCTTGGGCTCACCTGCAGGAACGCAAGACCACGCGCCTCATCGGCCCCAACTGCCCCGGCATCATTACGCCCGGCGCCTGCAAGATCGGTATTATGCCCGGCCACATCCACATGCCCGGCAACGTCGGTGTTGTGTCGCGCTCCGGCACCCTCACCTACGAAGCCGTCGGCCAGTTGACCAAGTTGGGCCTCGGCCAGTCCACCTGCATCGGCATTGGTGGCGACCCGATTATCGGCACCAACCATACCGACGCCATCAAGTTGTTCAATGAAGACCCCGACACTCACGCCATCGTCATGATCGGCGAGATTGGGGGCGACGCCGAAGAGAAGGCAGCGGCCTACATCAAGGCGCACGTGAAGAAGCCGGTGGTCGGCTTCATCGCCGGCCAGACCGCGCCTCCCGGACGCCGCATGGGCCACGCGGGCGCCATCATTTCCGGCGGCTCCGGCAAGGCCAGCGACAAGATGGCCGCCATGGAAGACGCCGGCATCACGGTGTGCCCCACCCCCGCCGACATCGGCGAAAAAGTGAAACAGCTCTTAGGAAAGTAAATCGGAGATTATGCAGAAGACGTTTGCCATCATTAAGCCGGACGCCGTTGCCGCCGGCAAAGCTGGTTCCATCCTCGCCGACATCCAGGCGGCAGGCTTCACGATCAAAGCCATGCGCATGACACGCCTTAGCAAGCCTCAGGCCGAAGGCTTCTACGCCGTCCACAAGGAACGCCCCTTCTTCGGCGGGCTTATCGAGTTCATGACCGAAGGTCCGGTGGTTCTGCTTGCCCTCGAAGCCGAGGACGCTATCAAGAAATGGCGCGATACGATGGGCGCCACCAACCCCGAAAAGGCCACCGAAGGCACCATCCGTAAGAAATACGGCACCAACATCGAACGCAACGCCACGCACGGTTCCGACGCCCCGGAAACCGCCGCCTTCGAACTGGCTTATTTCTTCACTGGATTCGAGCTTCTCTAACCCCTGCTAGCTCTGGAGGTACCAAGGGATGTACAATCCCTTGGTATGCAAACCCCTGAAGAACTTTTGGCGGAACTGGAACGGCTCAAGGCGGAGAATGAGTCGCTCAAAAAGCCGGTGGCGCGCGGTACTGTCACTTTCAAGGTGAGTGACAAGGGCGCCGTTTCGGTTTACGGTCTGGGCCGCTTTCCGGTCACACTCTACAAAGAGCAGTGGGAGAAGCTGATGGAGAAGTCCGAGGAACTGCGCAAGTTCATCGCCGACAACGACGCTTCTCTGAAGAAGAAAGAAGCCTGAACCACCCGAAACCCAGTATCGCAACCAGAACCAGGGCGGTGTTCCCTGGCTCTGGTACGCCGGTGGCGGTAATCTGCCAGACGTCTCCTGTCAGGAAATCTGCCACAAAAAGCGAGTCGCTAGAACTGTATAGATTGATCGGGGCACCCGTCAGCGGATTGGCGCTCTCGATGAAGTGCAGATACTGCCCAGTTCCCAGGCTATAGAAAACAAGCGCGTTCTGATCGTTCACCGGACCTCCGTCGTACCCATAGAAGCCTACAAACAAGCCGCTATTGAATCCCGCGGGAAAACCCGGTGGAGCCAGCGCTACCCCTGCCGGACCCTCGCTTCGATTGCCATTCACGGGCTGAAAGACCGCCAGCGGCATCTGGCATCCGGAGCCCACCGCCGCTCCTGTAAGGTATTGAATGTAGCAGGTGGGATAACCGAAGTTCACCACACCGCCGGCCAATTGCAGTGCCGTCAGGACATTCAACTCATCGGCTTGCGGCGGCGGCGAGGTCCACGGATCCACCAGGGCGTCGATGGCGTTGTCGGCAAAGTACAGGTTCCCGTTCGTGGCGTCATAAGCAAATCCGTAGACATTCCGGATGCCGGTGGCAATTTGCACCGGCCCCCCAACTACCACGGGCGATGCGCCGCCTTGATCGATCCGGATGCGGTACAACGAATCCCCGGCTATGCTCACAGGGGACAGGCCCATCCCCGACAACGTCGCGTTCGTGGAACTTAACGCGTCATTGAACTCCGATCCAACGTTGAAGAAAACGTCGATCTGATTCGGATTCCCCGCCACCGGCGCAACCGTCGCTCCCTCCGTGGGGTGTAGCCACGGGAAGCTCTGAAACTGCACCTGCAACTCGCCGGCAACCGTGTACGGATCGGTGGGATTGGCGCCAGGCTGCAGCAACACGTACTTGTTCGCCAGTTCCTCCGCCACAAGCCAGTACTTGCCCGTGTAAACCAGGCTGGTGTACGGGCCGCCTGAACCGCTGAACACCGCAACACCCGGTCCGTCCGCAAAGCCATCCAGGTTTTGGTCGGTGAACCGCAGGATGGCACCGCTGCTGTAACCCGGTGACGTTGCCACCAGGAATCCGCCATCCGGCGTTATGGCCATACCGCCGGGAAACGGCAGACCCGTCGTGAACTGAGTAACCCGGAAGAGGCTCGGATCGAGGGCGGAGGAGTTGAGGAGGCCGGCACTGGCCGGGAACACGGCACCGGCCAACAGAGACACAAGAACCGGAACACGCATGATTGCCCCATAGTCTATCCCAGAGCGATATGGCCGACAATGTACAAACGGGCTGGGCTGGAATGAGAGAATCGAGACAATGAACTCGTCGACCAGGACGATCTTCGACCAGCTTGCCGACTGGGCCGAGGCGGGCGTGCTGTTTGCCATCGCCGCGTTGGTGACTCTCACGCTGCGCTACCTGCTGCTGCGGGCGATGTCGCGCATCACCCAGCCCGACACCCCCGGCTACATCGCCTTCCACTCGCTGCGCCTGCCCTCGGCCCTGTGGTGCCTGGCCGCATCCCTCACCTTCACCCTGCACTACGCAGACCTGACCGGTAAAGCCGCCAAGTGGGTGGCCGGTAGTTCCTTCACTTTCCTGGTCGTCAGCATGTGCGTGGTGTCATCGCAGTTGGTGGTGCGCATCTGGACCCTCACCGCCGCCAGCCGCGGGCTGCGATTTGCCGTCTCCGGCGTCGCCAAAGCCGTTATCCACGTCTTCATCCTGCTGCTGGGCTCCACGGCGCTGTTGCGCTATTTCGATATCAGCGTCACCCCCATCCTCACCGCCCTCGGTGTTGGCGGCTTGGCCGTGGCTCTCGCCCTCCGCGACACGCTGGCCAACTTCTTCGCCGGCATTCACATCCTGGTGGAGGCCCCACTCAATATCGGCGACTTTATTCGCCTCTCCAGCGGCGAAGAAGGCACGGTCAGCGACATCGGCTGGCGCACCACACGAGTCCTCACCGGCTCAAATAATGTCATCCTGATTCCCAACGAGAAAATCACCTCCAGCATCCTCACCAACTTCGCCATGCCGGACAACAAGATGACCACCGACGTCGCCATCCTCACCGCCTTTGACGCCGACGTTGGCCGCGTCATCCGCATTGCCGCCGAGGAGGCCCGCGAGACCCAGAACGTCCGCGCCGACTTCGAGCCCGTCGTTCTCTTCGACCCAGGAGTCACCCCGACCCACCTCCAGTTCAAGGTCATTGTCCAGATCAACGACCGCAGGCAGGCCGGCGGCGTGCAATCCGATCTTCGCCTGCGCATCTTCCAGCGCTTCCAGCGCGAGGGAATCCCCCTGCCCCCGATAGAACCGGTTTCGCGGACTTCCTATGCTACGGATCGGAATTGACGCCGGCGGCACGTTCACGGACTTCGTGGTCCTGGACGACGGCGGCCGCCTCACCACTTTTAAACTGCGTTCCAACCGCGCCAATCCGGCCGAGGTGATTCTTACCGGCATCGCGCGCGCCGCGGCGAACGCACCGGCCGCCGAGGTGCTGCACGGCTCCACCGTCGCCACCAACGCCCTGCTCGAACGCAAGGGTGCCCGCACTGCCTTCCTCACCACCGCCGGCTTTGAGGATTTGCTGGCCATCGGACGCCAGAACCGCGCCGCCCTCTACGATCTGACCCCGCAACCCACAACGCCGCTGATTCCCTCCGAGCGATGCTTCGGCATCGCCGAGCGGGTATTGGCCGATGGCACCATCGCCGTCTCGCCGTCGCCCGCGGATCTCGAGCGACTACGCCGGCAACTGGCCGAGAAAGGCGTGGAGTCCATCGCGATCTGCTTCCTCCACGCCTACCAGGTGCCCGATAACGAGCAGGCCGTGGGACGCGCCCTCCATGGTCTGTGCCATCTCTCCCTATCCAGCGAGATCGCCGCAGAGTTCCGCGAATATGAGCGCGCCTCCACAGCCGCGGTCAACGCCTACGTCGGGCCACTGATGCGGCGCTACCTGGAAGAATTGGCCGCACGCTCGCCCTATCCCGTGCTGATTATGCAGTCCAATGGCGGCGTGCTCTCTGCCCACGAAGCCGGCCAGCATGCCGTGCGCACCGTACTCTCAGGTCCGGCCGGCGGTGTCGTGGGTGCCTTCGAAACCGCCACCGCCGGCGGCTTCCCGAAGGTGCTGGGCTTCGACATGGGCGGCACGTCCACGGACGTCAGCCTGTGCGACGGAAAGCCGCGCGAGACCGTCGAAGCGCGCATCGACGGCATGCCCATCCGCGTGCCGATGCTCGATATCCATACCGTCGGCGCCGGTGGCGGCTCTATCGCGCGGGTCGATGAAGGCGGCCTGCTGCGGGTCGGCCCCGAAAGCGCCGGCTCCACCCCCGGCCCAGCCTGCTACGGCACTGGCGATCTGCCCACCGTCACCGACGCCCATGTCGTGCTCGGCCGCATCGCCGCCGACCAGTTGGTGGGCGGCGACATGACTCTCGACACCGCCCGCGCCAAGGCCGCCCTCGCCCGCCTCGGCCAATCCCTCGGCATGGACCCCGCCCAGGCAGCGGCCGGCGTCATCCGCATCGCCAACGCCAACATGGAGCGCGCCATCCGCGCCGTCAGCATCGAGCGCGGCTACGATCCGCGCGACTTCGCGCTGCTCGCCTTCGGCGGCTGCGGCGGACTGCACGCCTGTGAGATGGCGGCCGAACTCGGCATCGTCACCGTGCTGGTTCCGGAAAATGCGGGAGTGCTTTCGGCGCTTGGCATGCTGCTGGCGCCGCGCGTGCGTGATTACGCTGCGGGCGTCCTCGGCCACTCCGATCTCGACGCCCGCTTTCTGCCACTCGAAGCCCGAGCCCGCGCCGAGAACCCAAAGGCACGCCTCACCCGCTTTGTCGACCTCCGCTACGTCGGACAGAGCTACGAACTCACCATCCCCTGGACAGGGCCGGACGCCATCCACGTTTTCCATTCCGTCCACGAGCGTACCTACGGCTACGCCAACCCAACACGCGAGGTCGAAGCCGTCACCATCCGCCTGCGCGCCACCTCCGCCATCACCAAGCCGCCCCTCACCCGCTCCCAGCCCTACCGCAAGGGGCAAGCGCAGCCGCGCCAGGTTTGGGTGGACGGCGCCTCCCGGCAGATCCCCGCCTGGCGCCGCGAGCAGCTTTCGTCCCGCCCCGTCCCCGGGCCAGCCCTGGTGCTCGATTATGGCGCCACCACCCTGGTTCCTTCCGCTTGGTCCATGCGCATCGACTCCACTGGAACCCTCGTCTTACGGCGTCGCGGTATCATGAAAAATTCCGCATGACCGCAGCATTCCCCCCAACGTCCATCCTGGCCTCGATCGGCAATACGCCGCTCATCCGGCTCCACGGACTGGAGCGGAACCTGCCCGGCATAGAAATCTACGGCAAAGCGGAGTTCGCCAATCCGGGCGGCAGCGTCAAGGATCGCCCCGCCCTCAACATGATCATCGATGGCGAACGCACCGGCCGCATGTCGAAGGACAAGATCCTCCTCGACTCCACCAGCGGGAATACCGGCATCGCCTATGCCCTGGTCTGCGCGGCCAAAGGCTACCGCGTGAAACTGTGCCTGCCGTCGAACGCCAGCGAGGAGCGGAAGCGCATTCTCAACGCCTTCGGCGTGGATGTGGTGCTCACCGACCCGGGCGAAGGATCCGACGGCGCCATTCGCCGCTGCAAGGCCATCTACGAAGAAGACCCTGATCGCTATTTCTATCCGGACCAGTACAGCAACCCGAAGAACTGGCAGGCCCATTACGAAACCACCGGCCCCGAGATCATTCGCCAGACAGAAGCCCGCGTCACTCACTTCGTGGCCTCCCTGGGCACCAGCGGCACCTTCATGGGAACTTCACGGCGGTTGAAGGATGAACTGCCCGGCGTCATCTGCATCTCCGCCCAGCCTTCCACCGGCTTCCACGGCCTGGAAGGGCTGAAGCACATGCCCACCGCCATCGTCCCGGCCATCTACGACGAAAAGCTGGCCGACGCCAACATCTGGCTCGAAACCGAAGACGCCTACGTCATGGTGAAACGCCTGGCTCGGGAAGAGGGCCTGCTGGTGGGCATCTCCGCCGGTGGAAACGCCGTCGCCGCCCGCAAAGTCGGCCGGCAGCTAGCCGCCGAAGGGAAAACCGGCGTCATTGTGACCATCCTCTGCGATGGTGCATCCAAATATCTCAGTGAACCGTTCTGGGAACAGGAAGACTACTCCATTTAGATGATTCGAATCGACAAAGCAGCCTGGGATGTCATGGTGGCGCACGCCCGCGCCGCCTATCCGCGTGAATGTTGCGGCGCCATGCTCGGCGTGGAAGCCGATGGCGGCCGCCACGTGATGGAAGCCCGCCCAATGCGTAATGCCTTCGAAGGCGCGCAGGAAGATACCTACCAGCTTGACCCCGCCGAACAGCTTCAAGTGGAAAAAGAAGCGCGCGCCAAGGGCATGAGCGTCATGGGTATCTTCCATTCGCACCCCGATTGCGACGCCTACTTCTCCAAGCGCGACCTGGAGAACTCGTGTCCCTGGTATAGCTTCGTGGTCCTCAGCGTCAAAAACGGCGAGTTCGACCACGCCAACAGCTTCCTGCCCAACTTCGACCAGACGGAAGCTCCCAAAGAAACTCTGGAATACCAACAGTAACCAAGCGAAAGAAAGGCTCTAAGTCATGGCCAAGATCCTTATCCCCACTCCCCTGCGTCAGTTCGCCGGCGGCAACGATGCCGTCGAAGTCAGCGGCGCCACTGTCGGCGAGATCCTCGATCAACTGACCACTACGCACCCCGACCTGCGCAAGAACCTGTTCAACGACGAAGGCAAGCTGCGCAGCTTCGTGAACGTCTACCTGAACGACGAAGACATCCGCTATCTGAGCAAGACCGCCACCGCCGCAAAGGATAGCGATACCATCAGCATCGTCCCGTCGATCGCCGGAGGCCGTTAATGCTCCCGCAGCTTACCAATGAAGAGGTGCTGCGTTATAGCCGCCACCTCATCCTGTCCGAAGTCGGCGTCGAAGGCCAGCAGAAGCTGAAGGCTGCCAAGGTGCTCTGCATCGGCACCGGCGGTCTGGGCGCCCCCCTTGGCATGTACCTGGCCGCGGCCGGCATTGGCACCATCGGCCTGGTGGACTTCGACGTTGTCGACCGCACCAACCTGCAGCGCCAGATCATCCACGGTACCAAGGACATCGGCCGCAAGAAGATCGATTCGGCGACCGAGACCATTCTCGACATCAATCCGAACGTCAATGTCATCAAGCACGAGGTGGCAATCACCAGCGAGAATGCCATGGACATTATCAAGGACTACGACATCGTCGTAGACGGGACGGATAACTTCCCCACCCGCTACCTGGTAAACGACGCCTGCATGCTGGCGGGTAAGCCGAATGTCTACGGATCCATCTTTCGCTTCGAAGGCCAATCGACCGTCTTCACCGCCCCCGGTGGTCCCTGCTATCGCTGCCTGTATCCCGAACCGCCTCCTCCCGGCCTGGTTCCCAGTTGCGCCGAAGGTGGTGTGCTGGGTATTCTGCCAGGGCTGATCGGCGTCGTGCAGGCAACCGAAGTCGTGAAGCTGATTCTTGGCAAGGGCGACACGCTCGTCGGCCGCCTGATGCTCTACGATGCCCTCAACATGCGCTTCCGCGAACTGAAACTGCGCCGTAATCCGGATTGCCCGGCCGACGGAAGCTGCTCCGTGATCAAGGAGCTCATCGATTACCAGCAGTTCTGCGGCATCCCCCACCAGTCTCCCGAACCCATTGCTGCCATGCCAGACAAAGAGATTGACCCGGTTGAAGTAAAGACGCTCATCGACCAGAAGGCGGACTTCGTCCTCATTGACGTTCGTGAACCGCACGAATACCAGATCGCCCAGATCCCCACCGCCAAACTCATCCCGCTCGGCGACCTGCCCAAGCGGCTGAGCGAACTCGATCCCGGTGCCGACTACGTGCTCCACTGCAAGGGCGGTGTCCGCAGCGCCAAAGGCTGCGATGTGCTTCGTGGCGCCGGCTTCCAGAAAGTGCGGAACATGAAGGGCGGCATCCTCGCCTGGAGCGACAAAGTCGACCCCTCCGTTCCGAAATACTAGGTCACCAGGTGTAGGCTGTCAAAGCGCTGAAACCGCTGGAATGCGTGATCGCGCGTAACCAGGGGTGTATTGGATTCAATGCACCCCTGGGCGATTAACGTATCGGCCAGCTTTGGCGTCATCTGCGCGGCCCGCATCTGGCCGCGCAGCCTCCCCACCCGCGCCCAGAAGCCATCCAGCAGCTTGATCTCCGGCAGACTCAGCAGGCTCCCCCGAATCCCTTCCGGCATCTCTGCGTCGCTGAATAACTCCGCCAGCACCACCGGATGCATGATCACGGCGTGGATCTTCAGGTGATAATCCAGCAGCTCTACTTCGCGCGACTCTTCGCCTCCAAAGTAGGCGATCCAGACGCAGGTGTCGAAGCAGATCATCGCCGTCGGTTAATCGCGGTCTTCCCGCAGCTCGGCAAGATTGATGCTGCCCTTATACTGGCCGCGATATTGCCGAAGCTTGTCATAGGCGGCTCCGGCGGCCATCGCCTCCAGCCCTTTGCGGATGGTCGGCGTCAACCCTTCGCCACTGGCAGCCACGGCTTGCTCCAGCAGATCCTTCGGAAGCATCACCGTCACCTTTTGCAATCCGTCCTTCCTTTCCATTCCCATACGGCAATTATGCCGTACAGCATGCCGTACTCACAATAAGCCATACTCCCTATCACCCCTCACCAACCACGGGTTATCACGAATACAAACTACCTCTGCTGAATAGTGGAGAACGGCAGCAGATTCTCTCGCTCGAACACCACCCCTAGGAAGGCAACACACATCTCGTCTTCCGTTCCTTCTCCCCAGCCCACCGGCTTCAATGGATTGCTAGGGTTACGAGGGTTGCCTTCCGAATTGTCGAACGTACATCGCAGGCGGATGTTGCTGAGCGCCGGCAGCGGAACGGGATCCTTGAAGTTGTAGAAGCCCTGCCAGTTGAAGTCCCAGTCGTCGATGCGGATCAGCGGCTTAGGGGTGGTCTGCCGCGGTTCGGTGTACTCCACGATAATCTGGCGGCCCAACAGATGCATATGCGGGAAGATCTGAATCGCACGGGCATCCAGCAGCGGCGGGATCGGGAAGTTCGCGGTCACCGGATAAATGGCGTTACCTGGCGGAATGGTAAAGCGGGTATTGAGCACCGGTACATAGAACAGCCGCCGTTCAATGCGTTCCTTGGCAAAATACAGGCCGACGCGCGTCTGATCCTCCGCCGTCACCCCACGCGCGTAGTAGTGGACCTGCATGATCACCTGGGCCCCTTTAGGAATCTGCACCGCAATGCCGTCCGGCAACCGCTTCGGGGCGCTACCCGGAGCCCAACCCGCCACGGCAGCGTTGATATCCAGATCCACCCCTGGCCCGCCGAAGCAGGTGTAGCCGGGACCAGGTTCTGCTTCGTCCAATTTTGCCCCCTGCCCGCGTGTGTCCAGATAGAGAATCACGTGATGCACGATGCGGCGGTTTCCCGGAATGACATCGGCCGTCTTCACATACATCGGCTCGTCAAACGGGTTCGACACCACAAAGCACCGGTAGTCATCTTTGCCTCGCGGCGGCGTGTAGGACTCCGGCATGGTCACCACCATATCCGGATCCCCGAGTTGCCACTCCCCGGTAGGTGCCGTCACTTCCGGCAGTTCCGCCGGGTCCCCCAAAGGCGCGCCGGCATCAGCCCACTGGATCAGCGTCTGGCGCTGCTCTTCACTGAGCGCATAGGAATCCCGAAACTCGCCGTGCCCTTCCACAGGCTTCCATGGCGGCATGATCCGCTCGGAAACGACACGCTTGATGTCCTCCGCCCAAGTCTGCGCATCCTCATAACTCAGCAACGAAAACGGGGCAATATCATTGGGCCGGTGGCAGATTTGGCACTTCTCCGCCACGATGCGCGACACCTCCCGCGAATACGTCGGCTGCGCCGAGGCGCGGTCACCGCCCAAAACTCCCACAATGATCAGAAAAATCGCGATTCTCACAACTACCTCATGCTACCCTACCCGCTACTCAGGCACCGTAAGGGCCACAATTGCTCCGACGCCCGAAACCACCCCGCGGCGCTAAAAAGTTCGCCTTACCAGAGCCCCACCAACTTCCACCATAGCGGCCCTATCCCCAGCCAGATCAACAGATTCAGCACCGAAACCCAGAACCCCACCCGCCACCAGGTCCCCTGGCTCACAAAGCCCGCCCCAAAGTACACCGGTGCCGACCCCGTCCCATAATGCGTGATCCCGGCATCCAAACTGGAAAGAAACGCCAGCGCCAGCGACGCCACCATCGGCGGTACACCCGCGCCTACCGCCGCCGTCAGAAAGCCCGGATACAGCGCCGTGGCATGCGCCGTCTGGCTGGCAAATCCGTAGTGCGCGTAGAAGTAGGCGCCGGTCAACAGCAGAAACGCCGGCACCACGGCCATCGCTCCAATCGGAGCAAACAGCGCGCCTGACAGCACCCCCACCACCCCGGTCTCCAGCAGCGCATCCGACATCATCAGGATGGGCGCAAACCACACCAGTGCATCCCAGGCCCCGCGCTGCTCCAGCAATTCGTCCCAGGTCACGATCCGGCACAGCAGCAGCGCCGTCACGCCGGACACCGCCACCAGCGCGTTCGACACCCAATGCAGGTTCGACGTCACCCACCCCGCCATCACAGCAAACAGAATCACCACCAGGATCCACTCGCGCCCGCTCATCGGCCCCATCTCCGCCAGCTTGTCGGCCGCCATCCGCCGCGCCCGTCCCGTATCCCGGATCGACGGCGGCTGCAGCCAGTACAGCAACACCGGCACTAACAGCAGCGATAGCAGCGCCGGCAGCGAGGAGCCCAACAGCCAAGTTCCCCATGTCACATCCACCTTCGCGATCTTGCGGGCGAAGCTCGCGATCATCGGATTCGCCGCCATCGACGTCAAGAACGTCGCAGACGCGACATAGTTCACATGGAATCCCACCAGGTTCAGATACGCGCCCATGCGTCCGCCCGTCGGCCCGGGTTCCGAGTCAAAACAGCGCGCCAAGCTTCGCGTGATGGGGTAAAGCACGCCGCCGCCACGGGCCGTATCGGAAGGAATGAACGGCGCCAACACCACGTTCGAAGCGGCCACCGAATACCCCAGCGTGATCGGATGCCCGCCGAACCGCTGCGTAATCCAATAAGCCGTCCGCAGTCCCAACCCCGTCGAAATCACCGCCCGCGCAAACAGGAACGCACTGAAAATCAACCACGTTACGGGGTTCGCGAAACCCGACAGCACACGCCCCGCCGGCAGCGTATTGGTCAGCGCCAAAACCGTGATCGCCGAAAAAGCACAGGCGCCCACGGGCATCGGCTGCGTCATCATCGCCAGAATCGTGCCGGTGAAGATGGCCAGCAGGTGCCGCTGCTGCGCGTTCAGCCCCGGGAGCGGAGCCCAATACAGCACCAACGCCGGCCCGACGGCCGCCACCCATCGCCAGTACTCCGCGGACTGTCGCGGCTGCTTCGAAACCGCCTCGGCCTGTGCCACCATGAAGTTTCAAGGATATCGCGTGCGGGTAGTTCTCATCTCCACCTACGACCTTGGCCACCAGCCGTTCGGCGTAGCCTCTCCCGCAGCCTGGCTCGCCGCCCGCGGCCACCAGGTGTCCACCATTGACCTGGCGGTCACGGAACTCCCCACCGAGCCGATTGCCGCCGCCGACGCCATTGCCTTCCACCTGCCAATGCATACCGCGGCCCGCTTGGCGGCCCCAGTCGCACATCAGGTTAAGCAGCTAAATCCGCAGGCCCGCCTGGTTGCGTACGGCCTCTACGCCCCCCTCAACGCCGATTTCCTCCGTCAGCTCGGCATCCCCACCACCATCGGCGGAGAGTTTGAAGAAGCGCTCGCCGCCGCCATCGAGGGCCGCCCGGCCTCCGGCGTTTTCCTTCCCCGGCTCCCTCTGCTGCCACCCGACCGCAGTACGCTGCCGAACCTCGGCCAGTACCCGCATTTTCGCATCGGGGACCGCGCCCTGCGCACCGGCTACACCGAAGCCAGCCGCGGCTGCAAACACCTCTGCCGGCACTGCCCGGTAGTGCCTGTCTACGATGGCGTCTTTCGCATCGTGCCGCGTGAAACCGTCCTCGCCGACATTCGTAACCTGGTCGCCGCCGGCGCCGAGCACATCACCTTCGGCGACCCCGATTTTTTCAATGGGCCCACGCACGCCGTGCGCCTGGTCGAGATGCTGCATGCCGAGTTCCCAGCTATCAGCTACGACGTCACTATCAAGGTGGAGCACCTGCTCCGCCACCGAGACCTGCTCCCGTTCCTCCAATCCACCGGTTGCGTTCTGATCACGACCGCTGTCGAATCCCTGGACGACAGGGTCCTTGATATCCTGGCCAAGGGCCACATCCGCGCCGATGTCTTCGAGGCCCTGCGCCTCTGCCGGGAAGCCGGCATTCCCGTCTCCCCCACATTCGTCCCCTTCAATCCCTGGACCACCCGAGACGCCTACATCGACCTACTCCGCACGATCGCCACCTCCGGCCTGATCGAGGCCGTCGCTCCTGTCCAACTGGCCCTCCGTCTATTGCTGCCGCCCGGCTCCAAGCTGCTCGACACGCAAGAGATCCGCCCCCACCTGAGCGGCTTTGATCCTTCTGCCCTGCTCCACCGTTGGTCCCATCCCGACCCCTCCATGGACGACCTCGCCCGGGCCGTCCTCCGCCTGGTCTGGACCGAACAGCGCCGCAAAGCCGACCGCCGCACCATCTTTTCGAAAATCTGGGCCTTGGCCACCACCGAGCCGCTCCCAGAGGACGCCGATCGCCTCCCGCGAACCGTCGTACCTTACCTGGAAGAGCCCTGGTATTGTTGAGCCGAGCCGACCGAAGAGCAGGCTGCTCTTCTTTAAATTGTGATGCCCCATCTCCTGCTGTTCACCGCCACCACTGGCTACCAGACCCGCATGTTCGCCGATACGTCGCGCGAGTTGGGTATCCCGTTCACGCTCGCCACCGACCGCTGCGACTCGCTCGACGACCCCTGGCGCGGCCAGTCCATTGCCGTCAAGTTCCACGACCCCATCGGCCACCTCGACGAACTCCTGCGGGCGCACCAGCGCACGCCGTTCACCGGCGTGATTGCGCTCGGCGACCGCACCACCCTGCTCGCCTCGCTGTTCGCAGAACGTGCCGGAATCCCCTTCCATCCTCCGCACGCCTGCGAAGCCGCGGGAAACAAGTTCCTGGCCAAGGAGCGGTTCCGTGCTGCCGGTCTACCCCAACCCGCCTACCAGCGATTTCCCGCCGATGCCGCGCCCATCGATCCGCCGTTTCCCTGCGTAGTCAAGCCCCTGGCGCTATCTGGCAGCCGTGGCGTGATCCGCGCCAACAATGCAGCCGAACTCGACGCCGCCCTCCACGACCTACGGAAACTCCTCACCGCCGCGGACCTCCAGCGGCACCGCGACAACCACCGTTTCCTGCAGTGCGAGGAATTCCTCCCCGGCCGCGAGTTTGCCATCGAGGGCGTGGTGACCAACGGCCAACTCCGCGTCTTTGCCCTCTTCGACAAGCCCGACCCGCTCGACGGCCCTTACTTTGAGGAGACCATCTACGTGACGCCTTCCCGCGAGCCGCAGCACGTCCAGGACGAGATCCTGGAAACCGTGCGCCGCGGCGTGCAGGCCTTAGGGTTATGCCATGGCCCTATCCACGCCGAGGTCCGCTACAACCCGCGAGGCACCTATCTACTGGAGATCGCTGCTCGCCCCATCGGCGGCTACTGCGCGCGCGTCCTTCGATTCACCGGTGAGGTCAGCCTGGAATCCGTTCTGGTCCGGCACGCCGCCGGAGAGGACATAGCCGGCATTGCGCGCACACCCGGCGCTTCCGGCGTCATGATGGTGCCTATCCCCAAAGCTGGCATCTACCGTGGTGTGAATGGGGTGCAGCAAGCGCAAGCCGTCACGGGCATCACCGAAGTCCGCCTCGCCGCTGTCCCCGGCCAGCGCCTGAAGACGTTTCCGGAAGCCAGCAGCTACGCCGGATTCCTGTTCGCCCATGCCCCAAAAAGCGAACAGGTGGAAGCGGCTCTTCGAGAAGCCCACTCCCACCTCCGCTTTGAGATCGCTACCGAACTGGAAACGCGTTAAAAGCGGTTTCAGTCCTTCGTCTGCGGAGCTACATAGCCTTCCGGCAGCGCCGCGCCTTCGCCAAAGAAATACTGCTCCATCTGCTTGATCAGGAATTCCTGTGCTTCCGTAGTGCCCAGATTCAGCCGGTATTCGTTCATGAGCATCTTCATATGCTCCACCCACATCTTCCAGGCTTCTTTCGACACGTTGTCGTAGATCCGCTGTCCCAGCGGGTGCCCTTCGAACGGCACCTCCGACAACCCCACCATCTCCCGGCCAAACTTCACGCAGAACACCTTCCGCGCGTTCGGATCTTCCGGGGGTTTCGGGGCTACAAAGCCACTACCGCAACCCATTCTGTACGCTCCTGTATAGGAAGTTGACCAACTATCAGGATAGCGCAGCCGTTACGCGAGAGGAACTTGCTTCCCGCTTCAAACGCAGCGATTCCAGGTACTCGGACAGCTTCATCGGGGTGTGGCCCCCCTTCTCCATCTGCCGCTGTACCGCCTTCTGGTAGCGCCGCAGCGTCTCCTTCTTGTTCCCGTCCTTCAGGGCGCAGTGTTCAATATCCAGCAGGACATCGATCTCCCACGGACGAAACGTGTTGCGATTCATGTTCCCGCGCAGCAGTTCATTGATCAACTTATTGAACTGCGCCAGGATCGCGTCCCCGTCTTCGTACACACCGCTCATCACTTTCCTTGATCGGCAAATCAGGGAGAAAACTTAAGGGCCTTAGACTATTTCCTGACATAACCTACCGCCGCCGATCGCTTCCCACCCGCCCGGTGCGCCTCGTCTGACAGAGCATGTACTCCGGCCGCGTCAATCCAACGGTTGTAAAAATTAAAGAGCGCACACACGGTGATTGCGTAGTAGATGGCGCCGTCGTCCCAACCCACCTCGCGCAACGGCTCCATATCCGCCGCCGTCATCGCCGGCGAGTCGTGATTCACCTTGTCGACGAACCGCAGCATCGCCTTTTCCGCCTGGCTGAGCGCGCTGCCCTCCACGTCCGCCAGCACCGCCGCCACGAATGCCTCACCATCCGCCAGTTCCCGTTCCTTCCCGAGTAATACCGCCGCGACCGCGGCGTGGCTCTTCGTTCAAAACGGGCAGTGATTCTTCGCCGATGTATACGCCGCAATCAGTTCCCGAAACCCCGGCGACAGCGGCCCCGGCTCGCGCAGGATCTCCTGGGTGAACCGCGCCAGGTGCTCGGTGGCCTGCGGTAGATACGCGAACAGATGCCAGATCTGGGGGTATTCCTGCCCCGCCGCCTTCATCTGCTCGATGGCCTTGGCATAGCCGGAAGGCTTCGGATCGGCTTCCACACCGGTTAGAAACATGGGCTCCATGAAGGCAGCGTACCACCTGCCGGCGGACTCGCTATGCTGGCTGGTAGAGTTGCGCTTATGTGCTTAGCGGTGCCGGGGAAAGTCGAGTCTATCTTCGAAGACTCGGGAACACGCATGGGCAAAGTAAACTTCGGCGGCGTCGTCAAGGACGTCTGCCTGGCCTACGTGCCCGAAATCGAAGTCGGCGACTACACCATCGTCCACGTCGGCTTCGCCCTCTCCCGCCTCGATGAAGCGTCCGCCCAGGCCACGCTGCAAACTTTTCGCGAACTCGGCCTGCTCGAAGAGGAATTCGGCGAGGCCTCCCCATGAAGTACCTCACCGAATTCCGCGATGGCGACGCCGCACGGGCCCTGGCCCGCGACATCCGCCGCCTGGTCACCCGCCCCTGGAACATTATGGAAGTCTGTGGAGGCCAGACGCACTCCATCCTCCGCAACGGCATCGATCAACTGCTGCCGCCGGAAATCCGCATGATCCACGGCCCCGGCTGCCCGGTCTGCGTCACCCCGCTCGAAACCATCGACCGCGCCCTTTCCATCGCCGCCATTCCGCACGTCATCTTCTGCTCCTTCGGCGACATGCTCCGCGTCCCCGGGACCCATCGCGACCTGTTTTCCGTGAAAAGCGAAGGAGGCGATGTGCGCATGGTCTATTCGCCGCTCGACGCGCTCCAGATCGCCCGCGACAATCCGCGGAGTCAGGTGGTCTTCTTCGGCGTCGGCTTCGAGACCACCGCGCCGGCGAATGCCATGGCCGTCGACCTCGCCCGCCGCCAGAACATCGCCAATTTCTCCATGCTGGTGTCCCACGTACTGGTGCCCCCCGCCATGGAAGCCATCCTCCAATCGCCTTCGAACCAGGTGAACGCCTTCCTCGCCGCCGGCCATGTCTGCAGCGTCATGGGCTACTGGCAATACCCGCCGCTCGCCGCTCGCTACGGTACGCCGATCGTGGTGACCGGCTTCGAGCCGCTCGATCTGCTCGAAGGGATACGACGCACCGTGCGCCTGCTCGAAGCCGGCGAGGCTCGGGTCGACAACGCCTACGAACGCGTCGTGACCGAGCAGGGCAATGCGCCGGCACAGCGTCTGCTCGCCCAGGTCTTCGAGCCCGTCGACCGCGCCTGGCGCGGCATCGGCGTCATCCCCCAAAGTGGCTGGCAGCTGCGCGCACCCTACCACGCCTTCGACGCCGAGCGCCGCTTCGCCGTCACCGGCATACACTCCCAGGAATCGCCCCTCTGCCGCAGCGGCGACGTACTGCGCGGCGCCCTGCGCCCCAACGAATGTCCCGCCTTCGGCCGCGAATGCACGCCCCGCCGTCCGCTCGGCGCCACCATGGTATCGAGCGAAGGAGCCTGTTCGGCCTACTACAACTTCCATGCCTGACCCGCCCCCCGATTTCCAAAACTGGACTTGCCCGCTGCCCCTCCGCGACTACCCCAAAATCGTCATGGGCCACGGCGGCGGCGGCAAGCTGTCTGCGGAATTGGTGGAGCATCTGTTCCTGCCCGCTTTCCGTAACGATGCGCTGGCCGTGCTGGGCGACGCGACCGTCCTGCCCGCGGCCGCCGGCCGGCTCGCCTTCTCCACCGATTCCTTCGTCGTACGGCCACTCTTCTTCCCGGGCGGCTCCATCGGCCACCTGGCGGTGAACGGCACCGTCAACGACCTTGCCATGGCCGGCGCGCGGCCGTTGTACCTGAGTGCCGGCTTCATCCTGGAAGAGGGCCTGGAGATCGCCGCGCTCAGCCGCGTCGTCGATGACATGGCCGCCGCCGCCCGCCTCGCCGGCGTTCAGATCGTCACCGGCGACACCAAGGTGGTGGAGCGAGGCCACGGCGACGGCCTCTACATCAACACTGCGGGCGTGGGCGTGCTGCCCGAAGGCCTAAACATAGGCCCTGGACGAGCCCAGCCCGGCGACGCCGTCCTGCTCAGCGGTCCTATCGGCGACCACGGCATGGCCATTATGAGCGTCCGCGAAGGCCTGTCTTTTGAGAGCACCATCGTCAGTGATTGCGCCCCGCTCCACGAACTCGCCTCGCTCGCGATCGATGTGGGGGGAGATGCCCTCCACGTCATGCGCGATCCCACCCGCGGCGGCATCACCGCCTCGCTCCACGAAATCGCCCGCTCGTCAAAGACAGGCGTGCTCGTGGAGGAGGCCACGCTGCCCGTCAGGCCCGAGGTCAGAGCGGCCTGCGAGATCCTCGGCCTGGACCCCATGGGCGTCGCCAACGAGGGCAAGATGCTGGCCTTCGTGACCGCGCACAAAGCCGATGCGGTGCTGGCCGCCTGGCGAGCACACCCCTTGGGAGCGAACGCCGCCAGAATCGGCACCGTCACCACTGGTCACCCCGGCATGCTGCTCGCGAAGACCGTGATCGGGGCCCGCCGCGTGGTACCGCTGCCTATCGGCGAAAACCTTCCCCGCATCTGCTGACGCCGATCCTCATTTTCGGTAACCTGCTGTTCGCGCAATTCCATGCAACATGAGGACTACGGGCCCATCGAGTTTCCCGTCTACGAATACCGGCACAACGGCATCATCCACTGCGACGGAGAAACCTCCTACGTCGAAAAGTTCCTCCAGCCGGAGGACTTCATTCTGCCTTTCGGCGGCTGGCTCGCCTCCACCGATGTGGTGACCGGTAAGGCGTACCTGGGCGTGTGGGGAAGGCGCAACGCGCAGCGCTTCCGCCGGCTCCTGCGGGACAAAGGCGCGGTTCTGACCATTGTCCGGGAGGAGCAGCCCGGCAGATGGCCTCTCTGCGCGCAAACCTACCCTGCCGCCTATCACGAACACCGGCTGGCTAGAAAAATCAGCCCCCGTCAATCCCCTTAGAAATTCCTGAAAAAGTATTGCCGACTCCGCCCGCCTGCTCGCACTTGTCCGAAGTGAGCGGGGAGATACGGCGATCAGGACGCCGCCCGCGGGCGGATTAATCACCAACAGGAGAGTCACTATGGGCGGATGGCAGATCGCGAATCCCACTCGGGGCAACCAGAACCAGCAACATCAACCCAACGTCCTGCTGCGGCAACTGCGCGCGGCAGATATCCGGGAAGTGAAGTGCTTCCAATTGGATCCCCAGGGCACCATCGTTGCCTGGCAGGTGCATGGACAGACGCGGCCCGTATTTCGGATTACCTTCCGCGACAACTCGGCCCTGGTGATTAAGGCCGAAAGCGGCGGTACCGACCGCGATGTGAACAAGAACCTGGCCTGGGGTGGCAAGCTGATGCGGCAGGTAAGCCCGCAAATGAAGGTACAGCTTTTGTCGCAGGACGAAGTGCGAGAACTGCGGGCGATCTCGCCGATGGCCTTCACTCCGCGGAATGCCCGCGCGTATCTGACGGACCTGCTGGATGCGACGCAGATGGGGATCTTCGTGTGGGTGAAGATGCCCTACCTCAGCGGCCTGCAGGACGCCGACGACGCGCTGAAAAAAGGCGGAGACAAAGCAGCGGAGTTGTACGCCACACTTTCCACGGCACAGACCATGCGCACGTTCGGCAAGATCCTGGCCATTGACTTGTTCATCGGCAACGCCGACCGCGTGGATCCAATCACCGGCCGCATCCAGAACACGGGCAATGTCATCTTCCAACGCCTGGGCGATGGATCGCTGTCGATGATTGGGCTCGACTTCTATGAAGCAAGTGGGGAGTTCTCCAACCTCAGTTCCACCTTCATTCACCCCCGCTGGGGCGGCCTGCACCTGCTGAACACCAACACCATGGACAACTTCGCCATGATGGTGATCCGCGGGTTGAATCAGATGTTTGAAGAGGCCAAGATCAATGTCGATTACTTCACGCCCGGTCACGCCTTCCAATTGCGCATCGGTATGGAAGAAGGCGTGGAAGCCTTGCGCGAATTCATCAGCCGCCGGCTACGCACCAAGACGGTCCAGCAGGGCGTGCTGGCACGGGCCGTGCGTCTGAACTGGTATAACTACTGATCGGCGTGGCCCTCGGCCGCGGCACCCCGCATGGGAAACCGGCGAACCTCCTCCGTAAATTCGCGCACACCTTTCCGCAGGGACGAAAACGAAATCTTTATAGGGAGGACCAGTTCCTCCCAGCCGGATCTGCGCCGTTCCGGCGGCAGCAACCCGTACCCTAATCGCACCGCCAGATCCAGGCTGTGCTCGCTCGATGCGACTGCCTCGAACGCCAAGTCTGGCTCAAGAAAGCCTATCCCGGTATCCTGCTGCTTGGCTGTCATGAGACCCGATAGCCATTTCAGCAACTCGTGGGCCTCCCAAGTGAGCAAGCACGAATCGGTTGTCGACCAAGAACGCTCCGCCGTCCGAACGCGAAGACCCAACGTAAGCCAGTTGGCGTCCCAATCCACCCGGATTTCAGGGAACTGGTAGTTGAGGATGCGAAGTTCGAACTCAGTCAAGCCGTCTTCGCTCTTAAGAGTCACCGCCGAATCTCACCACTCCGTAAGTCCCTGTGGAGATCCCAGAGATTTTCCTCCAACTCTGCCAAGGTTTCACCTTGCGTAAGATAATCGGGAAACTCCTCGACGTAGCCGAGCCATATGCCTTGGTCTTGCCAATGGACGAAACGGGCGCTGCTCATACGATTACTCTGCCACGAGAAGACCGACTTCAGACTGCGGTGGAATTGTTGGTGGGGACTTGGCGGAACCGCCGTGGTTGGTTGCGGGGGTAGGATTTGAACCTACGACCTTTGGGTTATGAGCCCAACGAGCTACCAGGCTGCTCCACCCCGCACTGTTATCCTAGCGCAGGGCTTCCCCCAGAATCAACAATCCGTAACGCTTTTCTAACCTTTACCGCTGTGCCAGATACGGCAGCGGCCGCCACACCCGAAATCCCTTGATTTTCGGCTTCTGCGCACCGGCCACCAACTCCAGCCGATGCACCCCAGGCGTGCATCCGCCGATCAGGGTCCCGGGCCGGTAGCGATCCGCAAACAGCGGCACCACCCGCCACCCAAACTCCCAATCTTTCGGCATCGGCGTCTTTCTCAAATCGAAACTTCGCTTCATCGCCCAATCGCCCGGCTCCAGCACCACGCGCCCGCTCGCCGATACAAACCGCCCGTTGCTGAACCCCTCCCCATCCTCGCCGGTCTTCGACCCCGTCACCCGGAAGCGAATCGCACTCAGATCGTCGTTAGCCTCCAGCACCCGCACCCGCCAATCCTCCACCAGCGGCACCGTACGCCACGACACATGATTCACACACGGCCAGTCGGCATCCCACGTCGCCGTCGGGCGCGTATAGCTGAACAGCGTCGGATCCTCGCTCGGCTTGGTCCCATCGAACAGCAACTCCGCATCGCCCGACTCCCCGACGGCGTCCACACGCACGCCCTCGAACTCCAGCACCATCCGCCCCTTCTTCCACTTGGGCGCCTTCACCATCGTCATCGCTTCGCGCACCTGCGCCCGCGGATCATGCACCAGGTACGGCTTCACAATCTCGGCCAGCAGGAAGTTGCCGCGCCCGTTCAAATGGACGCCGTCTTTCTGCAGATCCTTCGGCGTAAGCTGGTGCTCGTCCATGTAACGCTGCCACGGACGCCGCACATCGATCAACGCACACCCATACCGCGCCGCCAACTCCGGTAGAAACTCGAAGCTCATCGCCTCGCGGGTCTTCTGCTGCTCGTCGGTTGGAACGCCATTCACGTGGTCGGTCTGGATCGCCACCTCCGCCGCCGTGCGCGTCCGTATGGTCCGGATCACCTGTTCGTACTCCACGCGCGGTCCATATACGTGGAACAGCACCAGGTCCGGCAGAAACGTCACCATGTCGCGCTCCACCGTGCGTAGCAGATACGGCGCCGAATACCCGCCAATCGCCCGGTTTTCGATCACCAGCCGCGCCTGCGGAAACCGCCGCTGCAGGTTGTCCGCCACCTGCCACCACCAATCCTGCTTTGTGATCGACTGCCCATAGAACAGCACCCGCACTTCATTCCGCTGCTGGTCCGTGCTGCTGGCAAGCAGCCGCATCGTCCGCTGCAGATAGGGGCTCGGCGACACCTGCTCCAACCGGGGAGCCACGTGAGTCTCCGCCGCCACCTGCCGGATCTCGATGCGCCGCGTCGCCACGGCATCGCCGCCCCGCGATTTCACCCGCGCTAGCAGTTCGTGCTCGCCGGCCGCCTGGGGCGTCCGAATCACTGCTTCCCGGCCCTCGGCCCACTCCACAATCCCGCCCGGCAGCGACCACGCCACCGACACCTCACCGCCCGC
>JAEUQF010000342.1 GCA_016789745.1 Bryobacterales bacterium
GGCTGCGGGGGATATCCACTTTGAGAACGGGGAGTTCGGCGCCTGCGGCCGTGGGGAGGGTGAGCTTTTCGATGATGACGGGTAGGGGCGGCTTAATGTTGTCGGTGACGATGTTGCGGACGAAGGTTTCGACATCGTCGAGGTGTTGGAGGGGAATGCCGAGGATGTGCCGGGTTTTGTCGTCGACGCCGAGGACGCAGACGCCGCCGCGGGTGTTGGCGAAGGCAGCGAGTTCATCGGCGAGGTCGTGGCGGTCGGGGGCGGTGATGCGGGTGCCGGCGGTGCGTACCTCCTTGAGTTCGAGGAAGGAGTCCTCTCCGAGGCGGATCCTTTCTAGTAAGTCGGCCTTGGTGTCGAGCATGGAATGAAGAGGCTGCTCTTTGAGGATAGCGGGTTGGGGGGGCGTCGCGGTATCGCCATTACCTGCGGAATCGCACTCGGTTCTCCTGGACGATCCAAAGTTCGCCGGCCGGGCTTCGGTGAGGCATGACGGCGGTGATGAGTACTCGCTGACCGTCCTGAACCGCTGACGCGATCCGTTCCGCGCTGGCGCCAGAAAGGGCTTCGTCCCAGATGGACTCCGCGTCAAAGCCGGCTTCGCGAAGCGCGGCTGCCGCTTGGAGAGGAAGGTTCTCGTCCGTCCTTGCACTTCACGCGATTCGCTCACACGGGAATGGCGAAACGGCCTTCACGGGCAAGTTCAGCGGCATAGGCGAGAGCGGCGGAAAGATCCTCCGGCCGAAGGGCGGGATACGCGGCGAGGATCTCGGCTGCGGGGACACCAGCGGCGATGTTGTCGAGGATGACCGAAACGGGGATGCGTGTTCCGCGAACGCAGGCTTGGCCATGGCAGACGGCGGGGTCTACGGACACGCGGTCGCGCCAAGGGGTCAGAGCTTCACTTTACGGGTGGGAGTGGGCGAGGCCGACTCGTCAACACCCGCAGCGTTTGGAGACAGGGCCGCTGGCGTGCACGCGCTGGTCCCGGACCACGTGAACTGGCTGAAGAAAGAAACTGCCGGAGTGCAGCGGATCCGTCTGAGGCTTGCAGAGCAAGGCGCCGGCTCAAGAGATGATCGGCCATGATCGACATGCCTGGGAGATATGACGCAAACGTGCCATCGGACTTGCCCGAACGAGTTGTCGCCAACCATTTGGAGCTAACTGAGTGTCACCCCGTCGCCCGGCCAGTGATCTTGTTAAGTAGTCCTGTTCAAGACGAGAATGCCGAGTCCGCCGTCCCGCCAATCATGCTGTTGGCGGCGGTGGCTACCGACACCCGCTGGACAGGCCGACGGAGTGTCAACTGACGGATCGCGCGTTATCCAGCAGCAATCCGACCACGGGTTGCCTTGGCGTGCCGATTCGAGGCGAACGGCTATCTTGCCTTGAGTTGTTCAACGCCGACGTCGCAGATATTGGAAGATTTCCTGCTCGCGCTGCTCGACTTCGAGCAGCATGGCAGCGGCCAGCCGCAAGGAATCCTGCTCGGAATGGACGTTGCGCGCCTCCACCAGGATTCTCAAATTGCCAACGCTCTGCGGAGCCAGCAGCAGT
The DNA here is from genome assembly GCA_016789745.1 of Bryobacterales bacterium. Classification (GTDB taxonomy): domain Bacteria; phylum Acidobacteriota; class Terriglobia; order Bryobacterales; family Bryobacteraceae; genus CADEFT01. The sequence continues at coordinate 1,558 of JAEUQF010000342.1, forward strand.
TACTCCCCGGTCCGGATCATGGGACGCTCAACTCCACAATACGCACTTTCGGAACTCGCTCCCGGGCCTTTCCGAATGGGGTATGTTTCAGATCTCGCAATGTGCGACGATGGAGCGAAGACAGGGGGCCCGCGCGCATTTCGTTCCAGCCAACTCTCCAACAACGCGCACAGCATAGTGAAGGTTCGCGACGCAATTCGCATGATTGAGCAAGATGGCTGGCGACTCGTCAACCAGGAAGGAAGTCATCGTCAATACAAGCATGCGAAGAAGAAAGGGCGTGTGACGATTGCTGGACACCCTTCGATGGACCTTGACCCGAAGACGCAAAATAGTATCCTGAAGCAGGCTGGGTTGAAATGAAATATGCCGTTTTGTTCGAGAAAACCGAGACCGGCTACAGCGCGCACGTGCCGGATCTGCCTGGTTGCGTAGCGGCTGGGTCGACGTTCGGAGAGACCGTGGACCTCATTCGTGGATCCATTCGCATGCACTTGGCTGGCCTCGTAGAAGATGGCGAAGCGATTCCGGAGCCGAAAACTATCGCGGAGTACATCGTCGCAGCTTAGGCAACGGAACCGCGCTGTTCGCGATCGGAACCTATCGTGTTCGTCAACGGTCATCTTCCGGCCGGATAGCGGGGCATGTCACGAGCCGGAAGAAATCGCCCCAACGTGCTGCGCTGGGAAGGCTTGGATAGCCTGCACTGCCGCTTACTTCCCGGCAGACTCTGCGCAACTGGAAGCCCTGATGGTCAAAGACTTGACTGCCTAACCGCCGTCCGCTGCGCCGGGGAAGACGC
>JAEUQF010000220.1 GCA_016789745.1 Bryobacterales bacterium
AGCGCAGTAAAGGCGAATCCGAACGCCAATACCCGGTGGAGCGTGCTGCGGCTATTGCGAGAGAAGTGGAAGTGGTCCTTACTGGCGGTATATTGCGACGCGGCGTTTGATCACGATGTTCGCATTCGGGAATTGGCGGTAAACCTGTTGGGCAGGTGGGCCCGGCATTTCGAGAGGAGTTTCTTACAGCCGACGGTGGCGGAACGCGATGAGCTTGCTGCGTTGCGAACAAGCGGACGAGTGCCGCCGGGTTGGGAAGACGTAATAGACCGCGCGCTGGGATGATCTTTGATAGAATCGCCAATCGTCATGGATCAACGGCATCGTTCGCTCACTCGCCGGGCTTCGCTTACAGCATTGGCTGGCGCGGCTCTGGCGCCCACGTTGGGACGCTCCGCACAGAAGGCCACGGCATTCGCGCTGATTGGCGACCGCTATCACAACTCCGACTACATCCGCACGGGCTTGTCGCGGACAGTTGGGAAAGAATTGGGAATTTCCATCGACTTCTGCGATGAGACGAAGAATCTGAATGCCGAGACGTTGAAGGGATACAAGCTGCTGATCATTCTGCGCGATGGGATGATCTGGCCGGACGGGTATCCGGACGAGAACACGAACGCGGCGTGGGTGGCGACGAACCGGCCGAAGCTGGTGTTTGATCCACCGACGCCGAAGCCGGGAGCAAAGCCGGCGAATTGGATCAAGCCGGAACAGGGCAAGGCGGTGCGGAAGTTTGTGGAAGATGGCGGGTCGGCGTTGTTTCTGCACAATGTGACGCACGTGGGGTTGACGGATCCGGACTTCCGGCATGTGCTGGGGGCAGCGTACGCGGGGCATCCGCCGATTCGCACGTTCAAGGTGAAGGTGACGAATCCGGATCACCCGATTACGAAGGGTGTGAAGGATTTCATCATCACCGATGAACAGCACTACATGACTTACGACAAGGACCGGAAGAACATCTTCCTGGAAACGGTGAACGAAGAGGGGTTGGATTACAACAAGCAGGGTGCGACGGCGCCGGGCGGGTGGGCCTATGACTATGGCAAGGGCCGGGTGGCGTATCTGTCGCCGGGGCACTTGCTGATGGTGCTTTGGAATCCGGAGTACATCAAGCTGCAGCAGAATGCCGTGAAGTGGCTGATGCGGCAGCCGACGTAGTTATTCGGCAGTCAGGACTTTGGCGGGGCTGGTGAAGGAGATGCCGGCCGCGCCGAGTTGGCCGATCATGACGCTTTCGACGATGGGCGTGTCGATGGTGGCGGCGCTGGTCCATTCAACAAGGAAGTTGGCGCCGGGGCCTCCGGTGACGTCACGTTGTTCGACGACGAACTCGGTGGTGGCGAGTGGGCCGAGTTCGCCGGTGCCTTTGAGGTAGTCGCGGAGTTTTTTGCCGGCGGAATCGTAGTATTCCACCTTGGTGAGATAGATGGGGTGTTTGCGGCTGACGTTGCGGACGCTGAGCGTGGCGGCGAGGTTGATGAGCCGCTGGTCCAGGCCCCAGTGAATGCTGGAGTAGACGGGCACGTAGAGGGTTTGGCGCATGGCCGGGTTGGCGGGAGCCGCATCCACCATGCGCATGGGGGACGACACCTTGGCCTGCGGTGCGTCGCTGGCGGCCTGCGGTTTGGTGCAGGCTGCGCACAACAGGATGAGGCAGGCCAAGGTGAGTCGCATTAGAGGCACTCGAATTCAAGGGTGTGGTGGAAGGGCGTGTAGCCGGTGATGTAGATGCAGCCGCCGGGCATTTTGGCTTCAGCGCCACGGATCTGCGTGTATTGGTGCAAGGCGCGGCCGGGTCCGAAGCGGATCTGGCGATCGCCGGCTTTGACGACGGCTTGGCCGCTGGCGAGCAGGAAGCCATTGGTGACGTCGGGGGCGCGGACGAGGCCATCGAGTTGCAGGCCGTCGGTGCCGCGGACGGCGACCTCGATGGCGACCGGAACCTTCACGGCACCGGTGGCATGCATGGAAACAGAGAAGCCTTTTTCTGTTTCGGTGATGGTGGCCCACTGTTCCAGGTAGTTCATTTCGGTGCGCTGGCGTTCGCCGCGCACTTCGCCCCACTCGCCGGCTTTCACACGGTGTGGCGGGTCAAGGGGCTGGTAGTAGGGCGCGCTGAGGCTTTGGCGGAGCGTGTAGGTATCGCCATCGCGACCCCACTGGCGGGGAATGAACTGGCCGCGTCCGAAGAAAGCACTGGCGAAGCGGACGGCCTCGACCACGGCGCTGCCGCTGCGGATCTGGAGGAAACGGCTGTCACCGCGGAGCATTAATGTGGCGCTCTTGTGGCCGCGGCGGATGCGGCTGATCTCCAGCGCCTTGAAATCCTGATGGTAGTTGGTGGAGGGTTCGGTGGGCGTGGGCAGCGGCTGCAGCAGTTCAGGGTAATCCATGAGGGCCGAGAGGCCGGCGTTCTGCTGTGCGTACTTGTGGGCCACCCACGCATAGCGCGGGTTGCGGTCGTGGATGGCCATGTAGTGCATGGGGAACCAATAGACACCGATATTGCCGCGTGCATTGCGGTCCTGACGATGGGAGATTTCGGTGACCATTTCGTCGCCGGGATGCATGAGATAGAAGGCTGCGTCGAGGTTTTTGCGGACGGGGTCGAGGAGTTCGGGGCGCTTCAGTTTATGGGCGAGGGTGACGAAGGCGCGGTCGACGATGATGTTGTAGCCGATGATGCTGCGCTCGTCGTACTGGCCGTCGTCATCGATGTCGATGCCTTCGGCGAGCCACTGGTCGATGCGTTTGAGGAAGCGCGGGTCGGGGTAGAGGTCGTTGATGATGGCGAGGGCCGAGCAGAGCACCCAGCGGTGGTTGGGGGTGTGGATGCCGCCTTTGGTGAGGCCGCCGGCAGCCCTGTCGAGGAAGGGCTTGATGGCCTGCTCGACTTCGCGGTTGCTGTGTTTGCGGGCGATGGAAGCGGCTTCTCCGGCCGCTAGAACCGCGAAGGCGGTATCGGGAGGGGAGTTGAAGTTGGTCTGCGGATGAAAGATGTTGCCATCGGGCGAGAGTGTCCGCATCACATAGTCCATGGCCATCTTCAGGCGTTCGAAAACCTGCGGGCTGTGATGATGTTTGGACTTGGGATGGAGGAAGGCAACGGCAAACTGGTTGGCCAGTCCGGTGCCCGTGCCGGGCCAGTGAATGCCATAGGCATCGGGAATGGCGCCGCGGTATTCGCTGGCAGGATCGGTGTTCTGCTTGGCGAGGTTGGAGTCAACCGCGGCATCGTGGCGTTTGAGAACGGCGGCTTCGAGGTCCGTGGGGGACGATTCGGCGGTGTGTGCTACTTGGGGCAGCAGGCCCGCCGCGCACCAGGCGGCGAGCCAATCTCTGCGAGAACTATCCATATCAATGATTATGACGTGGGATCTCCGCTCCGCAGTCGCGGTACTTGACGGCGAACTCGAGCACGGCGCCGGTCTCCTGCTGGCTGACGTTGGCGCGGAAGAGTTCCTGCCAGGGGGTTTGGCTGGGCGGCAGGTCGAGTTTGAGGTTGGCGCGGCGGCGGGCGATTTCCTCATCGCTGATCTGTACGTCGACGCGGCGTTTGTTGAGATCGATGATGAGGACGTCGTCGGTTTCGAGGATGGCGAGGTTGCCGCCGACGGCGGATTCCGGCGAGACGTGGAGGATGGACGGGCTGTCGGAGGTGCCGGATTGGCGGCCGTCGCCCATGCAAGGGAGTTTGCTGACGCCGGCGCGGACAAGCGAATCAGGAGGCAGCATGTTGACGACTTCGGCGGCACCGGGGTAGCCCACAGGGCCTGTGCCGCGAATGACCAGGACGCAGCGATCGTCGATGTTGAGAGCAGGATCGTTAATGCGGTGGTGGTAGTCTTCGGGGCCTTCGAAAACAATGGCTCGGCCTTTGAAGATGTTCTCTTCGCCGGGCGTGGAAAGGTAGCGCCGGCGGAAGTCGGAGCTGATGCAGGAGGTTTTGATGATGGCGGAGTTGAAGAGATTACCGGTGAGGACCAGGAACCCGGCGTCCTGCATGAGCGGGTCATCATAGGTGCGGATGACTTTGCTGTCGAGGCTGCGAGACTTACCGTAGTTGTCGCCGACGGTTTTGCCGTTGGCGGTGAGGGCGCTGGTGTGAAGTTTGCCGGCCTGGATGAGTTCGCCCATGACGGCAGGGACGCCGCCGGCAAGGTGATAGGCTTCGGCGAGGTATTCGCCGGCGGGCTGGCAATTGACGAGCAGCGGGATGTGATGGCCGACGGTTTCGAAGTCCTGGAGCTTGACGTCAACGCCGGTGTGTCGGGCGATGGCGATGATGTGGTTGGTGGCGTTGGTGGATCCGCCGATGGCGGAGTTGACGATGATGGCGTTTTCGAAGGCTTCGCGGGTGAGGATCTTCGATGGCTTCAGATCTTCGTGCACCATCTCGACGACGCGGCGGCCGGTCAGGTAGCCCATCTGGGCGCGTTCGCGATAGGGGCCGGGGATGGACGCGTTGCCGGGCAGCGACATGCCGAGCGCTTCGGCAAGGGAGTTCATGGTCATGGCAGTGCCCATGGTGTTGCAGTGGCCAACGCTGGGCACCGATGCCGCGACCATTTCCATGAAGCCTTCGATGTCGATCTCACCGGCGGCGAGCAGGCGCCGGGCTTCCCAGACGGTCATGCCGGAGCCGGCGAGCTGGCCCTTGAAGTAGCTGTTGATCATGGGTCCGCCGGAGAAGACGATGGCGGGGATGTTGACGGTAGCGGCGGCCATGATGCACGCGGGCGTGGTTTTGTCGCAGCCGGTGTTGAGTACAACGCCGTCGATGGGGTTGCCGTGCAGGAGTT
>JAEUQF010000403.1 GCA_016789745.1 Bryobacterales bacterium
CGCGCCCGCCAAAACCGAGGGGGCCGGAATAGAACCATTCTTTGAGGTACTCACGCTGATATCCATTCTCGCCCTGCACAGTAATTACGGCCGGCGGGGTGTCTCAGCTAATGTTGGCACGGAGGGATGGCAGCTTGGTCATGCTGGAAGTAGTCGAGTTCCAGGCGAAGCGTTCCATCAGTTTCGACGGTCTCGTTGACACCGATGCTTAACTCGTAGTCTGGAGTGAAGTGAGCGGTCTCGTCGGAAATGAAGCCAAGCACGGAGCGGAGTTCCGAGAGCAGCGCGTGTTCAAGCACCTCTTTGCCCCATTTCGGGGGAGGGCTTGAGGCTGGCCGCTTTCCAGCGAACCGATCCTTCCATCTGGTCGCCCGCCGCTCCTCGTCTTGCCACCGATCGTAGTTCTTCTCATCAAGATGGATAGCCACCGCCAGTTGGGCCATCTCGATCACTCGTCGCGTGATGGGATCGGCGTTGTCAGGTTGCCCTTGGGACGCGATCACCGCTGATGCAAGGAATGCACGGTGGCCCTGCACCATGAGCTTGCTGAGAGTGATTGGGCTGTCCAGGCTGAGTGACAGTCGATAGAGATCGTCAACCGACGGTACAAATTCCCGGAAGTATCGCCGCTGTGAGTGAACGGACAGAACTTCTTGTTGCGCGAGGATAAATCTCTGTAGGTCCATCATGCTTGCCTCGCCACCTCACAAGCGGTGCACGCGCGCGTAGTAGGCGCCGCTCAGGTCCGCACCCGAGGCGTCCTGGAACCACCCATGCAACTTTGTCTTCCCCTTCGCGAGTCTTACCGTGAACGTAATCGACTTCGCGCCATCGACAGCCTTGGCCGACAACTGCTGGCCTGCTACGCGTAGTTGGGCCTGGGCGATGGGTAGCGCCTTGCCGGCCTCCAGTTCCGCTACGGTCACCTTCTTCGGAGGGCAGGGTTCGGTCAATCCCAGGCCGCGGGTGAATGGCCAGCGTGCCAGCGCGATCTCGTACTCGCCTTCCCTTTCGACATCGATATGCCAGGGGCCGCCCTGCGGTCCGCCGCCCGCCGCCAGCACGGTGTGGACGTTATCGCAGTAGATATCCTGCCAGTCCGAACTCGACAGGAACACCGGGTTCTCCTGCGGTGTGCCGACGCTAATCGGCTGGTATTCGGTAAGGCTGCTCTCTACACCCCTCCACCACTGTTCGTAGTGGTCGCGCATGGCTTGTTTGATCTGCGGGTTATCGGCGGCGACGTCTTTCGTCTGTCCGGCGTCGGCGTCCAGATTGTAGAGTTCCTCGCCCTTCACCAATTGCCACTTGCCATTGATGACGCAGGAGTCCCATTTCTTCAAAATCTGGCCGTACTGCACCACCAGCATGCGTTTGGGGAAGTCGGTTTTACCGCGCAGCAGGCCGGCCAGGCTACGTCCGTCGAAGGTCGCGTTGGCGGGCTTCTTCAGGGCGCACAGGTCGACAAGCGTGGGCAGAATGTCCTGGTTCTGGGTGGGCACATCGATATCGCCAACCGGCCGCAGGCCACCCGCGGGCCAGCGCACCCAGCACGGCACGCGATGGCCGCCATTGTAGAGCTGCGTCTTTCTGGCGCGCATGCCGGAGTTGTAGACGGGCACGCCGGCGGTGCCGCCGTTGTCGGTCATGAAGACGACGATGGTGTTCTCGCGCAGGCCATTGTCCTTGAGAAACGCGTCGAGCTTCGCCATGTTCTCATCCAGGTTGGCGATCATGCCGAAGAAATTCGCGGGGAGTTTCGCGGACTTATAAGGCGCGGCGTACTTGTCGGCCACCCAGGCGGGGCCGTGCGGGGTGTTGGTCGGCAGGTAGCAGAAGAACGGCTTTGCCGCTTCTTTCTGGCGCTTCATCCAGGACATGGCTTCGTCGAACCAGAAGTCGGTGCAATAGCCCTGGAAATCCTTTTCGACGCCATTGTGGCGGTAGCGGCCGTTGAAATAATCGGTGTCGAATTCGGGGGCGGAACTGAGTCCCCAGCCGAAGAAGTACTTCGCTTCCTGGAAGCCGCGGTCCATGGGGCGGTAGGGATAGTTATCGCCGATGTGCCACTTACCGAAGACGCCTGTGGCATAGCCGTTGGATTGAAAGATGTCTCCGGCGGTGGGGAGGCCGCGGCGGACGACGGCGCGGCCGGCGGTAACGGAGGTGGCGCGATTGCGGAGGGCATCCTGGCCGGTGAGCAACTGGCCGCGGGTGGGGGTGCACATGGGGGCGACGTGAAAGTCGGTGAAGCGGACGCTTTCCGAATGCAGTTTGTCCATCGCGGGGGTTTTCAGCACGGGGTTGCCGTGGCAGGAGAAGTCGCCGTAGCCCTGATCGTCGGTGAGTATCACCAGGACGTTGGGGCGCTGGGCGCGGCCGGGTGATTGAGCCAGCAGGGGGGCGGCTCTGGTGGCAGCCAGGAACTCACGACGATTGGTTCGCATGCGTGCTATTGTATGGCTTCACGAACGGATTATGCTTTCCAGACGTACATTCCTCGCCTCCGCGGCCGCGGCGCCCCTGGCAACGGCTGCTTTCAAGAAGAAGCCGATCGGGCTGGAGTTGTATTCGGTGCGCGGCCTGCTGCAGAAGGATCTGATGGGCACGGTGGCGCAGGTGGCCAAGCTTGGCTACGATTGCGTGGAATTCTACGCACCGTACATGGAATGGACTCCGGATTATGCCAAACAGGTACGGAAATTGCTGGATGATTCGGGCATCAAGTGCCTGTCCACGCACACGCGCAATCCTGTGTTCACACCGGAAGGTTTGCCCAAGTCAATTGAACTGAACGGCATCCTGGGCAGCAGGTACGTGGTGATGTCGAGTGCCGGCAAGGTGGCTGGCTTGGACGGTTGGAAGAAGATCGCCGACCAGTTGAACGAAAGCGCGGCGAAGCTGAAAACGGCGAAGATGCGCGCCGGATATCACAACCACCAGGTGGAGTTTAAGCCGATCGACGGCACGCGGCCCATGGACGTGATCGCGAAGAACACCAGCAAGGACATCATGCTGCAGTTCGACGTGGGCACGTGTGTGGAGGTGGGCCAGGATCCGGTGGCGTGGATCAACCAGAATCCCGGCCGTATCGGGTCGATGCACTGCAAGGACTGGGGCAAGGCCAAGGGCTATCACGTGCTGTTCGGCGAAGGCGACGTGAAGTGGAAGGAAATCTTCACGGCGGCCGAGAAGACGGGCGGCATCGAATTCTACCTGGTGGAGCAGGAAGGCAGCGACTATCCGGAGATGGAGACAGCGGAGAAGTGCCTGGCGAACATCCGCAAGATGCGGGCGTAGTCAGTCTGTTTCGGCCAGTTGCTTCAGTTTCGCCAAGTCCCCATCGAGCTTTTTCTGGGCCTGCGGTGTGACCAGCGGCTCCAGCAGTTGCCAGTACCATCGCTGGTAGGTATAGGCGCCGTTGACCTCCAGGCGGGACCCGGATGCGGTTGGGGTGAGGGTGTATTTCTGGTGGCCGGTGAAACCGAGTGGGGACGAGATGTCGAGCGCCACCGTGCGCGGAGGATCCCATGCGACTACTACGGCGTTGATCTCCATTCGCTCGTTGTTGTTGTTGGCGTCTTCCATGATCCAGGTGTCGCGGGCACCCAAGCCCTGGCCGGTGCTGCGGATCTCCACCAGCCAGCTAACCCAGGCTTTCACTTTCTCCGGCTCGCTTAAATAGCGGAAGACGTGCTCGGGCGGCTTATTGATTTCGATGACGGCGTGCTCGCGGCCGGCATCGGCGCGGCGGCTCATGGCGAACAGCGTACCGGCGCACACCAGTAATATCGCGGCCACGGAGGCCGCCACCAGCTTCAGGATTTTCATTCGGTTATCTCCGGAGTGGAATGCGCGCCGCCAACGGCGCGGACAACATGAGCAGACCATAGACGGCGGGCACCCGGCCCACCGATACGAGTAACGCCAAGGCGACCGCAAGGATCGCTGAAACGCTGCCTGTGCGGCGCGCCCGTGTGATGACGAATGCGCCGGCCAGGCAGGCAGCGATGTTGATGGCCAGCATGAAAGGCGCGCGCTCCAGGCCCGCCCGCAGCGGCACCAGCGAATGGATTAGTGCCCAAAACCAATCGAGCAGCACCAGTGGCACCGTGATTCCGAAGAAGCTGGCGGTCAGCGCCGGTTGCCAGAGTTGCGGCAGCGATCGCAGCACCTGCCAGGTGATCCAGCGTGCGGCGCCGATCCGGCCGTCCTCTCGCCGCATGGTGTACTCCTCAAGCAGGTCGCCCATGACTTCGGCAGGCAGCAGCATTTAGCGTTCGCCTCCGAGAGGGAAGGGAAGCCCTTCCAGCATATTGTTCATCTCGGCGCGGGCGCGGTTCAGGGCATCCACGGCTTCGCCTGTAAGTCGAAAGAACTTCTTCGCGCGGCCGCCACGTTCCTCGGTGGCTTCTCCTAACGAGGAAGCCACCATGCCCTTGGCCTCCAACCGGTCCAAGGTGGTGTAGACGGCGCCGATGGTGACGTCGCGGCCGGTGCGCAGGTGGATTTCGCGGCGCACGCGCATGCCGTAGGCTTCCTCGCCGAGGCGCAGCACGGCCAGCAGGACAATCTGCTCGAACTCGCCGGGTGCGTCGCCCTTGGCCATCGTTTCTACATCGTAGAGGAAATGCGACCGGCGGTCAACGCTTTTTTGCCGTGCAGCGAAATCTGCTTCTTTGCCGTTCGCGCGACAATCCATAGAAGTGATGCGTACTTTCCTGTTCTGTCTGCTGGCGGCGACGCTGTCCGCGCAAACCCCGGGGCGTGAACCGCAGCTATCGCTCGACTTGGTGAGCAGCCGTGTACAGACACTGGCCGAGCAGGTGGGGCCGGCCGTGGTGCAGGTGCTGACTTATGGCTTTGGCCCTGCCGATCCGGATGAGTTGTCGCTGGTGCGGGCGCACCGGGGCAACGGGTCTGGGGTGATCGTGGATCCGCGCGGCTACATCCTGACGAACGCGCACGTGGTGGGGATGGCGCGGCGGGTGCAGGTGCTGCTGCCGCAGGCCAGTGAGGACCGTTCGCGCTTCAACTCCGTGCTGAAGCCTTCCGGGAAGTTGGCGCCGGCCGAGGTGGTGGGCATGGATCGGGAGACCGACATCGCGGTGCTGCGGATCGATGAGAAGGGCTTGCGGCATCTGCCCATCGGCGACTCCGAACAGGTACGGCAGGGGCAACTGGTGTTCGCCTTTGGCAGCCCGTTCGGGTTGGAGAATTCGGTCAGCATGGGCGTGGTGAGCAGCGTGGCGCGGCAGATCCGGCCGGATGACCCGATGATCTACATCCAGACGGACGCGGCCATCAATCCGGGCAACAGTGGCGGGCCGCTGGTGAACGCGGCGGGCGCGGTGATCGGCATCAACTCGTTCATCCTGTCGCAATCGGGGGCCAACAGCGGCGTGGGCTTCGCGGTGCCCGGCAACATCGCGCGTACGGTGTTCGAGCAGATCGTGAAGTACGGGCGGGTGAAGCGAGGGCAGATTGGCGTAGTGGCGCAGACCATCACGCCGCTGCTGGCGCGGGCTCTGCAGTTGGATCGTGACTGGGGTGTAATTGTCTCCGACGTGGCTTCACGGAGCGCGGCGGAGTCTGCTGGGCTGCAGATCAAGGACATCGTGCTGTCGATAGACGGCAAGCCGGTGGAGAACGCGCGGCAGTTCGGCGTGAACATCTACCAGCGCGCGGGCGACACGATGGAGGTGGCGGTGCTACGGGGTGGGAGAGAGGTGAAGCTTAAGGTGGCGGTGCTGGAGCGGCCCAAGGATCCGGACCGCATGTACTCGCTGGTGTCTGGCGAGCAGAACGTCATTGCGCGGCTCGGCATCATCGCGTTGGATCTGGATGAGAAGGTGACGCCGTTCCTTCCTCCGTTCCGGCGCCTGTCGGGAGTGGTGGTGGCGGGGCGGATCGGCGTGACGGCCGATCATGGCAGCTTTCAGAATGGCGATGTGATTTACGAGGTCAATAACCAGCCGGTCGGGAGTGTGGCGGAGTTAAAGGCAGTACTGGCGAAGCTGAAGCACGGGGATCCGGCGGCGGTGCTATTGGAACGAAGCGGGCAGTTGCAGTTTATTGAGTTGGAAGTAGAATAGGCGGCGGCCCGTGTGGCGAGCCGCCGCCTGTTCAAGCTGGCTAGGTGCTCATCGAAGAGAGGAACTCCATATTGCTGCGCGCCTTGTTGAGGCGCTCCAGCAGCAGTTCCATGCTCTCGGTGGGCGATAGCGGGTTCAACACCTTGCGAAGGATCCACACGCGGTTGAGTTCTTCGCGCGGCATGAGCAGTTCTTCCTTGCGGGTGCCGCTCTTGTTGATGTCGATGGCCGGGAACACGCGCTTATCCACCAGTTTGCGATCGAGGTGGATTTCCATGTTGCCGGTGCCCTTGAATTCTTCGAAGATCACGTCGTCCATGCGGCTGCCGGTGTCGACCAGGGCCGTGGCGACGATGGTGAGCGAGCCACCCTCCTCGATGTTGCGGGCGGCGCCGAAGAAGCGCTTCGGGCGTTGGAGGGCGTTGGAATCAACACCGCCGGAGAGCACCTTGCCCGACGGCGGCACCACGGTGTTGTAGGCGCGGGCCAGGCGGGTGATCGAGTCCAGCAGGATGACGACGTCGCGCTTGTGTTCGACAAGGCGCTTGGCCTTTTCGATGACCATTTCGGCCACCTGCACGTGGCGGGCGGCGGGTTCATCGAAGGTGGAGCTGATGACTTCGCCGCGGACCGAACGCTGCATGTCGGTGACTTCTTCGGGGCGTTCGTCGATGAGCAGAACGATGAGCACCACTTCCGGATGATTGGCCGTAATCGAGTTGGCGATGTTCTGCAGCAGCATCGTCTTACCGGTGCGGGGCGGGGCGACGATGAGGCCGCGCTGGCCCTTGCCGATGGGGGTGAGCAGATCCATCACGCGGCCGGAGTAGTTGTCCTTGGCGGTTTCCAGCTTCAGGCGCGAACTCGGGTAAAGCGGCGTGAGGTTGTCGAAGAAGATCTTGTTGCGGGCTTCTTCGGGGGGCTCAAAGTTGATGGCGTCCACTTTAATGAGGGCGAAGTAGCGCTCGCCTTCCTTGGGGGGACGGATCTGGCCGCTAATGGTATCGCCGGTGCGCAGGTCGAAACGGCGGATCTGCGAGGGCGACACGTAGACGTCGTCGGGGCCGGGCAGGTAGTTGTACTCGGGCGCGCGGAGGAAGCCGAAGCCATCGGGCAGGCACTCGAGCACGCCTTCGGAGAAGATGAGGCCGGACTTTTCGGCCTGCGTCTGGAGGATCTTGAAGATCAGTTCCTGCTTACGAAGACCGCTGACCTGCGCTACACCCAGATCCTTGGCGATCTGGTTCAGCTTCTGGATGGACATATCCTTCAGCTCGACGAGATCCAAGGTGGGGGCGCCGTTCTTTTGCGGGCGTTCGGGGCGCAGGGCGGCCATGCCCTGCGGCGGGGGCGGCGCGGCTTCGGCCGGCTTGTCGGCGGCGGGAGCGGGCGTTGCAGGAGCATTTGCAGCGGCGTCGGCGGCCGGCTTGGCTTCGGGAGTCTTAGTCGCTTCCACCGGAGGGGCTGCCGCGGGGGCTGGGGCCGGAGGTGCAGGCGGCGCGCTGCCCGCTGCCGGAGCAGCGGCGGGCGGCGCTGCTGCCGTGGCGGGCTTGGCGTCACCAGCCGCAGGTGCGGCCACCGGCTTCTTGCGCACGATGGGGCCAGCGGGCTTATCGCCCGGTTTGGCGTCCGCAGGGGCCTTCACCACTGCTTTGGCTTCGGCCGGTTTTGCTTCGACAGGCTTCGTCTCGGCTGGCTTGGGTTCGGCCGGTTTCGGTTCAGCCGGTTTGGGCTCCGGTGGTTTGGCCTCCGCCTTGGCTTCCGGTTTGGATTCGGCCGGCTCGGGTGCCGGCGGGGTGGGCGTGACTGGGGAGTCCACCTGAGCGGTGGGCGTCACGGCTGGGTCTTGATTTTCGATATTGCTTGCCAAATTTCCCTCGCTCCCTGGCCTGAAAGGGCCGAGAAGGTCAGCGGCGTTTGCGTGGGGTCACCTTCTCGCAGCGCCGCCATCGACTGCGATCGGTCTCGCTGAGTTCTCAGCTTGTCGAACTTCGTTGCCACCACCTGGTAGGGCCGCTGCGCCTGCTGCAGCCATTCCTTCAGAACCAGGTCCATCTCCATCCAGCCCCGGCGGGAATCCACCAGGAGCAGGCATAGCTTGAGGCTCTGGCGAGTGGTGAGATAATTTTCAATCAGTTGCCGCCAGCCGCGTGTCTGCTGCAGGGGCACCTTCGCATAGCCATAGCCAGGGAGGTCCACAAAGTGGTAATCGTGGCCAACCCGGTAAAACTGGATGGCTTGCGTGCATCCGGGCGTGGAACTCGTCCTCGCCAATCCTTTCTGATTAACAAGAATATTGATCAGACTGGACTTGCCGACGTTGCTCCTACCCAGGAACGCAACTTCGGGGAGCGTCTCCTGCGGAAACAACTCCGGTTTCGCTGCCCCTATTATAAACTCGGCGGCCACCATGTGTGAGGGGACCAAATCCGGGCGCCTCCGCGTGTTCCCATACGGAGGAGCCCGGACTTTCGGTTAATGCGTGATGTTTTCTTCTGCCGGCCGCGGCATGTCCACGGATTGCGCCGGGGCGATGGCGAGCGGCTCAATCTCGCGTTCCAGGGCAAGCTTCAGCACTTCATCCATCGAGTCGACAAAGTGCAGGGCCATGTCCTTGCGGATGTACTCCGGAATGTCGGGCAGATCCTTTTCGTTGTCGCGCGGCAGTACGATTTCGGTGAGTCCCTGGCGATGTGCCGCCAGCAGCTTCTCCTTCAGGCCACCGATAGCGAGCACGCGCCCGCGCACGGTGATCTCGCCGGTCATGGCGATGGTCGCTTTCACCGGGATGTTGGCCAGCGCGCTGGCGATGCTGGTGGCAATCGTGATGCCGGCAGACGGGCCGTCCTTCGGGATGGCGCCCTCCGGCACGTGCAGGTGGATGTCCAGGTGGCGGTAGAAGTCGCGCGCCAGGCCCAACTTCTGTGCCCGGGAGCGGATGTAGCTCATGGCCGCCTGTGCCGATTCCTGCATCACGTCGCCGAGCTTGCCCGTGGTGGTGAGCTTGCCGCGGCCTTCCATGATGGTGGCTTCGGTGGTGAGGATCTGGCCGCCCACTTCGGTCCAGGCCAAGCCTGTGGTGGCGCCGATCTGGTTCTTCTTCTCCGCCAGTTGATCGCGGAACTTCTGCGGCCCCAGCAGTTCGTTGACGGTGGCGGGCTTGACCGTGACCTTTTCGGCGGTCTCGTTCTTTACCTGTGCAACGACAACCTTGCGAGCCACCTTGCGGCAAACGTTGCCGACTTCCCGTTCCAGGTTACGGACGCCGGCTTCGCGGGTGTAGTGCGAAATCAGCTCCGTCAGGCCGGGTTCGGTAAACTCGATGGCATTCTCGTCCAGGCCCGTCTGTTCCTTCTGTTTCGGAACGAGGAAGCGCTTGGCGATCTCCAGCTTTTCGAGTTCGGTATACCCCGACAGCCGGATGACTTCCATGCGGTCCTGCAGGGCCGGCGGAATCGTGTGCATCACGTTCGCCGTCGCGATGAAGAACACCTGGCTGAGGTCGTACTCGACGTCCAGGTAGTGATCCATGAACATGTAGTTCTGTTCCGGATCGAGCACTTCGAGCAGCGCCGCCGATGGGTCACCCCGGAAGTCGGTGGACATCTTGTCGATTTCGTCGAGCATGAAGACCGGGTTCTTCGTACCGGCCTTCTTCATCATCTGCAGGATCTGGCCGGGCAGCGCGCCGATGTAGGTACGGCGATGGCCGCGCACCTCGGCTTCGTCACGCACACCGCCGAGCGACAGGCGGACGAACTTGCGCCCCGTCGCCTTGGCGATGGACATGCCGAGCGAGGTCTTACCAACGCCCGGAGGCCCAACGAAGCAGAGGATGGAGCCCTTGGGCTCTTTCACCAACTGGCGGACGGCCAGGAACTCCAGGATGCGCTCCTTGATCTTTTCCAGGCCATAGTGGTCGCCTTCCAGCACCTTCTGGGCGTGGTTGAGATCGCGGATTTCCTTGGTTTTCTTCTTCCACGGCACCGCCAGCATCCAATCGAGGTAGTTGCGGGAAACCGTGGATTCGGCGGACATCGGCGGCATGTTCTCCAGCCGCTTCAGTTCGGCCATCGCCTTTTCGAAGGCGTCCTTGGTCATGCCGGCGTTTTCGATCTTCTTCTTGAGCTCGTCGAACTCGCTCTTCTCGCCGCGGCCCAATTCCTTCTGGATGGCCTTGATCTTCTCGTTGAGGTAGTACTCTTTCTGGGCCTTTTCCATCTGGCGCTTCACGCGGCCCTGGATGGTACGGTCCATGTTGAGCTTCTCAATCTCGATGTCCAGCATTTCGGCGACGCGCGTCAGGCGGTCCACCGGATCGAAGATTTCGAGCAGCTCCTGCTTTTCTTCGATCGTCAACTGGAGATTCGCGCCCACCGTGTCGGCCAGCTTGCCCGGCTCATCGACGCGAATCGCGGCGATCATCGTCTCGTAGTTCAGGTTCTGGCTGAGCTTGACGTATTGTTCGAACAGCGCGGTGACGCGGCTGATGAGCGCGTCGAGCTGGGCTCCGGCTTCCACGCGGAAGTTATAAGTCTTGACTACGGAGCGGAAGAAGCCTTCTTCTTCGCTTACGGAAACAATCTTTGCCCGTTCGACGCCTTCGACGAGAACCTTGATATTGCCGTCGGGCAGTTTCAGGCTCTGGACGATGTTGGCCACCGTACCGATGTTGTAGATTTCGTCGGGCCGGGGTTCGTCGACCGAGGCGTCGTGTTGCGTGGCCAGGAAGATCTTCTTATCGCCCGAGAGAGCTTCTTCAAGGGCGCGCACGCTCGATTCCCGGCCGACGACGAACGGGGTCATCATGTAGGGGAAAATGACCACGTCCCGGATCGGCATCATCGGTAAACGCCGTGTATCGGATTTTTCTTTTGAGGTAAGCATGCGTGGGAACCAACTTTCCGCAAGAGCCTAGCCCCTCTGGCCGGCTCTTACCTATGAAAACGGGGCGCCTCCAGTGAACGGCCATACCGCGCCGCGCCCGTCTTTGCGCGTGGACCGGAAGAACCGGAAGTTAACCGGCCTTCTCCAGCAATGCCAGATTGATCTTCTGGGCGAGGACCATCTCTTTCGTGACGACGAACTCGCGAATCTTCTTGTAGGAAGGCACGTAGTACATCAGGTCCAGCATGAGTTCTTCGAGGATCATGCGTAGCCCACGAGCACCCACCTTACGTTCCAGCGCAAGGGTGGCAATCGCTTCCATCGCCTCGTCAGTAAACTTCAGTCTAACATTTTCGTATTCGAACAACTTCTGATACTGACGCGTGACGGCGTTCTTTGGCTTCGTAAGAATTTGGATGAGAGCTTCCTTGCTGAGATCCTCGAGCACCGCCACCACCGGCAGGCGTCCGATGAACTCCGGAATGAAGCCAAATTTGATGAGGTCAATGGGCTGGATGTTTTCGAGCAGATTGATGTCGCGACGGCCGGAGGCATGCGCGGTCTGCTTCTTTTCAGCCTCATCGCCGCCCTTGAAGCCTATGGACCGGCGGCCGACGCGGCGGCTGATGATCTTCTCCAAACCGACAAACGCCCCGCCGCAGATAAACAGGATGTTCGAGGTGTCCACCGGTGTGAACTCCTGGTGCGGATGTTTTCGTCCACCCTGCGGGGGAACGTTCGCAACCGTACCTTCGAGGATCTTGAGCAGCGCCTGCTGCACGCCTTCGCCCGAAACGTCACGAGTGATGGAAGGGTTCTCATCCTTGCGGCCGATCTTATCGATTTCGTCGATGTAGATGATGCCCTGCTGGCAACGCTGCACGTCCCAGTCGGCGTTCTGCAGCAGACGCAGGATGATGTTCTCGACATCCTCGCCGACGTAGCCGGCTTCCGTCAGCGTGGTGGCGTCGACGATGGCGAACGGAACGTCCAGGATCCGTGCCAGGGTCTGCGCCAGCAGCGTTTTGCCGGTACCCGTCGGCCCAATCAGGATGATGTTGGACTTCGCCAGTTCCACTTCGCTGGAGCGCTGCTTGTTCATCTGGATGCGCTTGTAGTGGTTATAGACAGCGACGGCCAACTTCTTCTTGGTCGCCTCCTG
>JAEUQF010000404.1 GCA_016789745.1 Bryobacterales bacterium
CCGTGGCGCCGCGACGGGCACCTGGGGTCACCGCTTCTGGCGCTCCGCCCTCTTCGTACAGGACGACTTCAAGCTCGCCAGCAACTTCACCCTGAACCTGGGCCTGCGCTGGGAGTACATGCAGCCGATCTACGAAGTGGCCGACCGTCAGGTGAACGTGAACACGTTCACGGGGCAGTTGATCACGCCGGGCAGCGGCGAATTCGGCCGTGCTCTGTATAAGGGCTATCCGAAGCAGTTCATGCCCCGCATCGGCTTCGCCTACACGCCGAACATTCTGAACAACAAGCTGGTGGTTCGCGCTGGCTGGGCCTACCAGAGCTTCATGGAAGGCACAGGCGCCAACCTGCGCCTGCCGCTCAATCCGCCGTTCTTCATCGAGACGGACTTCACGTATGATCCGCGTACGCCTGGCACCATCCGTACCGGCTTCTCGGACGTGACGGCCGCCAACGTGACGCTGAACATGCCGCGTCCGGCGGGTGTTGCCGTTCCGCAGCTGCAGGGCCGCGCCTGGGACTTGAACCTGCGTCCGCAGACCACGTCGCAGGTGAACTTCACCCTGGAATACCAGTTGGACAACTCGACCTCGGTGTCGGCCGGTTATGTCGGCCAGAAAGGCACGCACCTGGTTGCTCCCGTGGAAGCCAATCAGCCGGTGGCGGGTACCGGGCCGTTCGCGACCTGGGCTCCGCTGAACGATCGCCGTCCGTTGGCGAATGTGCTGCCGAACCTCGGCAACATCGCCCGCACGGAATCGTCGGCCACGATGGACTACCATTCGCTGCAGACCACGGCCCGCCGCAAGTTCTCGTCGAACTTCGAGTTCATCGCTGCCTATACCTACGGCAAGACGCTCACGGACAACCTGGGCTACTACGGCAGCGGCAACACCTCCAATGAAGGCGCCTACTGGCAGAATGCCTATGACCGCCGTGGCAACCGCGGCCCGGCGTTCTTCGATATCCGCCACAACTTCACGATCGGTGGCAACCTCGCCCTGCCCTACGGCAAGGGTCAGAAGTTCGGCGCCGATGCCAACAAGGTGGTGGACTTCATCGCCGGCGGCTGGAGCTTGAACTACAATCTGGCTACCCGCAGCGGCCTGCCGATGACGGTTCGCGCCAATGACCTTACCGGCCAGGCGGTGCGCCCCGGCGTGCGCGCTAATCGCTATCGTGATTTCACGGTTGATGAATCTGCGCGCACGGTCGACAACTGGTTTGGTCTGCCGTCGAATCGCGTCGGCCTGTTCTGCGCCGCTGGCGTGGACGATGGCCGCTGCGCCTACGGCCAGCCGGCGAACGGCCAGTTCGGTAACGCGGGCATCGGTACCGAGCGCGGTCCCGGGTTTACCAACCTGGACTTCTCGATCGGCAAACGCTTCAACGTGACTGAGCGCAACTACTTCGACTTCCGCGTGGAGTTCTTCAACGCCTTCAACATCGTCAACTGGGCGCCTCCGGGGCTGAACATCAACAACCCGGCGGGCTTCGGTGCGATCGGTGGGCAGGTGAACAACCCGCGCGCCATCCAGTTTGGTTTGAAGTACTACTTCTAAACGGAAACCAAAGGTCAGTAACGAGAGGGGCGGGCGAAGAGCCCGCCCTTTTTGCGTTTAGTAGACTGGAGTTATGGCAAGCCTTCCCACGCCCTACATCTCGCTTCAGGAGTACATTGAGGGAGAAGAGCGCTCGGAAGTGCTGCACGAGTACTATCGGGGTGAGGTGTTTCCGATGGAGGCCACCACCCTCCGTCACCAGGATATTGCTGGTGAGATCTACACTGCGCTCAAGATCCAACTGCAGGACAAACCTTGCCGCGTGCGCTTTCATGGCGCGCGGGTATGCACCGGCTCGGATGGATTGTACGCATACCCTGATATCGTCGTCGTGTGTGGCAAGACCCAAGGATCTCGGGACGATCCGAATACGATTGCTAACCCGAAAGTGATTGTTGAAGTTCTGTCACCCTCGACGAAAGACTACGACCGAGGAACCAAGTTTGAACTCTTCACCTGCAATCCATCACTGACTGAGTATGTTGCCGTGCATCAGGATCAGTTGCTCATCGAGCATAGGATTAAACAACCCGATGGCAGTTGGCTGCTGCGCTTCATCAGGGGAATGGAGTCCACCCTAAAACTGGAGACCTTACCCGTCTCCATCCCCTTCTCCGTCATCTACCCACCCGCCGACTAACGGTCCGCCTTCCAACCCCACGCGGCCATCATCACCTCGAAGATCCGCGTGTTCGGCATATAGCCGTTCACCCGTTCCGAGCCCGGGCCCTGGGCCGTCACCAGCACCTCTTCGCCCGTATGATCGCCGTGGACGCGGACAGAAGGTAATTCGAAGAAGCGCTCCTTCTTGCCAGATGCCTTATACTCGGCCCAGCCTTTCAACACCGGCTCGCCGCGGCGGCCGCCGCGCACGCTCAGGTCGAAGGAGTGATCGGCGGTGAACACCAGAAGCGTGTTTTTGAGATCCACCTTGCCAGCGATCTCGCGAATGAGCTTGTCGAAGTTGACCAGGTTGCCGAGGCCCTTTTCCGGGTCGTCGGTATGGGCATCCCATTCGATCATCAGGAAGTAGCCCTTCTTGTTCTTCTGCAAGCGGCTTAGTGCCTGCTGCGCGGCCTGGGGCAGGTCGATGGCTTTGTCGGCCACCACCACGGGGCGGGCATCGCTGTCCGGCACCTCGGTGGTGGAACCGTAGATTTTGCGTTTGGCGGCCGCCGCGGCTTCTTCTGGATTCTTGCCCAGTTTCTGTGCCAGGTCCCAGATGCGCGGCTTACCGACGCCCATCAGGACATCGACGCCATCGCCGAAGCGTGGGGTGAAGGCCTGGAGGAAGATCTCGCCCCACTTGCCGCGGTCGTTGGCCTGGGAGTAGCAGGCTGCCGGCGTCGCGTCGGCAATCGACACGTTGGTCAGCACGCCGGTGGACAGCCCATGCTCTTCGGCGAACTCCAGAATCGTCTTCAGGCGCTTGCCGTCCTGCTTGCCGCGGACGGTGTCAGGACCCATGCTGATGACGCCGTTGTGGGTCTTCACGCCGGTGACGATGGCGCTCATGCCGGCGGCGGAGTCCGACACGTACTGCGATGCAGTGGACGTGTCGCTCAGGCCCATGTGCGGCCAGCTCTGGATGTAGAGCTTCTGGGGCTCGCCATAGCCGTGCAGGCTGGCGGCATTCACGGTGGGGACACCGCCGGCATCGGCCAGAAACAGGATAACGTTCTTCGCCTTCTTACCCTGCGCGGGCAGCAGAGAACAGGCAACCAGAAAAACAACGAGGAGTCTCATAAAGTGCTCAGACTCCCGATTGTAGCGTCTAGTAGAGGATGCGAGCCCGGATGGTGCCTTCAATGGCTTCCAGCGCCTGTTTCAGCTGTTTGGTCTGGTCGGCGCTGCGTGTCTCCATGTCGATGACGACATAGCCGATCTCGGCGTCAGTCTGCAGGTATTGGCCGCAGATATTGATCTTGCGCTCCGAGAGGATGGCGTTGATCTGGGACAGGATGCCCGGCTGGTTGCGATGGATATGCAGCACGCGATGGCGTCCGGTGTGTTCCGGCAGCGATACCTCGGGAAAGTTCACGGAGGTCAGGGTCGAGCCGTTGTTGCTATAGCGGATGAGCTTCTCGGCCACCTCGACGCCAATGTTTTCCTGCGCCTCTTCGGTACTGCCGCCGATGTGAGGGGTGAGGATCACGTTGTCGAAGGCACGGAGGGGGGAGACGAACTCGTCGTCGGCGCTCTTCGGTTCGGAAGGGAACACGTCGATGGCGGCACCTGCCAGGTGCTTCGATTCCAGTGCCTTTTCGAGCGCACTGATGTTGATCAGCGAGCCACGGGCGGCGTTGATCAGGAAGGCGCCTTTCTTCATCTGGGCCAGATGCTCGGCCTGGATCATGCCTTTGGTCTGCGCGGTTTCCGGTACGTGTAGAGTGACGACGTCGGACGCCTTCAGCAGTGCCGCCAGAGACTCGACGGGGCGCGCGTTGCCGAGGGCCAGCTTCGACTCGATGTCATAGTAAATCACGCGCATGCCCAGCGCCTCGGCCAGCAGCGCCACCTGCGTGCCGATGTGGCCGTAGCCGACAATGCCCAGGGTCTTACCGCGCACTTCGCGAGAACCCACGGCGCTCTTGGTCCACACGCCGCGATGCACCTCGGCATTGCGCTGCGGGATGCCGCGCATGAGCAGGATCAGTTCGGCGATGACGAGTTCGGCCACGCTGCGGGTATTCGAAAACGGGGCGTTGAAGACGGGAATACCACGGTCGCGGGCGAAGTTGAGGTCCACCTGATTGGTGCCGATGCAGAAACAGCCGATGCCCATGAGCCGCTGCGCTTCGGCCAGCACCTTGGCGGTCAGGTGGGTATTGGAGCGAATGCCAACAATATAGGCGTGGCGGATTGCCTTGCACAACTGCGCTTCGGGCAGAGCCTTAGGGAACAGTTCCACGTTGGTGTAGCCGTCGGCCTCCAGGCGCTTGACGGCGCTGGGGTGGATGCCTTCGAACAGGACGACGCGGATCTGCTTCTTATCCAGTGATGTTTTGGCCATGTGTTGCAAAAAGGGCGTAAACCTCTAGGATCGCAAGAGAGCCCCTTCCGGGACAAACGTCGCGTACGCTAGAGAGACGAAATCGAGGAGGCTACATGCAGACCATGCCTGCCACAGCGGCGGAGCGTATCGAATCGGTTGACGTACTGCGCGGGTTTTCCCTGTTGGGAATCCTGTTGCTGAACATTGTGTCGTTCGGGCTGCCCTTTGCTGCCTATATGAATCCGTCGGTGGCCGGCGGCGATAGCGGGGCGAACCACACGGTGTGGCTGATGGCCGCGACTTTGTGGGAAGGCAAGATGCGCGCGATTTTCTCCATGCTGTTCGGCACCAGCACACTGCTGCTGCTGGAACGTGCCGAGCGGCGGGGTGCGGGCATTGAGGCGGCCGACATCTACTATCGCCGCATCCTGTGGCTGATTGTGTTTGGCCTGGTGCATGCGCACCTCATCTGGTCCGGCGACATCCTCTATTCGTACGGCGTGGTGGG
Source organism: Bryobacterales bacterium (assembly GCA_016789745.1). Taxonomy (GTDB): domain Bacteria; phylum Acidobacteriota; class Terriglobia; order Bryobacterales; family Bryobacteraceae; genus CADEFT01. Next base: position 5,065 of record JAEUQF010000404.1, read on the forward strand.
GCTGCTTTTGTTCCCGCTACGCAAGCTATCGGCGAAGGCGCTGATCATTGCCGGGGCGGTGATCATCCTCGTACATTCGGCGCAGGGAGTTGGCGCCGGCTTCGGTATCGGGGAGATGGAGACCAAGGCGAAGCAGGCCACCGCGGCCGCTGCCAAGGGCGAGAAGCTCACCGCCGAGCAGAAGAAGGCCCAGACGGAGTGGGATGGGATTCGGGGCATGTTCTCTCCGAGCCCGGAGGAGGTGCAGGAGCAGATTAAGACGCACCAGTCGGGCTGGGTGGCAAATCTGGCGCTGCGGTCCGGCGAGTCGGCCATGTTCGAATTCACGATGTTCTTCCAGTTCATGTTTCTGGATGTGCTGGGCATGTTGGTGCTGGGAATGGGCCTGCATAAGGCGGGTGTGTTCGACGCTTCGCGGAGCACGCGGTTTTACCTGCTGCTGATCGCGGCGGGGCTGGGGATCGGCGTTCCGCTGAACTACTGGGCAGCCAGCCAGTGGGCGGCGACAGGCTACGCGATTCCGGCGTTCTTTACGTACCTGGCTTCCACTGCGGATCCCGGGCGGTTCCTGGTGGCCGGGGCGTACATCGGCGTGATCATGCTGATGGTGAAGTCGGGGGCATTCGGGTGGATTACACGGCCGCTGCAGGCTGTGGGGCGGACGGCGCTGTCGAATTACCTGCTCACGTCCATTCTCTGCACACTGTTTTTCAACGGCTACGGACTGGGGATGTTCGGGAAACTCGAACGCGCACAGTTGTACTGGGTGGTGCTGGGCATGTGGGTGCTCAACCTGACGCTGAGTCCGATCTGGCTCCGCTACTACCGTTTCGGGCCGGCCGAGTGGCTGTGGCGGTCGTTGACATATTGGAAGCGGCAGCCGATGCGCCGTCAGGAAGCTGTCGAGGAATCGGCCTTCCAGACGGCCTAAACGGTGGCTTGCCGTAACTCCTGGTTGACGGCCTCGATAGCCATGAAGGGGAGGCGCACGTAGAAGTCGGCGCTGGCCAGCAGGTAGGGTGCGAACTTGTGGCGCACGGTCTGGTCGATCAGGTCACGGATGTCCTGATACTGCCCGTTCTGGTAGATGAGCTTGTCGGCGTTGCGGGAGGCTTGGCCGGCGTCGCTGTGGCCCCATACTTTCATGCCGGGCAGTTTCTGGGAGATCTGTGAGGCGAAGCCGCCTGGTTTCCCCGTGTTGCAGGCGTAGAAGATGACGGTGCCGTCGGGCTTGACGATGCGGCGGATATGTTCCACCAGCTTGTCGATGTCTTTCTCGCGCACGCAGGCGGACGGCAGGGATTTGGTGCCGCCGTGGCCCGCGTAGGCAAAGAAGGTGAGGCCCTGGTCCGGGCAGTCCTTCAAAACCTGGAAGAAATTCTTGCGGGTGTCTTCCTTGGTGCCGTCCGGATCCAGGTCGTCATGCACGTTCTGGAAGGGCTGGACCAGGTGGTCGGGGAGGCTGAAGACGCTGCGCATCTTCTTGCCGATGAGGCTGAACTCGCCGGTGGAGTCCGGCTTGGCCTTGATGGTGCCGTCGCTGTTGCGGAGGGGCTCCCAATTGAAGTAGCCCACCTCGTTCCAACTGCTGGGGTCGTAGGCGGGGTTCTTCTTTACGTCCTCGTCGAGTGTTTTGGCGGCAGCCACGCGGAAGCTTTCACCGCCGCCATGGGGTTTGACGTCGTAGTAGCGATAGCCGGCTTTGCCGGAGACGGTGCTGCCCGACTTCTCCTTCACGCCGTACTGGGTGCCGTTACCGTTCTTATAGTAGGCGAAGGCGCGCCACTTGGAGTTGTTGCCCGCGTACACCACCAAGCCGCGGGGCATGTTCAACAGGGGCCATAACAATCCGGGAAGGGGAAACATTTCCGACTCGACCTCCATTGGGTATTGAGCAAACGGAGGGGAAAACCCGTCACCTCGAGATGAAAAAAGCCGCCAGGGCATCTCTGCCCGTGGCGGCTTTCGTGCGTTTTTGTGCGTTCGGGTTAGAACGAGTAACGCAGCACCAACTGGATGTTGCGTTCCGAGGTCTTACTGGTCACTTTGCCGAACGTCGCGCTGGTGGGGTTGGCGTCCGGGTTGTTCCAGTTCGGATGATTCGGCATGTTGAAGAATTCAGCGCGGAACTGGATGTTCTGGCGTTCGGTAATGGCGAAGTTCTTGAATGCCGAGAGGTTCCAGTTCTGGAAGCTGGTGTTGTAGTACAGGTTGCGAGTCTGGTTGGCGAACGTACCAGCCGCGGGGCGGGATACGCCGAGCGTGAAGTAGCGGGCCGGGTCGGCGGCGCCGCCGGCCGAGAACTGCTTCTGGTAGGTGATGTCACCAGCCACGTTCCAGGGCTGGCCGCCGGTGCCGATACCGGCAAAGTCGTCACCGGTGGTAACCGTGAAAGGCGTACCGGTCTGCCACTGGGTGTTGCCCGAGAGCTGCCAGCCGCCGAGCAACGTCTTCTTGGCACCCTCGGCGCTCTTGAAGAACGGCAGTTCCCAGAGGTAGTTGATCATCACGATGTGACGGGTATCGAAGTTCGACGGACCCCAGAAGTTGCGGTCGTCGTAGCTGTTGTAGAGGATGGCGCGACGGTCTGAGCCGTTATCCATGCTCTTCGACAGCGTGTAGGCGAAGCCAAACAGGATGCCCTTGGAGAAGCGGCGGTTGGCTTCCAACTGGAAGGAGTTGTATTCCGAACGGGCGGCGTTCTCATTGGCGTCGATCTGCGCGAAGCCCTTGTAGGGACGCAGCGCGTTCACGTTCACGCCGGGGTTAGCCTGGATGGTGCCGGGCTGCAACTGGTTAAGGTTGCGGGTGCGTTCCAGGTGCGTGCCGACGCGGCCGATGGAGCCGGTGGTGAGCACGAAGTTCATAGGCAGTTCGCGTTCGTAGGTGACGTTCCACTGGTGCGAGCGCGGGATCTTGAACACCGGATCCTGCGTCATGTAGTAGAACGGGAAGCCAACGCCGGTGGCGCCGCCGGGGTTGTCGACGTTGCCGTTCGCCACGGAGACGAAGGGCTGGAACGGAGCCTGGCCGCCGAGGAAGACGTTGTCCGCAACGCCGGGGCGCTGGTAGAAAGTGCCGAAGCCGGTGCGCAGCACGTTCTTGCTGTTGAAGGCGTAAGCGAGGCCGATGCGCGG
>JAEUQF010000429.1 GCA_016789745.1 Bryobacterales bacterium
CATCCTGAAAAGGCATTAGGCAAGCGTCTTTGGAGGACCATTGATCAGCGCATCGACAAAACAGACCAACGAGCGGCGTGCCGCCGACCGCTTCCCGATTGAACGGGATGTGCGCTATCGCATGTTAAGCAAGAAAAGCACGGAAGAGAACGGTATTGGTAAGACCGTGAATATCAGCAGTACAGGGGTGTTGTTTACCACCGACAAACTGCTGATTCCCGGCCGGCGACTGGAGGTCTCCATCGCCTGGCCGGCTCAGCTTAACAACAGTTGCGCACTGCGGCTGGTTGCCCGGGGCAAAATTGTTCGTTTCGAACAAGGCCGGGCCGCCATGGAGATCCAACAATATGAATTCCGGACCGCGGGCGGAGGTATCCACTAGCGCCCAGCCATTTTCCTCTCTCTCTCCTTCTCAGGCCCGCGTAGGGCCTCAGGCCCGCTTGGGCGGAACCGGATAGGGCCGATCGCTGGTAGCGAAGTCGGCCTTCGCTTCGCCCGTCGAGGCGATGTCTTGGGCGCCGGTCTGTCGCAAGATGGTCTTGGCCCGATCGACCCAGTCCGAATCATCGGCGTGAACGGACAGCAGGATTCCTCCATCACGCACCTGGCCTTCGTAGCGTTTGGCCTCAAACTCCGGGATACCGGCGCCGATCAGCGCGCCGGTAATACCACCCACGGCGCCAACGGCACCCACTCCCGCAAGCATGGCCACGATGGGACCGGCTGCCAGCAGCGGCCCAATTCCAGGTATCGCCAGCGCGCCAATGCCTGCCAACCAGCCCAGCGCACCGCCGACCACAGCGCCCGTCGCCGCACCCGTCGATGCCCCTTCCGGAGCCTTGGTGTTCTTCTCGTGCGCTAACTCCTTATTCCCTTCATTGTGCGGAAACAGCACGGAAATGTCGGCGCTGCGGAAGCCCGCCTCGCGCAGGGAGTCCACGGCATTCTCAACCGTGGCCCGTGTGCGGAAAATTCCAAATACTGCTGTGTTCTTTCCTGCCATATATCCATTGCTCCTGTTGGACTAACGTCTTCCGTTAGAGCTTGGTTGACAGGCTTCTGTTGCGGTTAGTACCGGGGCACCGATGGATCGATCTCTACACTCCAACGATCGATGCCGCCCGCCATACTCTGGCAATTCTCCACACCCTGCTGCCGCAGCCAGTTCACCACGTTCATACTGCGCATGCCGTGATGGCAATAGACGATCACCAGGGATTCGTCCGCCACCGACTCCAGCGTTGTCAGCCGCGCGGGAATGTTGTTCATAGGGATGAGGTGCGCGCCCTCCAGGTGGGCAATCGCGTGCTCAAGCGGCTCGCGGCAATCCACCAGGGTGACGCGCTCTCCGGCGTCCAGCTTTGCTTTCGTATCCTGCGGGGAGATTTCGTAAGGTAAGGGCGAGGCCATACCTCCAGCATCCTACGAAATGCGTGACGCAAACACCACCAGGTGCCCGCCCGGCTCCATCACACCGATTTCGCGCATGCCGTAGAAGGTGTCGCGCTGCGGAATGGCCACAGGCCAGTCGCCCAACACCTGCAGCACCTTGTCGAAATCGGGCATCTCAATAAACAGGACAGCCTTTGACGTCCGGCAGTGCGCCTCCACCGCCGGCACGTCCTCCGATGCGCTCGCATGACTTTGCAGCATCAGTTCGGCCCCATCGCCGGCCAGCATCGCGAAGCCCATCTTTTCGCCATGCGGAATCGATACGGTCAGTTCCATTCCAAACCGCTGCCAGAAAGCAACGGACGGTTCCAATTCAGCCATCATCAGGTTGGCGGTGATCTTCATGACTTGAGCTTAGGGCAGCGCCGCCGGATGAGGCTTGTAGATTTCGGACAACTCGCCCGGAGTGTATCCGGTGAAGCGCCGCATCTCATGGGTGAAGTGCGCCTGATCGGCGAAACCGCAGGCGTACGCCACCTGGGTGAGTCCGCCGGGGGGCGTGCGCAGCGTCAAATCGAGAGCCTTGCGGAATCGCAGCGTGCGTGCCAAGCGCTTTGGCGACAAGCCGGTCCGCGCCTCACAAATTCGGCGGAACTGGCGCTCGCTGAGGTTCGCCTGCTCGGCCAGCCACACCAGGTCCACTTCGCCGCGCTGCTGTTCCAGATAGCGAATGGCTCGGGCGGGCGCATCGTGCAGCTGGCAGCGCTCGGCCAGTCGCTGTATCGCCGCATGGATAGCACCTGGCCGGAGCGATACCTCCAACCCATCGAGCACGTCGCGGTTGAGCCTGCTGTCCACACCTGCCAAGTCGGCGCTCTCATCCACCAGCAACGGAAGACGCGTTCCCAAGGTCCCGGGGCGAAATCGCACGCCCAGCGCCACCGTATCGGCTCCTGCCGGCACATCCTCCCAGGCGGTCATGGTCCCCACCAGTTGCAGCGACACCGCGCTGCCCCGCCGGATGTAGAGGATATCGACGCAGCCATCGGGATAAACGCGGTGCGGCGATTCGCCGGCAGCGCTACGCGCGGTCCAGAAACACTCCACCGCATCGGCCAGAGCCGCGCCGGGATAGTGCTCCTGGTATTCCCGCATGCTTTCCCCGATTGTAAGTCGGCGACCCTAGCACTGGCGATTCCACTCCAGCATGGCCCGCGACTCCCGTTCAAAGCCCATGCGACTGATGGAGCCAGTTCCTAAGACGAAGAATCGGCCATCGGAGGGCGGCAGCCCCAGCCACACCGCGCCGAAAACGCGCAGCAGATGCCCGTGCGCGAACAACGCCACATCGCCATTCACCGCCAGAGCACGCTCGATCACCCGTTGCACGCGCGCGCCCACGGCGGCCGCGGTCTCGCCACCAGGCGCACCATCACGCCACAAGGACCACTCGGTCCGCTGCTCCCGGATCGACGCCGTCGTCAGTCCCTCGTATTCGCCGTAGTCCCATTCGCGCAGGTCGTCATCCAATACCGCGTGCGGACTGAGTCCCGCCAACCGGCACGTATCGAAGGCGCGCCGGAGCGGGCTGGACAACACCGCGGCGAACGTCTTCGCCCGGAGCGTCTCACCCAGCACCCGCGCCCGCGCTTCCCCCTCTTCGGTCAAGGGTAAGTCCGTTCGGGAGGTGTGCTGCCCGCTCCGGCTCCACTCGGTTTCCCCATGACGAATGAGCCACAGTTGCTTCCCCATGCCGACCACAGTAACAGATGAAACGGTCCACACTATCGCGGTGCGGCTCGCGATGCGCGTGAATACACATATGCAGCTTCTTCGTTTCGCAATGTTGTTGGCGGCAGCGCTGCCGGCGATGGCGCAGTATCCAGGCCTCTCCCTGCCGCCGGACGGGGACAACCAAAGAGCCTCGGTGACCCAAGGCATTGGCCCGGTAAAGGTCACCGTTGACTACAGCAGCCCACGCGTCACATTGAACGGCATGGACCGCCGCGGCAAGATCTGGGGCACGCTGGTGCCCTACGGGATGTTTAAACAGCCTTTCGGCCCGGGCAAGCCCGCGCCCTGGCGCACCGGTGCGAATGAGAACACCGTCCTCACGGTTAGCCACGACATCGAAGTAGAAGGGAAGCCGCTGTCGGCCGGCCGCTACGGGCTGTTCCTGGTGCCGGAGAAAGACAAGCCCTGGACGCTGATCCTGTCCAAGAACGCGAACGCCTGGGGCAGTTTCTACTACGAGGAATCCGAAGATGCCCTGCGTGTGACCGTGACACCAAAGAAGAACGCCTTCCGCGAATTCCTGACCTTCGACTTCACCGATCGCCGCCCCGACACCGCCACCGTCGAAATGCAGTGGGAAGAACTCGCCGTGCCCATTCGCCTGCGGGTGAAGAACATCGAAGACATCTACATCTCCCGCATGAGCGATGAATTGCGCAACGTGCCCGGCTTCAACTGGATGGGATTCGTTAACGCCGCCAACTACGCCGTGCGCACCGGCAAGCATCTGGATAAGGCGCTGGAGTGGGCGGAGATTGCCATCAGCCGCCCGTTCATCGGCCAGGAAAACTTCCTCACGTTATCGACGAAAGCCAACGTGCTGGGAGCGATGGATCGGGATGACGAATCGCGCAAGGTGATGGCGCAGGCCATCCGCCACCCTACCGCGACCGTGCTGCAGATTCACCAGGTGGGCCGCACGCTGCTCACCGCCGACAAGGTGGACCTCGCCATCGAAGTCTTCCAAGTGAACGTGGATCGCTACGGCGACCGCTGGCCCACGCACGTCGGCATGGCCCGCGCGTGGATGGCGAAAGGCGATATGAAGAAGGCTCTGGAGCACGCCCGCAAGGCTGTCGAACAGGCCCCGGACGACCTGAATCGCAACAACCTGAAGGCCATGATCCAGAGCCTGGAACAGGGCAAGAAATTCTCGAACTGAGTTACTGCTTCTTCTTACCGCCGCGGCGGCCGCCACCGCCGCCAAGCGTGCCGTCCCAAACCGGATCGGCCTGCGAAGTGTAGCGCTTATCCAGCTTGTTCCACTCGGTGCGTGTGAGGCCGTTCAGGTCCCACACCACCATGCCGTCGCGCACGGTCAGTTCGCCAACCAACTTCTGGCCGCCGCTCAGCTTCGCGCCCATCACGTCGACGAAGCCGAAGTTGCCCTTCTGCAGGCTGAGCACCGCGACGTCGGCGCCCGCGCCCACCGTCAGGTGGCCCAGTTCCTGACGCTTGATCTGCTTGGCCGGGTTCCACGTCGACCGCAGAATCGCATCCTGCAGCGACATGCCCATGTTCAGGAACTTCGACATCACGTTCAGCTGATCCTTCATGCCGGCATTCATGCTGTTCACGTGCAGGTCCGTGGAGATGGAATCGGGCATAAAGCCCTGCTGCATGGCAGGCACAGCCCAGCGCCAGATGAAGCTGCCGCCGCCGTGACCCACGTCGAAGAACACGCCCCGTTTGCGGCCTTCAAATAGATACGGCCGCACCTTGTTGTTTTCATCCAGCATCGGCACGGACGCCAGGTAGGTATGCGTATACATATCACCCGGGCGCAGCCGTTTGGTGATCAGGTCTTCATGCGGACGCTCCGGGCGGAACGTGCCGAAGTCCACCATCACGGGCAGATTCGTCTCCTTGCCCGCGGCCAGCGCGCCGTCCACCGAAATCCATTCGGGCCCCTGGTAGTGCGCCGACTTGAAGCCCACAATAATCTGCGGATACTTCTTCGCCATGGCCGCCGCAGGCTTCGGATCCATATCCTGGGTATTCTGCTCCACGTCGTTACCACCGCCCATGCCGTGGCCCACGATGTTCAGGAGCGCCAGCACGCGCGTCTTAGCACGGTCAATGGTGCGAGCCTTGAATTCTTCGAAGTTGCGATAGCCGGACGTGCCCGCATCCACCACCGTGGTGACACCGCTGCGGAACGTGTGGCCGTCAGGGAACACGCTCAGCGCGCCAGAGGCGTATTCCCGCCCCATGCCGCCCGCGAACACGTGCACGTGGATATCAATCAGGCCCGGGGTAACATACAGGCCCTTTACATCCACGACCTTCTTCGCCTTGTCGGGCGCGATGTTGGCCTCGACCGCGGCGATCTTCTTATCCTTGATCGCCACGTCGCGAACGGCGTTGATGTTGTTCTTCGGATCGATGACGTGGCCGCCCTTGAGCAGCAGGTCATATTGAGCTTGAGCGAAAAGGGTACTGCACGCGAGGAGCAGGAGTGCGAAACGCATGCGGTCTATTGTATGTCGTGTATGCTTGTTCCCGTATGCGCCTGTTCCTGATTCTGGCTATCTTTGCGGCTTCGCTGCCGGCCCAGATCCGTTTCCGCACCCAGGAGATCCAGAAAGACTTCGGCGTTGTGTACGCCACGCTGCTGGCCGACGTGAATCGGGATGGTAAGCCGGACATCGTCGCCATCAACCCTACCGAAGTGGCCTGGTTCGAGAATCCCACCTGGACCAAACACACGGCGCTGCAGGGCGGGACGAAAAAGGATAATGTCGCGATCTCGGCCGCCGACGTGGATGGCGATGGCAAACTCGACTTCGCCGTAGGTGCCGATTGGCAGCCCACCAACACACAAGCGGGCGGCAGTCTGCAGTGGATCCGCCAGACGGGCGCGACGGGCAATTGGCCCCTCTATCGGCTGGGCGAAGAGCCGACGCTGCATCGCATCCGTTGGGGCGATGTGGACGGCGACGGCAAGCCGGAGCTGGTCGTGGCGCCGCTGCACGGGCGCGGCAGCAAGGGACCGCAATGGGAAGGGGCCGGCGCCCGCCTGCTGGTGATGAAGCCGCCGGCAGACCCCACCAAAGGCCCGTGGCCAACCGAGGTGGCCGACGACAGCCTCCACATCGTCCACAACTTCATCATCGAGAACGGCGAGATCTGGACCGCCAGCCGCGAGGGCGTGCATGCCTTCAAGCGCGGGGCGGACGGCAAATGGGCCAAGCGCAAGATCGCCGATGGGGCGCCCGGCGAGATCAAGTCCGGCTGGATCAATTCCATCCGCCGGCTGGCCACCGTGGAGCCCTGGCATGGCAATAGCATCGTCGTCTATACAGAACCTACCAAGCCTCACGATCCGCAGACCGGCACGCCCTTCAAGCCCGTACCTGTGCCCGGCCTGTGGCAGCGTGAGGTCATCGAGGACAAGCTGAACCAGGCTCACGCCCTGGGCTGGGCTGACTTCGATGGCGACGGCAGCGATGAATTAGCGGTAGGCTGGCGGGGCGACCCGCATGGCGTCGCGTTCTACAAGCATGGTCAGGACGGGAACTGGTCGAAACACTCCGTCGACAATGGCATGGCCGCCGAAGACCTGACCGTAGGCGACCTCAACGGCGACGGCAAGCCCGAGATCATCGCGGTGGGCCGCAGCACCGCCAACGTGCGTATCTATTGGAACGAAACACAGCCGAAGTGGATCCGCCATGAAGTGAGCCGCGCCTATTTCCCGTTCACCGCCATCGCCGCCGACTTCACTGGTGACGGCAAGCCCGATGTCATCGCGGGCGACCTGCGCGGCAAGAAGCTTTACCTGCACCCGGCACCCGATTGGAAGCCGATCCTGCTGCTGGAAGGCCCGGACGTGATTCACGCCGAGGTGATGGACGTGGATGGCGATGGCGACCTGGACTACATCGGCGCGCGCTACTCACCGGGCCTGGTTTTCTGGCTGGAGCAACCGAAGAATCCGCTCACCGAGAAGTGGCCATATCACCTCATCGACGATGATGCGAAGGGCGGCGTCAACGGCATTCACGGGATGATCCTCGGCGACATTGATAAGGACGGCAAGCCGGATCTGGTGGTGAATAGCGGACAGCCCAAGGGCGCGTTCCCCAATTCGCTGGCATGGCTGAAGATTCCGAAGAACCCGCGCAAGGCTCCGGCCTGGGAGCGCCACGTCTTCGCGCAAGGCGACGCTCCCGGACTCAGCCACTATCACGGCGTCGGCGATGTGAATGGCGATGGCCGCCCCGACATCGCCAGTGCCGCCAAGATCGGCCCCGACGGCAATTGGTACGCCTGGTGGGAACAGCCCGCTAACGGCAAGGAGCCCTGGAAGAAGCACGTCATCTCCACCGGCGAA
>JAEUQF010000499.1 GCA_016789745.1 Bryobacterales bacterium
GCCCCAGTCCAAGCGGCTTTGGGTGACAGTAGCGAGAGGGTCCCACCCGTTCCCATCCCGAACACGGAAGTTAAGCCTCTCAGCCCCGATGGTACTGCATGCGTGAGTGTGTGGGAGAGTAGGACGTTGCCCGATTATGACAAAAGACCCGGCCACAAGCCGGGTTTTTTGCTTTTTGCGCCTCCTTTTCGCCCCAGCTACACTGGATCTTGATGCCCGCCGAGTCCGGCCCCGACCCTGACCTCATCGCCGCTCTCCAGCAATATTGGGGCTACAGCACCTTTCGCCCACAGCAGGAAGGAATTGTCCGGAGTATCCTCGGTTCCCGCGACGTCGCGGCGGTCCTCCCCACCGGCGGTGGCAAGTCTCTGTGCTACCAACTCCCCGCCGTCGTTCTCGGGAAGACCGCGGTCGTCATCTCGCCTCTCATCGCGCTCATGCAGGACCAGATCACCCAGTTGGTCGACATGGGCATCCCGTGCGCGGCCCTGAACAGCGCTCTCCCGCAGCCACAGCAGTACGACATCGTGCGCAAGACCATCGCCGGCCAATACCGGCTTCTCTATCTCTCCCCGGAACGGCTGGCACGGCAGGATACCATTCACTGGCTCCGGCGGGCGCCAATCGCCTACTTCGCCATCGACGAGGCCCACTGCATTTCCGAGTGGGGCCACGAGTTCCGCCCTGAATATCGTCAACTCGGCCGGCTCCGAGAGCTCTTTCCCGATACCCCGATCGCCGCGTTCACGGCCAGCGCCACCCGCCAGGTTCGGCACGATATCCTTGCCCAGCTAAACCTCCAACGCCCGGCCGCCTTCATTCGTAGCTTCTACCGGTCCAATCTACGCTTTCTCGTCCGGGAGTGTGACGCCAAGTCCCAGGACCGGCTGCTGCTTCAGGCGCTTCGCGCCTACGATCAGCAGAACGTGATCGTCTACGTACCGACAGTGGCCTCCGTCGGCGACACCGTCGATCTTTTGCAGGACAGCGGCATCGCCGCCCTTGGCTACCACGGCCAGATGGACGCCGGTGAGCGCAAGCGCAATCAGGACCGCTGGACCAACGGCGAGCCCCCGGTCATGGTCAGCACCATCGCGTTTGGCCTCGGGATCAACAAATCGGATGTCCGCGCCGTCATCCACACCTCGTTGCCGAAGTCGATCGAGCAGTATTACCAGGAGGCGGGCCGGGCAGGGCGCGATGGTGAACCTGCCGATTGCCTTCTCCTGTGGCGCAAGAAGGACAAAGGCCTCCTGGCGTTCTTCACAGAGAAGATCCAGGATCCCGAGGAACAGCGCCGGGCGTGGCGCCGGTTTCGGGACATCGAAGGTTTCGTGGAGAACCGCGAATGCCGTCACCAGCAGATCTGCCGGCATTTCGGCGAGACGCCGAAATGGGAAAAATGCGGCACCTGCGATATCTGCGGTTGGGTTCCGGAGTGGATGGGCGCCCGGACTATGTCGATTCCCAAGCCGGCGGCCGCACCGCCGGGCGCCAATCCCGCTCTGTTCGATCATCTGCGGAAGTGGCGCGCGGAACTTGCCAAGACGCTGAAACTGCCCCCGTTCGTCATCCTCAACGACGCCACTCTGCGTGACCTCTGCGAGAAGCAACCCCGCACTCGCGCCGAATTGCTGAAGGTGAGTGGCATCGGGGAGTTCAAGGCCGACGTTTACGGCGAGGAGATCCTGGAGGGGCTCCGGCGTTTCTTCGGCGAGTCGGCCCCGAAAGCCGCGGTGGTGTCCAAAGGCATGGCGCCAGTCTCGTTTGATGCCATCGTTGGCCTGATCAACGAAGGCTATAACCTGCCCGACATTGCCGCCCGCCGCGGTTTGTCGACAAACGTCACCGCGGCGCAGATTGCGTCGATGATTGAGGCCGGTGCCGTTACCTTGCCTGATGCCTGGATAGAACCGGCCCGCATAACGGTTATCAGGGAGGCGGCTGGCAAGACGGATCTCAAGCGACTCGCCGACGTGCGAGCCCAGTTGCCCGACGACATCCCCTTCGAAGAGATCCGATTAGTGGTCGCGGTGCTCCGGCGTAGGTAGCGGCGGAAACTGTCCGTAAAATGGCGGTGCGGAGTTACCGGCAAGCCGATCGGACAGGTCCTCACCCACCGTAGCGTCCGACTTTCCGAATAGCATTGCAATCTCCTTGCACAGCACGGTAGCTCTCCCGTGCGCATCCAACCCCCATTGCGGCCACCGCGGTGTCGCGTGGTTGATCTCCTGCCGATCCCGCCAACCGCTGGGTCGCCAGTGCGCCGATGCTACAACGCGAGCCATCCGCCGATACTGAGTAGTGACTAAGTCGATATAGTCGGCTGCCAGCATCCGCGATTCAAAAAACTGCGCTCGCCGGGTCTCTGCATCCGGGTTCTCGATCAGCGCCAACTCACGAACCTTCAACGCTCGCCTCTTCATCGCCTCGCAGCGGCCGATCACCTGCGACGCGAATAGATCCAGCGTCTCTTCATCGCCGATCTCAGCCGCCATCGTCTTTCGCCAGGCCGCCTGCAACTCACGCGGCGACTCCTGCCCCCAACATCCAATCGCGATCAGAGCAGATAAGACCAGCCGCATAAAACCCTCACTTCTTCATCGACTTCTGGTGCACCACCGCCACCGCCCGCATATACCCGCCGACATTCTGATCTAAGCAAATCTTGATATGTTTCGCCCCGGCCTTCGCGTCCCCGTGCACATCCGCCAGCAACGCCAAATAGAGATGCGCGTAGAACAGCCGCACTCGCCGAGGCTGCCCCGAATCCTCGCCCTTCTCCACCGACTCCATCACCCTCGCCTCCGAACCCCGCCCGGCATACAACTCGTAAATCTCCGCCATTGGAATCCGCGGATCCGGACCCACCGGCAGCAGCTGCTTCCGCGCCTGCTCCCGCCGCCCCAGTTTCACCATGCACAGGTACCACCAGGCGGCGTTCTCCACATCATTCGGATTCACGGTCCTGTGAACCTCGAACTGCTTCCGCCCATCCTCGAACCGCCCGGCGTAGAAATACGAAATCCCCCGCTGCCACAACTCGGGAACAACCGCCGGTTCGGCCTGCGCGGCTCGTTCGAACTCCCGGATGGAGCCGTCAATATCGCCGCGTACGAACAGGTCCATCCCCGCCTGTACCGCCTGGTGCGCGGTTTGGGCAGCGAAAGTGAACAGCGCAACCGCAAGAACAAGGCAAAGGCGGGAAACCATACCCCCAACCATACAACATCTACACCGGAACTTTTCGCGAGGTGGTGGTGTCTAGAGTGCCAGAGCGGTTGATCGAGGAGTAAGATTCAAGTAGGGACTTCGCTGTGATCGAAACCACCAACCACATACCGGTAGAAGGAACTGCCGACCCTCAGGTGCCGGCGGGCGACCCACCGTGGCTGGTGGAGGGGCTCCGCAGCGGCGAAGAACGCGCCTATGAGGCACTGATCACGCGCTACCAGCAGCCGGTATACAACCTTGTTTACCGCCTCATGGCGGATCCGGCTGATTCCAGCGATGTGGTCCAGGAGGTCTTCCTCAAGGTCTTCCGCAGCATTTCGTCGTTTCGGGGTAACAGCAGTCTCAAGACCTGGATTTACCGTATCGCGGTGAATGAGGCATATAACCAGCGGCGCTGGTTCAGCCGTCATAAGCGCAAGGAAATCGGGCTGGAGATTGAGGACGAGGGCGTGCAGCCATTGCAGGAAGTGTTGAGTGATCCGGGCCGGTCGCCGTTTGACCTGGCCGCCGGACGGGAAACCCGGGCGCTGGTGGAAGCCGCGCTGACCGAGGTGAATCCGGCCTTCCGGGCCGCGGTGGTGCTGCGCGACATGGAAGATATGAATTACGAGGAGATCGCCGAAGTGCTGCAGATCTCCATCGGAACGGTGAAATCGAGGATTTTGCGGGGGAGAGAAGCGGTGCGCAAGTCCTTAGCAGGCCGGTTGGAACCGGGGCCGGACCTGAGTTGGAGAGCGCAACCTGGCGGTATCGTATGAACCTGCGAGACGTCTTCAGTTGGTCCCGACCGTGCGGCGATGTGCGCGCCAGCCTCTCGGCCTATGCCGATGACAGGCTCCCGACGGGGGAGCGCAAGACCGTTGCGGTTCACCTGCGGGAGTGCCGTTTGTGCGCGCTGCGTTTCGATGAACTGCAGCGGACGCGGGGGATGGTGCGCAGTCTGCACGGCGCCAAGACCCCGCCGGCTGACCTTGCGGCAAGGCTGAAGGTCATGGCGGTGCGCGAGGCGGCAGGGCGCCGGGACGCCGTGCGAAAAGAATCGGCAATTGCGTTTGCCTGGTCCGGCTTGCAGCAACGGGTCCGCAATTCCATGCAGCCGCTGGCGCTGCCGTTCGCGGGCGGTCTGGTTTCGGCCATGGTTCTGTTCAGCATGCTGCTGCCGACGTTCCCGGTGGTGGCGCGGACCACGCCGCATGACGTGCCGCTCGGCTTCTATCAGGAGCCGACCGTCGTCAGCGTGGCGCCCTTCGGCTTCGCCAACGACGAGATTATCGTCGAAGTGACCCTTGATGACCAGGGCCAAGTCATCGACTGCCGTCTGCCGGATACGGCCAGCGCGGAGATGCGCCGCGAAATTGAGAACACGCTCCTGTTTTCGCGGTTCACGCCAGCGCTCGCTTTCGGGCAGCCGACCACGGCTCGCCTGCGCTTGACCTTCCGTCGCAGTCATATTGACGTGAAGGGTTAAGCGCGCTTGGGCCAACGCCTCGGCCAGCACTTCCTGGTCCGTACTTCCATACTCGAAAAGATTGCCCGCGCGGCGTGTCCGGAACGGGAATCGCTCGTCATTGAAATTGGTCCAGGAAAAGGTGCGCTGACGCGATACCTGGAGGACCGCACCGACCGGCTCGTTGCGATCGAACTGGATACTGACTTGGCGGCGCAACTGCCGCGGCAGTTCCCCGCCGTCGAAGTGCTCCACGCCGACGTCCTGCAGGTGGATCTGAACCAGTGGGGACCGGCAGTAGTGGCCGGCAACCTGCCCTATTACATCACGTCGCCGATTCTCGATCGCACCCTGGCTTTGGGGCCGAATCTGAAGCGTGCCGTGTTTCTGGTGCAGAAAGAAGTAGCCGAGCGCATGCTGGCCGGGCCGGGCAGCCGCGATTACGGCTACCTCAGTGTTCGCACGCAGTTGCTGGCCGAAGGACGGCTGGTGGCGAAGGTGCCGCCGGGAGCTTTTCAGCCGCCGCCGCAGGTGGACTCCGCCGTGGTGGCGCTAACCCCGCGCTCCCAGCCGCTGGTCGAAGATACCGATCGCTTTCTGCGCTTCGCCGCAGCCAGCTTTACCCAGAAACGCAAGAACCTCCGGAACAACCTAGGCCCCCTGTATCCGGGAATCGACGGCCGTCCGGAGGCGCGTCTCCGCGCCGAGCAGATGAGTCTGCGGGACATGATCGATCTTTGGCGTTCCCTGGATCAGGGCACGAAGTAGCCGTTGATATCGACGATAATCTCCGTGTTGTTGGTGACAAAGAAGCTAACCGAACCATTGGTTCCGGCAGGCACCACGGCTGCGTTCGCCACGATTTTGCCGTCAAAGCTATTCAGCGTGGAGGCCACGGGGCGCGTCTGTCCTGTTGGCCAGGCGGTTAGGAAAGCCAGCGGTCCGGGCGGCACTACCGTGATGTTCAGCGAATAAGCCAGGGCAGTGGCCGGCACACCGCAACCGCTGCTTGGAATGGGCAACTCGCGTGTGGTATTGGCAACCACGATGGGCGGGCCGAATGCGCCGGACTTACCGCTGCCGACGCGGGTGTCGGCCACCCGGCAGGGCGTGACGGGTACGAAGCGCAGACCGCCGCCGGCCGCACTGCTGAGTTGGCGGACGTTGATCGCCGCCGCACCCGGCACCGACACACTACCGAATCGCGCCGCGCCACTGGTGTTTGGCTGCACGGTATAAGTCACCAGCGTGTTTCCGGTGCCGCTGGTCTGGCTAAAAGTAATCCAGGAAGCCGTGTTGCTAATGGTCCATGGCCCGCAGGCGTAGACCATGATGGTGTCCGTCAGCCCGTTGGGGCCGGGCTCGGGGAACTGTGAGAAGCCCGGGATGCAGGTCTCCACCACATCATAGGTAACGCTGACGCCCGTGCTGCCGCTGGCATTGAATTGCAGCAGGCTGCCGCCGGGCGCGTCGTCGAGCAGAGTGGTGCCAATCGTCGCCGTCACCGTCTGCCCAGGCTCCATGTCGGGGTAAGTAATGGCAACGTCGCGGTCCGCCCCGGAGCAACTGCCGCTCCCGTCAGCCACATCGCATGACCCATTGAACGACGCACCAGCGGACAAGTTGCCGCGGATCACCGGTTCGGGGCAGGCTTCGGCCGAATCGCAGCCCATCGTAACTTGCAGTTCCACGGAACGGTTGCCGGTGGGGGCACGCAACGCAGCGTTGGTGGACACGGATGAGCCCGCAACCGCCGTGACCGCCCCGCGCAGCAGCACATTGCGCCGGCCAACCGCGGGCGCCAGCGGATCGATGCAGCGCGGCACCGGCAGTACGCCGTTGGCCGGCAAACCGGTGGCGATAGGGCCGCAGGAGGGCAGGAAGCCCGACTTCAATGCTTCGACGGCATCGGCGCTGATGCCCGTCAGTTGCAGGTTGAAGGTGAGGGTTTCGGTGCGCGTCGTCTGCGGTGCCGCAGTGATCTCGTAGGTTGCGGTAGCCTCGCCATTGGTAATGGGCAGCAGCGCATTGGTACCGGCTTGCAGCCCCACCCCGTTGCCCGTGCGATCGTTCGTGGCCAGTTCCGCGCGAGTGCCGTTCTGATTCGTCACAACTACGGGCGCCTGGATGGCAGTGACCGTCGCCGGTAGATTACGCAGCGTGACCTGCAGGCGGAAGCCGGTATCGGCCGTGCCCACTTCCCCGCCCAGCGCCGCCGTGTTTACAAAGCCGGATTCGGTGTTGTAGAGCGTCCCAGGCGTACTGGGATCCTGGTTGGAAGCAATCCGCACCTTGAAGGTATCGGGCAGCAGTTCAGTGTAGTTGACGGGAAGGATCGTGACGCCGCCGCTGTTGATGGCCGTGCCAAAGGTGGCGTTCACCGGGGCCTGCCGTCTGGCCACGATGGCTTGGGGATTGTTGACGGGCACCGTAACGCCGGGTACCTCGATCTCAACACGCGCGGTGATGTCGGCGGGGATGTCCGCCGGGCTGGCATCGGCGCGCAGATTGGTAATGCGGAAGTTACGGTTGGCGTTGCTGCCCGACAAGGCTAGCGGCACTCCCACGAAACGCACCGCATTGTTGCCGGCCAGCTTGCCCAGAAAGGCGTTCTGGTTCAACACCAGTGAGCCGCTATTGCTGAGGATGAGGAGCGCGTCCACGTTGTTGCCGATGACCTTACTGGTAAGGTTAGTGTTGAGCGTAACCAGCACGTCGCCGGAAAGCGCTCTCGGTGCCGTTCCACCGCAGGCGAGTGTGAGGTCCCCGGTGAGCTCCGCCATCAGGAACTGGCGGATGTTCGGGACCGGGCTGGGGCCGGCTGCCGTACAGGCGAACGCGGAGGCCGACGGCTGCTTCACATTAAGCACGCGTCCAGCGACGGTCACCGTCCCGGTGCGTTCGCCTGTTCCGCTGTTGGCGGCGGCCGTGAAGGTAGCCGTCCCGCGACCCGTCCCCTGTCCCACAGCGGTAGTTAAGAAGCTGGGCGCTCCGGTGACATTCCAGGAACAGGAGGAAGGCGCGGTGACGGTAACGGAGGCTGTACCGCCCGAGGGTGGCAGGATCAGGTTGCTCGATGAAAGCGAGTAGGTGCAGGCGGGAATGCCCTGGGTCACCGCGAACGTGACGCCTCGCGCAGTGATGGACCCTGCCCGGACTGTCGCGCCGGGCGCGGTGTTCGGGTCAACCGTGTAGGTGATGGTCCCGGGCCCGATACCGGCGGCTCCGGCGGTGATTCTGATCCAGGGAACGCTGCTGGTGGCCGTCCAATCGCAGGGAGTGTTGACCTGGGTGGTTGCCCCAACGCCGCCGCTAGAAAGGAACGTTGCCGATCCGGGCGTGAAAGTGATGGGGCAGGAGGTGCCGGCTGCCTGGTTGACGGTGAACGTCTGACCGGCGATGGCAAGAGTGCCGGTTCGGGCTGCGCCGCTATTTGGTGCCACGTTGAAGGTAACCAGCCCGCTCACGCTACCATTAGCCCCCGCCGTTATGGTGACGAATGCCGCGTTGCTCGCGGCGCTCCAACCGCAGGCGCTGGAAGTTTGGACAAAGGTGCTGCCGGTACCGCCGGCGGCCGGAATGTTGATAGTGGCAGTGCTCAGATTATAGGTACAGGTGGCATTCGGCGGGTTCTGGGTGAGCGTGAAGGGTACGCCGTTTACACTGATGATTCCGGATCGCGCCTGCGTCGCACCCGTATAGGCGTTGGCAAAGTAGTTCACCGTGCCGTTGTTGCTGCCGGAACTGCCGAGTGTGACCTGCAGCCAGTCCAGGTTTTCTGTAGCGGTCCAGGCGGCGCAGTTGGAGGTAACGGCGAAACTGCCGGAGCCTCCATTGGCCGTAAGTATGTTGGAGGGAGGCGTTAAGGTCAGAGTGCAGCCGGTTCCCGCGGCCTGTGTGATGGTGTAGGTCTTGTCGCCAACCGTGATGGTACCCGTGCGCGCCTGGGTGCTGCCGTTCGATTCGACGCGGAAGGTCAGAGTCTGCGTCCCCGTGCCTTGCACCGACGACACCGGCGTGGAGCCGTTGAGCAGTTGGATCCAGGCGGCGTTGGAAGTGGCCGTCCACGCGCAGGTGCTGGCGGAACTAACCGTGAAGGTGCCAGTGCTCTGCCCAGCCCCGACCGTCTGGTTGGCACTGAGCGTGACGGAACAGCCATCCACCGGAAGGGTGCACTGCGCCACGGCCGTACGCTGCGCCGCGTCATTTACCCGGGCACTGAAGGCGTAGGAACCGGCTGTGGTGGGGGTGCCGGAGAGCACGCCGGCGGAATTCAAGGACAGGCCCGGCGGCAAAGCACCGCTGACCAGTTGCGTTACCCAGATATAGGGCGACGTGCCGCCACCTGCGGTGAGGCTGGCGTTGTAGGCCGACCCTACCAGGCCTCGCGTGGTCGGGCAGGATGTGGTGAGTTGGACGCTGCCGCCCCGCACCGCGAACATCAACCGGCCTTGGACACCGCTCGACAGGCTTCGATATCGGAGCCCGTTGGGGTTGGTATCGAGGAAGGAACTGGGGACGCG
>JAEUQF010000023.1 GCA_016789745.1 Bryobacterales bacterium
TCGTCCGGAAATGGCTGCCCTTCTTGCTGCTTCTTCATTTGATCTCCCTTCATTGTCAGGGAAACCGTTTACACAGTTTTTTAGACACCCTCATGGAAGTCGCACAAAACGCTTCTCCGAGTTTTCACTTTCTGGTGAACACGCTCAGGACACTCCAGCTGCAAACCACGCAATCGACCATGGATCCGCCAGGTAACGAGACTTAGCCTGATCCGCCGCGCCCGCCCAATCTTCGTCGCCCCCCATACACTCCCCTCATTCACGCGATACGCACCAGCATGCGCGCCCTCCCGCTGCTGCTCCTGCTGACCACGGCTTCCCTGCCCGCCGCCACCCTGATCGACTATTCCTCCACAGCTTTGGGGATCTTTGGCGGCCAGTACGTTGCCGGGGGCTTCCGCCTCACCTCCACCTGGAACAACGTCGCCGTCACCGCTCCTCTTGGGGCCAACCTCGCCGAGGGCGGCAGCGCCGTTGTCTTCCTCACCACCCAGATCGGCCCGGGCACCACGATTGCCAATGAAGCCGCTGCGAACGTCACAGTGCCGGTGCCCAGCGGCGTCAGCACCATTGCGCTCTTCTCGGGCCTAACCCTGACCGCAGGCGACTATTGGCTGGTCATTACCGGCGTCGAGCCGCAGGTGGGAGCGGTCGGCGGCGGGTCCCTTAACAGCACCCCTGCCCCTGGTGTCACCGCGCTCGTTCCGTCCGGCCGGCGTTCTGGTCACCGCCTACTCTCCCAGCTTCCGTTTCACGGTCGCCGGCGATGAGGTGCTCGCGGTGCCCGAACCCAACCCCGCCGCTGTTGTGGCTCCGATTTTGTTAGCCCTCCTCCGGCTGTGCTGGCGTTAAGAGTCTCCATCCCCCAGCCGATAAGCCCCGCATGAAAGAATTCGCTTGCGGCGATATCGTCCCCAATTGCAAAGCTAAGTTTAGAGGTACGACGGAGGAGATCCTCTCCGCGGTTGCCATCCATGCCCGCGACGCGCATGGCATCACCGCCGTCCCGCCGGAGCTTGTCACCCAGGTCCAATCCCTGATGCGGCCGGTTGCTGCCTGAGCTCCCCCACCGATAGCACCAGGCTTGCGAGAGACTCCGGCACACCCGCGCCGCCGTCTTTCGCAAGCATCGCCCGCACCAGCCGGTCGATCGTCACCACCCCCTCCAACTTCCCTTCCTCATCGGTCACCACCAGCGGATCGAAACGCATCTCCCCGGGACGCGTCATCGCCCGCCCCAGCACATCGCCAATCGCACTGGCTGCCTTCACCAGCAGCAGCCGTTCGGCCACCCGCACGCCGACCAGCGGATGCCGGTACGCCAAACCCACCGGACGCCGCCACTCATCCACCAGGGCCACCGCCTCCAATCCCGTATCCAACTCCAGGTACCACACCGCCTTCTCCCGGCTGTGCATCGCCGGTACCGGGGTCATCGCGCACGCGACGCAGTCTCTTCGCGCCATCCGCTGCCGCGCCGTCCGAATCGGCGACTCAACGCCCGCCTGCAACTCCGACCATGGCGCCGCCGGCTTGCCCAGCAGATACCCCTGCGCCAACGGGGTCCCAAGCCGGATTAGTTCCTCCATCTCCTCCGTCTTTTCGATCCCCTCGGCTATGATCCACGCATCCAGGCGCCCCGCAAATGCCCCCACCATCTCGATCATCGCCGACTTCGCCCGGTCCTGATGGCAATCGGTGATGAACACCCGGTCCAGCTTCACAAAGTCCGGACGCAGCGCCAGCACGTGCTGCAGGCTCGCATACCCGGACCCGGCATCGTCCACCGCAAAGGACCCGCCACGGGCGCGAATGTCCTCAATCACCCTCCGCATGCGGGCGTAATCGGCAATCGCACGGTTCTCGGTCACCTCAATCACGATGCGGCTCAGTTCCGGCTGTGCTTCCAGAAACTCCGCCCAGGACCGCGACAAGAGAAAGTCCGGCGAAACATTCAACGTCAGAAATGTATTCTGCGGCAACCCGTCGCGAGCGCGTGCCGCCGTCACCAGCGCCAGCGACTCCAAAGGTTCGGCACATCCCAACTGCTCGGCCTGCTCAAACCACTTGTCCGGCGACGCGCGGATCACGGAGGGAAACCGGCTCAGCGCCTCATAGCCTACGACCACCGCGCGGCTTAGATCGGCGATGGGCTGAAACACGGTCTCCAGCGGTTGCTCCCCGCCCAGGACCGTGGCCAGGGCCGCGGCCCATTCTCGAGAGGTTGGCGTGGTGGGAGTCGATGGCACGCTGCGCTTATCGGCTGCCAAGGCAACGTCTTTAGCTCACATGCGCGCCGCGGCCGCCCACCATTCCACTCTCGGCAGTAACTCCGCCAAACCTTGCAGGCTGCCTTCCAAACGGTGCGTCGCCGCCTTCGCCACCCACGGCACCTTCGGCTCAAACGCTACCGAGGTCCCCACCGCCCGCAACATGCACTCGTCTTCCGGCCCATCGCCTACCGCCACGGTGGCAAAGGGCGACACGCCCACCTTCTGCCACAGGTGCAGCAGCAGATTCGACTTACATACCTCATGCTGGCGGCACCCCTCGGGATCCACCAGCAACGGGGAGATCGTGAGCTCTCCGGTTGCACGCCCGCCGGTGAAGCGCAGCAGATGCGCCACGCTGAAGTCCGCAAACACCCGCCGGCGGACGACCTCCGTTGCAATCCGGAAACTATCGCTCACGATCCCCACGCGGTAGCCCATTCGCTTCAAATCGACTACCGCCTGCGCCGCGCCGTCGATCAACGGCATCTGCCGCGCAACCTCCTGGAACACCGCCTTCGGAACACCCGCGAACACCTCGGCAATGCGCCGGCTTCGCTCGGCATCGCTCACCGCCGGATTATCCAGCCAGCGGAACAGTTGCGACTCGCGTTCCACCCGCTCGGCCAGGTGCCGCACGAACCGTCCCTGCACCAGCGTGCCATCCATGTCGATCAGGGCAATGGCGTCACTGCCGCCCAGCGTCTCCAGAAATCGCTTCAACTCCGGCTCCTCGTGCCGCTCATCCTCCTCCACCTCGCGCACATGATTTGCCGACAACCGCCCGTACTTATCGGCGCGATGCAGAATCGTGCGCATGACCTGCCGTGCCATATCGCCCAGGTCTTCGAGCGGATGGCTGTCGTGGTCAAGATAACCGATATCCACTTCCATCACCTTCGCACCCAGCATGTGTGCGTCGATCAGCAGGCCGATGTCCACGCCGTAGTCGGTCTCCAATCGCAACTGGTCCAGCAAGACCCGCTTCACCGCGTAGACACCGCCCAGCGGCTGGCTCAGCCCCGCCAACTCCGGGAAGAAAGTCTGCAGCATCGGCTTGGCGGTCAGCGTGGTCACCCGCCCGGCCGCTCGCTGAAACCGCGCCTTCACGAAGTCCGCGTCCCCTTTGAGCAAAGGACGGCACAGACGCTCCTCCAGATCGTCGCACAGGCCTGACAGGTCACCATCCAGGAACAACAGGATGTCGCCGCTCGCCACCCGCAGCCCATCCTCAATCGACGCCCCTTTTCCCAGCAGAGTGCTGGTAATCACCTTCGCCCCAGCCGACACAGCAGTCTCGAAGGTCGCATCCGTAGAGCCGTCATCCACTACAATGACTTCGCTCACCAGCACGGACGCGCGCGCATGCCGAATCACGTCCGCTATCCGCTCCTCTTCGTTCAACGCTGGAATGATCACGCTTACCATGCTGGCCTCCGTTTTGATCCTAGCGGCCCGCCTGTTCCGGGCACCACGCCGGAAATCCTGTATTCGGCCGCCCGAAAACGCAGGGGGGTATTCCGTCGTACTCACCCGTGGTTTCGGCCTCACCTTCGGCGGAATTACAGGGTGTCAACCGCTCGTCGTCCCGCGATAGCCTGGAAGTAGTGTGTGGATCGTCCCTTATAAACCGGCCGCGTTTCAGGAACGCCGCGTCCAGCTGCTGCTCGGCGCTGGCTTCCTCCTCATGGTGGTGCTGCTCGGCACCGATGGCTACATCGGCTTCCGCAGCATTGAACGCATCCGCCAGAACGTATCGCGCCTCACCGAACATCAGTTCCGCAGCGTTGCCCTGATCGACGAAGTCCAGCGCGTCCAACTGTCTCTCAGCGCCGTCCTCGGCCGCCTCCTGCTCGGCGAGGCCCGCCGCGACCGCGGCCAACTGGAACAAGGCGTCGCCCTCATCGAACAGTCCTTCAAGGACCTGTTTGCCAGCATCCCCCCCACTGATCCCGATATCGCCCTCTGGCGCGCCGTCGAGCGTGCCGCCATTGATGCCGTCCTTGCCGCCGACCGCGTCCTGGACGACCCCTATCGCCCCCGCCCCGACCTCACCCGCCTCATCGCCGCCCGCGATCACCTTACCACCTCCACCACCGCCCTCATCCTCGCCAGCCACAGACGCGCCGAGAACACCCGCCTGCGGATCGAGGAGATTGCCTCCACCCAACGCGCCGAAAGCGCCACGCTGCTGGCCGCCTCCCTGCTGCTTGCCATTGTCTGCGCGTCCCTGGTCGTCATTCTCACCTCCCGCTTTCAGCAACAGATGACCGAACAAGCCGCCGAACTCGGCAAGGTCTCCTGGCAGTTGCTGGAACGCCAGGAGAACCTCGCCCGCCGCCTCTCCCACGAACTGCACGACGAACTGGGCCAATCCCTCACCGCGCTCAAAACCAACTTCTCCCGCGTCAGCAGTCCTGACCTTGATCCCAAGTGGATGGAAGATTGTTCCAGCCTCCTGCGCGATTCCATCCGTAGCGCCCACGAGATCTCCCAACTCCTGCGCCCCACCATCCTCGATGACTTCGGCCTCGATTCTGCATTGGCGTGGCTCTGCGAACGCTTCGAAGAGCGCAATCACATCCACGTCCACTACAAGTCCAGCCCCATCGGACGGCTCGACCCGCAAACCGAAACCCACGTCTTCCGCATCGCGCAGGAGGCACTCACCAACATCGCCAAACACGCCCGCGCCACCCGCGTCGAGGTCAGCCTCCGCCGCCAGGGCGACGCCGTCCAACTGCGCGTGACCGACAATGGCAAGGGTGTCACCGCCACGCCCACCCCCGCCAACGGCCTGCAGTTCGGCATCACCGGCATGAAGGCCCGCGCCCGCAGCCTGGAAGGCGCCCTCCACATCTCCCCAAACCAGGGCGGCGGCACCATTATCGAACTCGAGTTTCCCTGGAAAGCAGTTGCTCATGAAGAAGAAGATCCGCATCCTGTTGGCTGACGACCATCGCATGGTCCGGCAGGGCTTTCGCATGATCCTGGATGCGCAGGAAGACATGGAAGTCATTGGCGAGGCGGGCAACGGCCGCGATGCCGTCGAGATGGCCCGCAGCCTCAAGCCCGAAGTGGTGGTCATGGATGTCACCATGCCCGAACTCAACGGCATCGAAGCCACACGCCGCATTCGCGAAGCCGAACCACTGGTACGCGTGCTGGCCCTCAGCGTCCATCGCGATGGCGTCTACGTTCGCGAGATAGTGCGCGCCGGCGCCGAAGGCTACATCCTCAAGGAATCGGCCGATTCCGAACTCATCGCCGCGGTCCGCGCCGTCGCCTCCGGCAACAGCTATCTCAGCCCCGAAGTGGCCGGCGCCGTCCTGAAGGACTACCGCAAGCACGCCACCAATCCGCTCGATTTGCTCAGTTCGCGCGAGCGGGAAGTGCTACAGGCCATCGCCGAAGGCAAAACCAACAAAGAGATCGCCACCACGCTCAATCTCAGTGTCTATACGGTGGACGGGCATCGCACCCGAATCATGGAAAAGCTCGGTCTGCACAGCATTGGGGAACTGGTGCGCTTTGCGGTGCGCAATGGGTTGGTCGACTGAGCCCGCCCCTGCCTCCACACCCGACACGGGAATCAGGCGCCCCCGCCGCGGCCGCAGCGGCCTCGGCAGATCCTGGGGCGTCTCCACGATCACTATCGCACTCCGGGTTACCTCGCCCGCAGAACCCGTCGCCCGTAGCTGGTAGGTGGTCGTGGCGGAGGGCAGGAGTTGTATACTCCCCGCCCTCGTCACGATGCCCAGATCGGGCACAACCTCCACTTGAATGGCTCCTCGTACAGACCAATGGACTGTCGCAAGCTCACCTTTCCGGATCGCTTCGGGCTCCACCCGAAACTCGTCGATGCTGAGGGCCTCCGCTTCGATGAGGGAGGGCGCCAGTTCACAACTGCTTAGGATCACCAGCGCCCCCAGCAACGAAAGGGAGACCCCTGCTCGCATGCCCTGATCGTAGCGGCGCCGCGGCTTTGGGGACAACGGCGGAATTCCACCGAACTCGCACCCGAAATCACAGCGGCCTGTTAACAACCACACCTCCCCCGCCCACCCCTTTGCTGAAAGATAATTTCCTATATCACCGATGAGTCCGGCCCCGCCCGACCGTCTGAGTCCCTGGAGGTCTATTCTTGGCAGACAAACAAAACATCGTTCGCGTCCTCGTCGGCACGCGCAAAGGTGCGTTCGTGCTCACTTCCGACCACAAGCGCGAGAAGTGGGACGTCGCCGGCCCGCACTTCGCCGGTTGGGAGATTTATCACATGAAGGGCTCGCCGGCCGACCCCAACCGCCTTTACCTCTCCCAGCACACCGGCTGGCACGGCCAGGTGATCCAACGCTCCGACGACGGCGGCGTCACCTGGAATGCGGTTGACAACAAGTTCGTCTACGAAGGCGTCCCCGGCACCCACCAGCACTACGACGGCACGCTGCGCCCCTGGGAGTTCAAACGCGTCTGGCACCTGGAGCCATCGCTCACCGACCCCGATACCGTGCTCGCCGGCGTCGAAGATGCCGCCATCTTCAAAACCACGGACGGCGGCAAGAGTTGGGTCGAACTCGCAGGCCTGCGCCAGCACGGCACGGGTCCGCAATGGCAGCCGGGAGCCGGCGGCATGTGCCTGCACACCATCATCGTCGACCCCACCAATCCCAACCGCATCGTCATCGCCATCTCGGCCGCGGGCGCGTTCCGCTCCGACGACGGCGGCGTCAGTTGGAAGGCGATCAACCGCGGTCTGCGCTCGCAGTACATCCCCGATCCGGATGCCGAAGTCGGCCACTGCGTCCATCACATCGCCGCGCACCCTTCGCGCCCCAAAGTGCTGTTCATGCAGAAACACTGGGACGTGATGCGCAGCGACGACGCCGGCGACAACTGGCACGAAGTCAGCGGCAATCTCCCTACCGACTTCGGCTTTGTCATTGACGTCCATGCGCATGAGCCGGAAACCATCTACGTCGTTCCCATCAAGAGCGACCACGAACACTTCCCGCTCGACGGCAAACTGCAGGTCTTCCGCAGCCGCACCGGGGGCAACGAATGGGAAGCGCTCACCAACGGCCTGCCGCAGCACGATTGCTACGTGAACATCCTCCGCGATGCCATGGCGGTCGATACGTGTGAAAGCTGCGGCATTTACTTCGGCACCACCGGCGGCCAGGTTTACGCCTCGTCGAACAGCGGCGATTCCTGGAACGCCATCGTGCGCGATCTGCCGCCCGTACTCTCGGTGGAGGTGCAGACCCTGTGACCATTCGCGTCGAACTGCCCGCGCATGTCCGCAATCTCGCGCGTGTGGCCGAACGCGAACTGCCCGTCACGTTAGAAGGGCCGCCCACCATCGGCGCGGTCCTCGATGCCCTGGAGCGGGAATACCCCATGCTCCAGGGCACCCTGCGCGACCACGTCAGCAAACAGCGCCGGCCGTTTGTGCGCTTCTTTGCCTGTGAGCAGGACTATTCGCACGATCCGCCTGACACCTTGTTGCCTGACGCCGTCACCAGCGGCCGCGAACCCCTGCTGATCATCGGGGCAATTGCCGGCGGCTAGCCCGCACTTCGCGCAACACCAGGTACGACAGCGGCCCGAAGGAGCCCGCCGCCAGCGTCAACAGCAGAAACGGCCATATGTTGATGCCGCGCGTGCGGGCATCCTGCACCATCCAGATACAGAACAGCACCGCCAGTATAGACAGGTCCACCAATACCTGCGCCCCACCCCAGCTTTGAAAGTGCGGCTTAAAGATGCCCCAATACCCGACATCGGCGAGCGCCACCGCGGTCAGCGCTCCGAACGCCAGAATCACAACGGCGAGAATCGTCAAACGGCTTGTCATGAAGAAGCCTCCCTTCAAAAGCCAGCATGCGGCAGGGCGGCGCTAGCGGCAATTACTTCGCAGGTTATTGAACGCCTGCGCCTGGGCACGCCACAATGACCGCAGCGATGTCTACTGCCCACGCCACTGCCGCCTTCCCGCATTTGCTGAAGTCGTGGCGCCAGCGCCGGCGCCTGTCACAACTGGAACTCGCGCTCACCTCCGGCGTCTCCCAACGCCACGTCAGCTTCCTCGAATCGGGCCGCGCCCGCCCCAGCCGCGACATGATCCTGCAACTCAGCGAAACCCTCGACGTGCCCCTACGCGACCGCAACCAGTGGCTATTGGCCGCCGGCTTCGCCCCTGTCTTTGCGGCCCGCCCGCTTGACGATCCGCAAATGAGCCACGTCATGACCGCCATTCGCCTGATGCTCGCCAACCATGAGCCGTTCCCCGCCATCGCCATTGACCGCGCCTGGGACATCCGCATGGCCAACGCGGCGTTCGAAAGGCTGAGCGCGCAGATCGGCGACGAAGTGTGGGCTCGCATCGGCAACAACCCGCGCAACCTGATGAGCCTCACCTTCCACCCCGAAGGCATTCGCCCCTTCATCGTCAACTGGAACGCCATCGCCCCGCTGCTGTGGTGCCGCGCGCGGCGTGAAGCCGAAAGCTCGGCTGGCGAGGATATGCAGCGCGTGCTGGCCGAACTGGCGCCGTTTCAGGATGCCCGTACGCTGCATGGCCCCGACGACCCCACCCTGCTTCCCGTACTGCCCCTGGAGCTTTCCCTCCACGGCGTGAACCTGGCGCTGTTCACCGTCATCTCCACCTTCGGAACCCCGCAGGACGTCACCGCCGACGAACTGCGCATCGAGAGCTTCTTCCCCGCCGACGATGCCACCGACCGTCTCTTCCGCGCCGTGTCATGATGAGAGTCGTCTGACCCTGCGCGTCTTAGTCCTGCTTTGCCCGCTGCTGCTCCAAGCGCAGCAAACGCTGCCTAAGCTGTATCCCATCGACGAATCCTCGCGCGACGGCTCCTTCCAGAGCTTCGTCTCCCGCCTGCGCTCGGCCGTCGAAGCACGCAACACGAAGGCCCTCCGCAAACTGCTCGACGAAGACATTGTCGTTGGCGCGGAGAAGGAAGACCAGGGCTGGCGCAAGTTCGTCGAACGCTGGAAGCCCAACGATCCGCATACGCCGCTCTGGCCCGCGCTGGCCGACATGCTGCAACTCGGCTTCATCCGCGAACAGCCCGACCTGTATCTGTCGCCCTATGTGGTCTGGCGATTCCCACAGCATCTCGACCGCCGCCTCTACAGGGTTATCGCCCGCGACAACGTACCGCTGCGCGAAGCCCCTTCCCTCAACGCTCCCGTGCGCGCCCGCCTCGCCTTCGATATCGTGAAGCCGACCGGAGACCCCGTACGTTCCGAAGGTCTCGCGCGCTTTGTCCCCATCGAAACCGGCGACGGACAACGCGGCTTCGTCAGCCAGGGAGACCTGCTCAGCCCCTTGCTTCCTCGCGCCCAGTTCGCCTTTCGCCAGAAACGCTGGATCATGGTGGCGCTCGAAGGGGACTAAGAAGGCGCTAAGCTGAAGGTCGCATGCGCCAGATTGTCTTGAGCCTCGGCATGAGTATCGACGGCTACATCGCGCGCCGCGATGGATCCGTGGACTTCCTCTTCATGCCCGAAGATTTCTCCATGGCCCCCTTCTTTGAAACCATCGACACCGTGATCATGGGCCGCAAGACGTTGGATATTGCCATTGCCATGAATGGCGGCACGTTCGACGGCATGGGCAAGAAGACCTATGTGTTCACGCACGGCCGCGCGGCAGGGGTGGCCGCCGACATCGAGTATGTGAACGGGCCTGTAGAACCGCTGGCCCGCACCCTGCTTGCTTACGAAGGCAAGGACATCTGGCTGATGGGCGGCGGCGACCTTGGCCGTCAGTTTCTTCAGGCCGACCTGGTGGACCGCGTGGACATCGGCATTGTCCCCACCCTGCTCGGCGACGGCATTCCGCTATTCCCGGGCGGCTTTCCCCAACGGGATTTTGACCTCATCAGTTGTAATCATTACTCCCGCGGCTTAGTAACCGTCAGTTACTTACGCCGCCGCGCCTAGCTGCCCGATAAGCGGGTAAACCCTCCCCCAAGGTTAAGGAAAGTTAAAAGACACACCCCTTTCGCAACGGCCCCTATCCGGCCTGCGTCGGCTGGAGAGAAGCATGTCAGCGCAAGTCCTTCTTGTCGAAGATGATGTATCCCTGACCTCCGTCTTGCGGGATACGTTGGAGTCGGCGGGCCACGCCGTAACCTGGGTCAGCAGCGGTACCGAAGCATTACAGGCGTGGTCGCCCGTGATCGAACTAGTCATCCTTGACCTGATGCTGCCCGGCTACGATGGCCTCACGGTCTGCGGCCACTGGCGACAGAAGGGTATCGAAACGCCCATCCTCATCCTGAGCGCCCGCGGCGGCCGCGACGACCGCATCCAGGGCCTCACCGCCGGCGCTGACGACTACCTCACCAAGCCCTTTGACCCCGAGGAACTGCTGGCGCGCGTCCAGGCCCTGCTGCGCCGCGCCCGCTACCGCAACAGCGCCGACACCACTCACCGCATCGGCGATGTGACCGTACACTTCCTCTCCGGCATGATTTATCGCGGTGAGCAGCGCATCTTTCTTTCCACCAAGGAATTGCAGTTACTCCACTATCTGGTAAGGCACGCCACGCGGGTGGTCTCGCGCGAAGAGTTACTACGGGAAGTATGGGGTTGCGGAGCCAGCCTTACCCGCACCGTGGATATGCACGTCGCCACACTGCGCCAGAAAGTAGAGGCCGATCCGAAAGTGCCCGCGCTGATTCGTACGGTGCGCGGCGAAGGCTACCGGCTCGGCGTAGAGGTAAAGGATTCTTTACCGAGTGACTCGCAACAGCCCGTCGGCGGCTCACGTTAACAGTAACAGGAGGTCATTACGACACACATGCATAAGTTCCTCGCGACGGCGCTGTTAGCCGTCTGCTCTTTGCCCCTCGTGGCACAACAGGGGCCCGGTGCGGGCACTGGACAGCGGCCCGACCCGACCACCGGCCGGATGAATTACCTGGCCGGCTATCTGGGTCTCAGCGAAACACAGAAGACGCAGGCGCAGACCATCTTCACCGCCGCGCAAACCGCATCGGAGGCCCTGCAGGGGCAATTGGACAGCGCCCGTGACGCCGCGCGCGCCACCATCAAAACCAACGCTACCGACGCCGAAATCGACCGCCTCTCGGCGGCCGTGGGTGTCGTACAGGGCCAGTTGCTGGCAATCCAGACCAAGGCTTCGGCGAAGTTCTACGCCCTGCTCACCGCCGAACAGAAGGCTAAGTATGACCAGATGGGCGGCGGCAGGATGGGTCCACGAGGCGGCGGCCGCTTCAACCAATAACCCACTAGCACGAACTTACTTCCATGATGACCAGACGAACTCTCCTCACCTGCTTGACGGCATCTCCCCTGCTCAACGCCGCCGCTTGGGAACGGCGCCCGTACCCGGAGTGGGACGCCTCGCTCCGCGATAAGCTCCTGACCGACTCGCCCTGGGCCCGGCAGGTGTCCGTACGATATGAGTTCGTGCTGGCAGTTGGCGATGCGCCGGCCCATACCGAAGCCGAACTCACCATTCGCTGGGCCAGCGCACTGCCGATTCGCCGCGCCATGGCCCAGGAATGGCCGGCCGAAGGGGACAAGCCCGAGCCAGCCGAGTACATCATCACGGTCTCGGGCTTTCCGCAAAACACCACGCCGCGGGGCGCCCGCTGGCTGGAGGCGCAGATCCTCGACAGCGCTTACCTTACGGTGAAGGGCCAGCGCAGCCGCAAAGCCACGGCGGCCTACGTACCGCCCCACGGCACCCATCTCACCGCCGAACTGCGCTTTCCGAAAGACCCGCTGCTCCACGAAGACGATGGCACTGTTGAGTTCACTGCACAGGCCGGCAACTTCCGGATTGCCCAGAAGTTCGCCTTGCGGAAGATGATTTACGAGGGGCAGTTGGCCTTGTAAGGCAAACGCTGTAACGTGACCTGCCGAAATTGCATCTACACACCAAGGCGGTCATTTGCTTCTCGCATTTTTACTGTTTTTCGTGCTACCGTCGGCGAGCTTCGGGCAACGAGCCGAACTGCGTCTGGCGAGCCCGGTCTTTCTCCCGGGCATCTCAGACTCCAATAGCCCCGTTCACTGGTGGAATGGGCAGTTACGCGTCTATCAATCGGCGGGCCTGCCGATTATGAGCGAAGGTCCGGGCGTGATGGATGTACTCAAGTCGCGCGCGATCGGCCTCAGTGATTACCGCAACACACCACTGTGGATTGAGGCAACCTGGCTCGACAGCGACGGCACTCTCTACGCCTGGTACCACAACGAAGTGCTGACCTGCGGTGATCTGTCGCAGCCGCGCATCGGAGCGTTGGTCTCGTGGGATGGAGGCGGTTCCTTCTGGGATCTGGGAATTGTGGCCGAGACGGGATATCCGCCGAATTGTGATGCACAGAATGGCTATTTCGCCGGCGGTCACGGAGATTTCACAGTTCTATTGGACCAGGAAAGCCGCTATTTCTACTTCTACTTCGGCAATTACAGCGGCCCGGAGGGAAGCCAGGGCGTGGCGGTCGCGCGGATGGCCTTTGAGGACCGCGCCGCACCGCGAGGCAAGGTCTGGAAGTACTTCCGAGGCGACTGGCGCGAACCAGGAATCGGCGGGCGGGTAACGCCCATCCTGCCGGTGACCACGGTCTGGGAACGGCCGGACACCGATGCGCTGTGGGGACCGGCGCTGCACTGGAACACCTACCTGCAGCAGTACGTCATGCTGTTGAACCGCACCTGCTGTGAGCCAGGATGGCCGGTGGGCGGGATCTACATCTCCTATTCGAAGGACCTGGGCGATCCCGAATCGTGGTCAGCGCCGCAACTGTTACTTGGCGCCGAAGCCGCGGGCTGGTATCCGCAGGTAATCGGCCTCGACACCGGCGACAGCGACAAGCAGGCAGGGCAAGTGGCGCGCTTCTTCATGGGCAGTGACTCGCTCTACGAGATCGTGTTCGAGTTCGACGAACAGCCGTTTTCCTCGCGCGCGGGCCAGCGCCGTCAGGATGAGAAGCGATAGCCCACGCCACGCACCGTGTGGATGAACTGCGGCGTCTGCGGATTGGCTTCGAGCTTCTGCCGCAGCCAGGCGATGTGGACGTCGATGGTGCGGGACGAGATGTCGCTCTGATACTCCCAGACATTCTGCAGCAGCTCTTCGCGAGGCACCACCGTATCGCGCCGGTCCACCAGGTAACGCAGTAATTGCAGTTCCTTGGCTGCCAGCAGCACGGGGTTGCCCTGGCGCTTGACATCTCCCTTTTCGAAGTCAATCTCGACGTCGCCGAACTGAAAGTGCTTGATGCCGGGGCGATTCTCTTTCTTGACCCGCCGCAGCAGGGCCTCGACGCGAGCCAGCAGTTCAGAGGGATCGAAAGGCTTTGAGAGGTAGTCGTCGGCGCCGAGTTTCAGGCCCACCACCTTGTCGACCACCTGGGTTTTGGCGGTCAGCATGAGGATGGCGCAGTCACGCCCATTGGCGCGCAGTTCCTTGCAGACATCGAATCCGCTCTTGCCGGGCAGCATGACATCGAGCACGATGAGGTCGTACTCATTCTTCATGGCTTTGTTGAGGCCGGACGGGCCGTCCATGGCGGTATCGACAATGTGGTTGTCGGTGGCCAGCAGGTCGGAAACCGTGAGGCTCAGCCCCGGGTCATCCTCGACCAGCAGTATGCGCGAACTCATCTTGTAGCTCCAAAGGTGCCAGAGGCAGACGGATCACGAATTCTGATCCTAACATCGGTTTACTCTCGACATGAATGGTGCCGCCGTGGGCCTGAACGATCTGCTTGACCAGCGTCAGGCCCAGGCCGGTGCCGCGAATCTGGTCCTGCACGGCGCGCTTGCCGCGATAAAAGGGCTCGAAGATATGGGCCTGCTCGTCGGCGGGAACGCCGGGGCCGCGATCGGCGACGCGTATCTCCACCTGCTGCGGGAGCCCCTCCAGAACGCAGGCCGAGACGCCAATCCAGTTGTTGCCTTCGGTGCCGTACTTGACGGCGTTGGTGATGAGGTTCTGGACGGCATGCTGGAGCGCGACGGCATCGCCCATGACCATGGGCAACTTATCGGCGATCTTCGTTTCAAGATTGGCGCCGGCGCTCTCCACAACGGGCCGGGTGGCGGCCAGGGCGTCTTCCATAAGGCGGGCAACTGACAGCGGTTCCCGCTCCCGCACCGCGCGGCCGGCGTTGGTGCTGGCAAACTGCAGCACCTGCTCGACGATCATGGAGAGCCGTTCGGATTCCTGCTGGATGAGGTTTCCGTAGCGTTCCACCGCGGCGGGGTTGGACGACATGCGGCCCTTGAGATTGAAGGCCGCCGTGCGGATCACCGTGAGCGGCGTGCGCAGTTCATGAGAGACGCCGGCGACGAAGTTCATCTGCTGTTCGGCCAGGGATTGGGCCTGGCGGCTGACCCGAACCAGCACCACCACGGTAGCCAGCATCAGCAGCAGAATGCCGCCCGAGACGGCCAGGTTGCGGCGGCGGGTCTGGGCGACGAACTGTTCGAGCGAGCCGCCTTTATAGCGGACCAGCAATTGCCAGCGGCCTCCCATGTTGGGAGGGATCATGGCGCGCTCCATCCCGGCGCGTGGTTGCCGCTTCTGGCCGTTACCCGGCCCCCCGAAGCCGAAATCGGGCCGGCCCCGGAAGCCCATGTCATAGCGAATCGAAAACAGGCGCGTGGAGTCATCCCAGCCCGATTCGGGCTCGTCCCGGGCGTCGATGACCTTGTGTTCGAAGCCGGCGCCGGCACCGTTGCCGACATAGCGCTGGAGCAAGTCCGGGATGAGTGTGCGCTTCAGGTAGGCGTCGTTGTACTCCACCACCAGCCAGTCCTGCTCACGAGGCCGGCGCGGAGCATCGCCCGGCCCGCCAGGTTCGAAGACGAAGCGGGGATACTCGATGACGGTGGTGTGATCGAGGGCACGCGGGTCTGGCGGGTTTGCGGTAGGGGCCATTCGGGCGCGCAGATGCTCACGGACATACGCCCAGTCATTCGGCCACAGGGAATCGACGTAGGATTGCGTGGCGGGATCGAGCAGGAGCAGTTTGAGGTCCTCGCCATCGGGAACGGCGACGCCGGCGCGACGGATGCTGTCGTGGTGGCGCCCGGACTCGCGCCAGCGCTGGTAGCGGCGATTGTAGGCGGCTTCGCGGCCGTCCTGCTGGACAAGGTTGTTCGGCGGGGTAAGAGCCCCGGCCACCTGGCTGATGTCGGCGTTGAACTCGGAGCTGAGGCGTTCCAGGCCCTGATGAAGGTTCTCGCGCAGGCGGTCGGCCTCGGCGCGGCTGAGTTGGCCCGTCCAATGGTATTGCAGGACGGCCATTACGGTGCAGAGAACCGCCAGGAAGGCAACGATCAGCCACGGGACCAGGGTCTGACGTGGAACGGGGAAGCGGTGCATGGGGGGCGGGTCTCTCCTCTTCTACATTACGCCTATGGAAGACAATGTGTTGTTAAGGTTGCAGTTAAGTCTGCGTTAAGGAGGTAAAAGGAGCGGGCTACAGCGCCATCACGTATTCGGGAGCCAGCAGGTAGGGGGAGAGGACCCCGGGCAGGTTGGAGAGCGGCAGGACGTCATCAGCGAGTTCGAAGCCCAACACGGAGCGCATGAAGTCGCGGCGGGCCGTGCAGCGCGCCAAGCAGTCCGGGTAGCTCTCGGCGAGCTGCCTCCGCAGGGGGGCATCGGCGAGGACAAAGGTGTCTTCCATCCGTGTCGAGACAAAGACCGGGTGGGACGGGATGACATCGGCCTGAATCGCCATGCCGGAGTGCAGTTCAATGTCCGAGCCGGGATAGAAGGGCGTGCTCATCCATTCTTCCAGGTGAATGAGGTGGCCGGGATTGAGTTTGAGGTGGAACGGAGGGCCGGCGAGCAGGGCGCGCACGCGGGCTTCGATGACACCGGCAACGGCGCCGATGCGCAGCAGGGAGAACCACTCGCCCATGGCGGCGACATACGGGCCGACGAAGTGCTCCACATAGCCGGGCGGCGCCTGCCGGGCATCGGTGGCGACGAAGGCGCAGCGGCAGCAGTTGGCGCCGATGAGCCCGATGTTGGCCGAAAGCGGCTGGCCGTGCTGGACGATGTTGCCGCTGGGGCTGGCGAGGCTGATGCGATTCGGACCGGTCTTGACGGTCCAGTGGCAGGAATGCCGCAACCCGTTGAAGCCCATGTGTTCGGCGAGTTCGAAGTCCGTCATGCCGGGCTGGATGGCGCCGATGAGCTTGCGCATGCCGTTGGAGGCGGCGATGTTGCTGTATTCGAAGGTAGCGATCTCGGCGGCGGAGCAGAAGGTACGCAGGCCGGTGGCGGGGTGTTGGAACAGCATCGTGCCGTTGCTGACGTGCGGGGTGATGGCGCGGAGGGTGTCGGCAAGGAAAGCCGGGACTTCCAGCGCCCGCTCGCCCAGCGGGTGCTCGGAGAGCGCGAAGTACTTCCAGCCGGCACAGCCGACGCGCGAGGTTTCATCCAGGCCTTCGCCCCGGAAGATCTCGTCGAGTTGGCGCGACTGGTCGCGGGCGATGCCGAGGAGGGAGAAGGGCTCGAACCGCTCGCTGCGAAGGTGGCCTTCGACGAACGGCGGGCTGATGCGGAGGTAGGCCTCGCATTCGGTGCCGACCAGGATAAGAGGGGTGCCGTGGAGACCGACGATAAGGACCGACTCTTCGAAGCGCGGGTCGAAGCCGGTGAGCCAGGCGAGGTTGGCCGAATGCTCCCGGTCACCGTAGACGATGAGGTGCGTCAGGTCGCGGCGTGCCATGGCTTGGCGGGTGGCCTGGAGGCGGGTTTCGTACTCGGCGGCGGTATGGGTGGGAGGACTAGCGGGTGCCGGGCCGAACGAGGGGAGGGCGGTTTCGATGAGCTTCATGGTTAAGGTGGTGGGGTCTGCGCAGCCCCTGACCGGCTGCGCATGACCTGCGGCTGTGCCGCGCACACCTCGGGGGAGGTGAAGCGGGGAACTCTTGGGCGTGTTTAGTCGCCGGTGGGGGCGGCTACCGGTTGCGGCGCGGGGCGGTGCTGGTTGGTCATCATCTGCGTCCCGAACTTCACCGAGACGATCTTGGAGACACCGGGCTCCTGCATGGTGACGCCATACATGGCCTCACTGGCCTCCATGGTGCGCTTGGCGTGGGTGATGATGACGAACTGCGTCTGTTCGGACATCTCCTTAAGCAAGCGGACCAGGCGCGTGGTGTTGGCCTCATCGAGCGCGGCGTCGACTTCGTCGAGCACGCAGAACGGGCTGGGCGTGTATTTGAAGATGGCCAGCAGCAGAGCCATGGCCGTCAGCGAGCGCTCGCCACCCGACAGCAGCAGGACGTTCTGCAGGCGCTTGCCGGGAGGCGAGGCCATGATGTCGATACCGGACTCCATGTGGTTGTCCGGATCGGTGAGGCGCATCTCGCCCTGCCCGCCGTTGAACAGGACCTTGTAGGTCTCCTTGAAGTTGGCGTTGATGGCCTCGAAGGCTTCGTTGAAGCGCTTCTTGGTTTCGACGTCGATCTCCTGGATGGCCTTCTCGGTATCGCGGATGGAGTCGAGCAGGTCCTGGCGCTGGGCGTTGAGGAAGTCGTAGCGCTGCTGCGCCTCCTGGAACTCCTCGAGCGCCTGGGGGTTCACGGGGCCGAGGTTGTCGATTTTGGTGCGGACCTCGGCATACTTGGCCTCGCATTCGGCCAGGGTCTCGTCGTCGGGGATGGTCTCTTCGGTCTGGCTGAGCTCTTCTAAAGTGATGTTGAGCTCTTTGCGGCATGTCTCGTCGAGGTACTGCAGTTCGGACTGCAGCTTGACGAGGGTGACTTCGAGAGCACCACGGGTCTCCTGAGCCGAGGCGGCGCTGGCACGCAAGCCGCGGAGGGCTTCGTCAGCTTGAGCCAGCGAGCCGCGGGCCTGTAGTTCCTGTTCCTCAAGAACGCGCACGGTGCCCTCCAACCGTTCGATCTCCTTGCGGAGTTCGGCGAGGCGCGCTTCGAGTTCCAGGTTGTCGGCAGCGAGACGGGCGCGGTCGGCATTGAGGCGCTGCATCTCGTTGGCGAGGTTCTGGCGGCGGTTGGCGAGTTCGCGGATCTGGTTGTCGAGGCGGGCGCGGGCCGACTGTTCGGCGCGGCGGCGCTCTTCCAACCCGGCGAGTTCGACACGGAGATGGCCGTGCTCTTCGCCCAACTGGGCGACCAACTGCTGCAATTCGGTAAGTTCCTGGCGGGCGGCTTCCAGGGCCTTCTCGTGCTCACCCTTGCGGACTTCCACGTTCTCCAGATTGATGGAGATGACGTCCTGCCGCTCCCGGGCCTTCTGGCCATCGGTGCCGAGGCGCTGCAGTTCCAGACGAACGACGGAGAGGCGCTGGTTATTGCGGTTGACCTCTTCGTTCAGCTTGCGCATCTCGTGCTCGAGAGCGAGGGCGTCCTTCTCCTGGTGCTGCTGGAGGGAGCGGAGGCGCTCCATGTCCTCGGTGAGATGGGTGATCTCGGTTTCGAGATCGGCGAGTAGGTTGGAGGACTTCTCCACCTCAACCTGCTTCTTGTTATGGGCGGTGGTGAGTTCGCGAAGCTCGCGCTTGAGGGCGAGCGGGCCGGTCCCGGTCTTCTTGCCGCCGCTAACGGCGTGTCCGTGATAGGAGACGCCTTCGGGTAGCAGGAAGTACAGGTCCGGGTACTGCAGAGCCAGTCGCTGTGCCGATTCGCGGTCCTGGACCAGGAAGCAGCGGGCGAGGCGGGGAATGAGCTCGGTAGGGGCCTTGGTGAGGCCGTTCGTCATACGCAGCTGCGAGGTGAGTCGCGCCACGATGCCGGTTTCCGGACCGAGCGCCGGCTCCTGCGGAGCGGTGGACGGGATGCTCATGTCCGGCTCGGGGTGCACCAGGAAGGTGGCACGTCCGTCCAGATCACTGCGCATCAAATCCACGCCGCGGTGCGCTTCTGTCCAGTCGCGCACCACGACGTATTCCAGTTCCTCATGGAGAAACTCTTCTGTGGCCTTTTCCCAGGTGGGGTCGACATCCATGAAGTCGGCCAGCACGCCGAGTGGGGCGATCTCCTTGGTGCGGCCCTTTTCGACCGCGGTGAAGAGGCGCTTCACGGACTCGGTGGTGTAGGTACGGTGGGAAAGGATGTCCTGCGTGGAGTCCTTGCGGGCTTTCAGGCGGGACAGCTCGGCACGCAGGTGGTCGAGACTCTTGCGAGTCTCGGCCGCTCGCGCCTTGCGGGTCAGCAACTCTTCTTCGACACCGCGGCGCTGGGTGACGACGTTCGTCAGCTCCAGTTGGCGGGCGGTGACCTTTTGGGATAGCTCGTCCTTGGCGAGGGCGAGGCGGTTGAGCTCGCCGGTGGCGCCTTCTTCCTCGCGGCGGGCGCGGGCGTTGTCGCGATCGAGGCCGGAGAGGTATTCGCCGACCTGGGCGAGCTGGTTTTTGAGAGTGGAGGTCTCGCCCATGAGGCGGAGGACCTGCTGGCGGCCCTGTTCCAGGCCCTGCTCGCGCTGGCGCAGTTCATGCTGCTTGCGATCGCGCTCCTGCGTCTTCTGCATGAGCTTCTCGCGCACGACGTCGTACTGCGTGTTGAACTCGGCGAGCTTGTCGGCGTGGCCCTGGAAGTCGGTTTCCATGACCGCCAAGCGTTCCTGGATCTGGGTGGTCTCGGCTTCGCCGGCGGTGAGGCGCTTCTGGATGGACTCGATCTGGCCGGACTGGGATTCGAGGCGGCCTTTGGCGCGCTCGGCTTCGACGCGGCGCTCGGAGAGGTCGCGGCGCTGGCCGGTGAGCTCATGTTCGAGGGTGAAGCACTGCTCCTGGAGTTCGGCCTGCAGCTTCTCCTTCTCGGTGACCGTGGTGGAGAGGGTCTGGAACTCGCGGGTGGCCTCGTTCAGGTCGAGGGCGGTCTTGGCGGCTTCGCGTTCGCGGACCTTGTAGCGGCCGTTGAGGGCGCGGCGCAGGTAGCCGAGCATCTCCGTCTTCAGTTCTTCGTAGCGCTTAGCTTTAGCGGCCTGGCGCTTGAGGGAGTTCACCTGGCGGCCGACTTCTTCGAGGATGTCGAAGACGCGGGAGAGGTTCTGCTTGGCGCCTTCGAGCTTGGCTTCGGCAAGGCGGCGGCGGGTTTTGAAACGGCTCACGCCGGCGGCCTCTTCGATGACCGAGCGCCGTTCCATGGGCTTCGTGGAGAGGATCTGCGTAATGCGGCCCTGTTCGATGATGGCGTAGCTTTCCGGACCAAGGCCGGTGCCCATGAACAGGTCCTGGATGTCGCGCAGGCGGGCGGGCTTTCCGTTGATGAGGTACTCGCTCTCGCCGGAGCGATAGAGGCGGCGGGTGATGGT
Organism: Bryobacterales bacterium; assembly: GCA_016789745.1. Lineage (GTDB taxonomy): Bacteria > Acidobacteriota > Terriglobia > Bryobacterales > Bryobacteraceae > CADEFT01. The sequence goes on from JAEUQF010000023.1 coordinate 20,575, forward strand.
GACTTCGCGAGGCTTGGAGGGCTCCTGTGGACCCGCTTCCTTCTCAACGATGGGCTCCGGCTCCGGATTGGGGTCGACCAGGACCATGGTGACCGAGGCCATGCCGACGGGCTTGCGCTCACGAGTGCCGGCGAAGATGACGTCTTCCATGCGGCTGCCGCGGAGGCTCTTGGCGGACTGCTCGCCCAATACCCAGGTTATGGCATCCGAGAGGTTGGACTTGCCGCAGCCGTTAGGGCCGACGATGGACGTGAAGCCCGTACCGGTGAACCGCAATTCGGTGCGGTCCGCAAAGGACTTAAAGCCCTGGATCTCGAGACGTTTGAGTTGTAGCAACGGTCACCACCTCATAACGGCAAAACAGACGTGTGGTGGACAGGCGCGGGGGAACGCCCGTACTCGGGGGATAAGGGTAGGATAACGAGCAGGTGGGGGAAAAGCAAGCGGGGCACAAAATATTGTGGTGGATTGGGGATTTTGCCTAGGGCTGGGGCTTGCCGTGGTGGCTTGGGTTCGGACGTGCACTTTTTTGTCTTGGGATCGGTGGCTGGTTGGCGGAAAGCGGCACAGTGGCTCCTTTCTGGCGTGAGTGTAGCAGGTGACGCGGTGGGGTTCGGGGATGCGGGGGGTGGGGGGCGGAGGGTATGTTGTTGATTTTGTGGGGGATTTGGTCAGAGGCGAGGTGAGGGAACGGCTGTGAACGTGTTTGAGGGGGGCCTGCGCTGGCGGTAGATACAGGTTGGACATTTTTCGCGCGGCAACCGCCGGAGCCAGTCTGGCAGCATCTTCTCCAGCGAGTCGATGAGCGCCCGCATCTCGGTCGCAGACATGTTAGCGCCCCGGGAAAGGTCAAGACGGGTCCGGCTGAATGAGGCCATTCGGAGATTCGGGCGCGTCGGGAACTAACATCCAACGGCGTCACTCGGTTGCCGTTTCGGCGAGAGCCGTCGAAAAGGCTGCGAGCGCTTCGCGGAGTCTTGGATCGCCAATCTGCTCCGCTTCCACGTGCCGGAAGAACACCTGCCCACCGTCCTTGTGGCGAATGATCTCGAAATCGAATAAGCCGTTCACCCAGCCGCAAATGCGGCCCATCTTCTCGGGTCCGTCGTAGTCGGCGAAAGCAGCAGGCAGGTATTCAGGTCTCTCCTGGACGCCCGCCATAGTGGTTCCGGGTCTGAGCAGAGTCTCAGTTGAGCAAAGCCACTGGACGACGTCAGATAGTGTCATTTGCCTGGAAAAGTAAATTGACGCCGGACAGAGACTCAAGGTTTATCGATCGTATGGCGTTCAGATCCTGTCGTACAGCCCATGGCGACACTCACCTTCCCTGCAAGTTCGCAGATGCGCCTGTCGCTCAACCTCCGCAGCCGAGTCTTGGAGGGAAACAGATTCTCCTTTCTGATCACGGTGACATCTTCCGCTCGGGCTGCCGCATCTGAGGGGAGGCCCGTCTCGCCGGAAGGGAGAAGGAGGTGAGTAGGGACGTCCTTATGCATACTCGAGGTCAACGGCACAGCAAGAACGGTGTCCGCTCTCTCGTGCCGGTTCCGCGCGTCCAGCGAAACGATAACGACCGGCCGAATCCCCTTCGCAGGTGGATCGCTGGGCAACTGCACGAACCAGATTTCGCCGCAGAGAGGTGGCTGGACCGGGGAGGGCATCAGGCGCGCTCCTTGGGGGACACCTGCGCGAGTGCAAACTCGCCCCAGCAGGATTGCTCGGCTTGCTCACTGTCGGAAAGCGACGAGTAGTAATCGGTGACAGCCTGTTCCAAGCCCGCACGCTCCCTTTGGATACGTACTTCCTGGAGGATTTCCTCAAGAATTGCGGAGACCGATTCTGCATTGCGCTGCGATCGGACGCTTTCCAGGAATGCAACGATTTCTCGGGAAAGGGTGAAGCTCTTCTTGGCCTTACGCTCGGAATCATGGCGGGTACGACTCATAATCTTACGCCAAAGCGTACCCTGAGCAAGACGGTGACGAACACCATCTGGATACCTCTTGGGTAGTTCTACCTAGGCAGAAGTGTGGCGGTTACGGAGGGCGTTCAACCGCATACAAATGTTAGTCTTCCGTCATGCGAAAAATCGGGACTTGGTTGGCATTCGGGCTCGCGCTGGGACTGGCCGGGCAGGCAGAGGCTGCGGTGGTACTGGTGAATGGCAGTTTCGAGACGATCGGCGCCTCGCTCGGCAGCGGCTTGTTCGAGGCGACCGGCTGGACGAACCTGTCGTCGCTGCCGATCCAGGCATCGAGCGCACCGTCCGGCTTTGAGGCGACTTCCGCCGCAGGGGTGACCGGATCGCGGTACCTGCGGCTGGCTTCGGATAATCCGGATCCATCGAACACCGGGTTTATCGTGCAGAATCTGGGCACAATGGCGGCCGGCGAGACGTACTCGATTTCTGGGACTCTGCTGGGCGGTGCCAGCGCGGTCAACCTGTTTTCCCTGACTGCTCGATTCGCGTCGGACAGCGGCTTGAATCCGGCGACAGTGTATGCCGAGCAGGTGACGGCCGGGTTGGCGGCAGGCGCGGTGGTGGCAGGTGGGTTGAGCCTGAGCTATACGGCGGGTGCGGCCGATGCTGGGCAGAATCTTTATATATGGTTGCGGGTGGCGCCGAGCGGGCTGGGAACGGCGGTGCGAGGCGGAGTGGATAACCTGACGCTGCAGGTGACGGGCGTGCCGGAGCCGGGGACGTTTGGAATGTTGGGGATGGGCGGGCTGGCACTGGCAGTCGCGGCGTTACGGCGGCGGTAAGAGCGCCCTAGTCCAGACGGCGAATGCGGATGTTGCGGAGCCACGCGCCTCCGCCATGATGTTGGAAGACGATGGGGCCTTCGAGCGGAGCGGACTCACACTCCAGTTCGAGGGCTTTACGGTCGTTCAGCCAGTGCTCGACGTGGTTGCCGCGAACGATGATCGCACCCTGGTTCCACTCGCCGGCGGGGCGTGGCGGCACCTGCGCGGCAAGTTGATTGTAAAGGCTGGCGGCGCGCTCCACGGCGTTTCGTTTGGCTCCGGGATCGCCTTCGTTATCAACGATCTGGTATTCGTAGCCGGTAGTGGCACTACCCTTGTCCGGATCATCGAAGAAATAGAACAGGCGATATTTGATGCCGGAGTTGGCCGCCTGCGACACCTTCCACTCGAAACGCAGTTCGAAGTTGCGGTAGGTGTTGGTGGTGCGGATATCGCGGTAGGCGCCGCGGAGTGACTGGAAGGTGCCGCCGTCGAGGGTCCAGCCGGCAGCAACTGGGGTGCCGAGCAGGTCGACGACGTGCGTCGCATCAATGGTTTCCCAGCCATAAGAGTGAGGCTTGGACGGACTGGCGCCGCTGGGGATGGCGTGGTACGGAGGCTCCAAGGGCACCGGGGCGAGGCGGACCGCCCCAATCTTCCAGGTATTGGCTTGGCGAACAAAGAGAACATACACGCGGCCGGCGCGCTGCGAGGCGACTTGCGTAGTGCGGAAGAAGCCGTCGGCCCAGGCGGTATCCGGATTGATGAGTGTAAGGCTGCGGGCGAGGACGGCGAACTCGGAGGCATCTGCCGGTTGCGGGCAGGAGGTGCCGGCGAGCCTGTCGAGCAGGGCAGCGGGGAGCCCCACCACCTGGCGCGAGTAGCCTTCGGTGGTTTCCCTGCGAGCGGCTGCGGAGTTGCAGGTGTTGATGGCGCGAAAGAAGCGGGCGAAGGTGGCCTGCATCGCCGACTGGTCCTGCACGGTGGGTGGGGCGGCGAACAGGAGGGCGGTGGTGAGCGTGAGCAACATTAGCGGTTGCGGGCGGGCCAGAGATTCCAGGCTAGCAGCATGGTGAGGGCCTGGACGGCGACGATCAACGTGACGACGCCGGACCATCCGTAGCCTTTCCAGAGGGCACCCGGGACCGCGGCTCCCATGCTGCCGCCGATGTTGTAGACCATGACGTAGAGTCCAACGGCGAGGGCGCGATTGGTTTTGGTGGCGACGCCGATAAAGCTATTGCCGCACGTTTGCGATACGAAGACGGCGTTGCAGACGAGGGCCAGTCCGATGATGATGACGATGACGTTGGGGACGAGGGTCAGCAGCGCCCCGGCGGCACCGCCCGCCATGCCGCAGACGAGGACGATACGGTGGCCGAGACGATCGATGTAGCGGCCGGCGATAGGGGTGACGACGGTGCTGGTGAGGTAGACGAAGAAGAGCGAGCCGAGGACGGAGGTGGGTAGCGAAAAGGGCGGCTGGGCGAGGTAGAAGTTGATGTAGGTGAAGGTAGCAATGAGGGAAAAGAAGACGCAGAAGCCGACGGCGAAGGTGGCGAGCAGGAGGGGGTTGCGGAAATGCTCGGCGACGGCGGGAAGGAAGCCGGCGGTAGGGGGAGCGGGCTTTTTGGTTTCCGGGGGCATGAAGCGCCAGATGAGGAGGGCGCTGGCGAGGTTAAGGGCGCCGAGGGCGAGGAAGACGGTATGCCAGTCGGAGTGGGCGGCGATGAGGCCCGAGAGGAAGCGTCCGAGGAATCCGCCGACGACGGTGCCACCGACGTAAGACGCGGTCCCGCGGCCGGCTTCGGCGGCGCCCCATTCGTCATGGATGTAGGCGATCGTGACGGCGAAGATGCCGGGGGTGAAGACGCCCTGGAGGAAGCGCCAGAAGAGGAGTGCGTTGAGGGAATCGACCTGGGAGCAGGCGAGGGTGGCGGCGGCGAGGCTGAGCCCGGAGGCGACTATGGTATTTTTGCGGCCGATGCGGTCGGAAAGGCGGCCGGCGAAGGGGGCGGTGAGGGCCATGCCGAGGGTGCTGGCAGTGACGGTGAGGCTGGCGAGGAAGGCGTCGATGTGGAGAGCCTGCCGGAGGACCGGGAGTATTGGCTGGGTAGCGTAGACCGTGAGGAAGGCGGAAAAGCCTGCGAAGATGACGGCCAGGGTGCGTTCTGTTCGGCGTTCGATCTTATACAGGATAGCATCGGGGGGAGGGACGATGCAGTTTTTTGGGAGGGGTTGTGGGCGGCTGGGCGGAGGCTCTACACTGGAAGAAGTCGGTTGATGAGGATCCCCGGTCGTCTAACGGTAGGACAGCGGCCTTTGGAGCCGTGAATCGTGGTTCGAATCCATGCCGGGGAGCCAATCCTTCAAACGCGAACTTTCCACCGTCCGATTTCGTTGACAGCATCCCTGTCTGACCTCCTGCCCGTATCCCAAACATTCGCCAGTATTTGCGTTTTCGCGAGGTTCTCCAGTTCGAGACGTGCGCGTCCGGGGTGCGAACTCAACCATGGTGGTTGAGCCCATTGGCCTCTCTCAACTCCTCAAATTCTCGGTTCTCTCTGTTGACACCTCCGCGTTTGTTGACACTCCGTTTGAGAGAGGGGGACCGGTCCGCCGATTTTCAAACTCGGCCCCGCCAGGTGGACAATGGAAGTGATCCTCCATGGCATTCGACACCTTTGGCGAGGGTCGCACGCGAAGGCCGGTTCGCTGCGTCATCTACACCCGCCAGCCGGTGGGTTCCTCGGACGAGCTTTCTTCCTGCGCGATTCAGCGCGAGGCGTGTGCGGTGTTTGCCGCGGCTCAAGGTTGGAGTGTCGTCGACGAGGTCTTCGAGGATGTCGGATTCTCCGGGGCTACCTTGGACCGCCCGGGGTTGCAGAGGCTACTCGCCTTCGTGCGGCAAGCCGGCGCGGATCGCATCCTCATTCATCGGCTTGATCGCCTATCGCGGAACGTCAGAGACTGTGTCCGTCTGTTCGACGAGTTCCGCCGTCTGAAGCTGGATCTTGTCATCGTCACGGCGCCCGAACTCGGCGATGCCGCCCAGGATCATTTCCTGTTGAACATCATGGCGTCGTTCGCCGAATTCGAACGAGAAATGATCGCCGGCCGGATCGCCGATGCACGCGCGGTGCTGAAGGCAGAGGCTAGGCGCATCGCTGGCGCTGTTCCGTTCGGTTACAATGCCGATCCGAGAACGAAACAACTCGTGCCGAATTCAAGGGAGGCCGAAATCATTCGATAGATGTTCGAAGAGGCCGCCGGCGGAAAGCGGCCGACTGAGATCGCCGAGGCCGCGAACAAACTGCGGTATCGCACCAAAGCGAACGGGCTTTGGACTGCTCGGCAGGTGGTCGCTACATTGAGAAACCCCGTCTACGCCGGCAAGTTCAGGGACGGCAAAGTCGAGAGACCAGGCTGCCACGAGCCGATCGTGGACATGCCGCTGTTTGAAGCAGTGGGGCGGGCCCTTGATTCTCGTCGGACCGGCAAACCGGAACCCACGCGATATGGTCCTGTCTGGCCGTTGAAGGGAAAGATCTATTGTTGCCGTCGTGGACGAATTCTC
>JAEUQF010000044.1 GCA_016789745.1 Bryobacterales bacterium
CCGTGGTTGGCAACGAGCAGTTTGCGGGCAGCGGGCTTGGGCTTGAGGTGGCGGTCGAAGAAGGCCACGGTTTGGGCTTCGGCCTCTTCGGCGTCCTTGCCTTTGAAGCCGTGGCCGGCGCCGGAGAGGGTGATGAGTTCGGCATCGACGCCGGCATCGAGCAGGCGCTGGGTGAGCCATACGCCTTGTTCGTAGGGCACCAGCGGGTCTTTGGTGCCGTGGATGGTGAGGACCGGCGGATCGTCGGGGCTGATCCAGGGCAGGGGGCTGGCCTGTACGTGGGCCTTCATGGCGTGTTTGACGTCGCCGCCGAGGAACTGGGGGAGTACGAGGGCCGCGTCGCCGCCCTTGTCGTAGATACGGGTGAAATCGGAGGGGCCGAAGTAATTGACGACACAGGAGACGCGGCTGGACTGGTCCTGGTGGGGGCCATCGCCTTCGAAACGGGGGATGCCGGCGGTGAGGCCGAGGAAGAGAGTGAGGTGCCCACCGGCGGAGGCGCCCATGGAGCCGATGCGATTGGAATCGAGATGGAAGCGGGCGGCGTTGGCGCGGAGGAAGCGGACGGCGGACTTGGTGTCCCAAACGGGGGCGGGGAACTGGAACTTGGGGGCGAGGCGGTAGGTGATGGTGGCGGCGACGTAGCCGCGCTGGGCCAGGCGCAGGGCAAGTGGCAGATAGCTTTGGCGGGTGCCGGCGCGGAAGCCGCCGCCGTGGATCATGACGACGCCGGGGAAAGGGCCATCGCCTTTGGGGCGGGCGACGTCCATCTGCAGTTTGCCGCCGAGGATGTTGGCGTAGTCGATGTCGCGTTCGAGGATCACCGCGTCCGGGACAGCGAGATTCGCCGGCGTTTGGGACAACAGGGGGAGCGCGGCGAAGATCAGCAGCAGGCGTGTCATGGTTCCGACAGTATATCCCGTCACCTGGCACACCTTCTGTAACCGTGGCGGAACGGGGTGCATCCTCTAGTAAGGCTGCTGGGCGCGGGGTTACCCCGCAGGGTGCGTTGCGCCAAAGTGGTATAGTCTGCGAGTAGAGATTTCCTACCTATGAAGCGTTTCCTGGTCATTCCGACGGTTCTGGCAATTGCGGGTCTATGGGTTGGGGCTGAAGCCCAAGGTCCGAAAAAAGAAGGCTCGGAGACCGTGGCGCGGCCACGTAAGAAGGCGGCTGACGGCAGCGAGAAGGCTCCCGAGGCGGAGGGCGAGAAGATCCCGTCGCGGATGCGCAAGAAGGCCGATCCGAACGCGCCGGCGGGCGATGCGACGTTCCGCTCCGACAGCATGACGGTGAGCGTGGACGTAGCGGTGCTGGACAACAAGGGCCGATTCATACCCAAAATCCCGCAGGGCAATTTCCGGGTGCTGGAAGACAACGTGCCGCAGCAGATTGCGACGTTTGGCCAGGGCGAGGCGCCTATGACCGTGGCGATGGTGATCGAGTTCAGCAACCTCTACCAGCAGTATTGGAGCGAGCCGTGGTACCAGACGCTGATGGCGACCTACGGGTTTGTGGAGACGCTGAAGCCCGAGGATTACGTGGCGGTGATCGCTTATGACTTGCGACCGGAGATCCTGTCGGACTTCACGACGGACCGCCAGCAGACGCAGCAGGCGCTGCAGCGGCTTCGGATTGCGGCCTATTCGGAATCGAACTTGTACGATGCGCTGGTGGACACGGCCGAGCGGATGTCAGAAATTGAAGGCCGGAAGGCGATTGTGCTGATTTCTTCGGGCGTCGACACGTTCAGCAAGCTGACGTTCGATAAGACGCGAAAGGCGTTGCAGAACGCCGGGGTGCCGATCTATGCGCTGGGCCTGATGCAGGCGCTGCGCGAGTGGATGGATGCTCGCGGCGCGATGGGGCCGCTGGCGCGGATGGACTTTCTACAGGCCGACAACCAGTTGCGCGTGTTCACCAGAGAGACTGGCGGGCAGGCCTACTTCCCGCGCTTTTACGGTGAGTTTCCGGGGATCTTCCGGGCGATTCATGAGGCGCTGCGCAATCAGTACATGATTACCTATAACCCGACGAACCAGGCGCGCGATGGGAAGTTCCGGAAGCTGAAGGTGGAGTTGGTGAACCCGGCGACGAATGAGCCGCTGAAGGTGACCGATGAGAAGGGGAAGCCGATTAAGTACCAGGTGATTGCGAAGGCCGGGTACACGGCGCCTCGTGAGGTGGAGTAGGCGGGGCGGCACATTGGACGAGCAGATGCTATTCGAGTTGGCCTAGCGTTTGCGGCTGGCTGAGGACGCGGAAGAGGCAAGACGACTCGGTGATGAGGTCGGCCGACTGGTATTCGGTTCAGCCGTTGTGGCTGAAGGTGAATCAGTGGACCCTGGAGAGTAGACGCGGGCGAGGAATACCTTCTGATCCGCAGTTAGCTCTTCTCCGAACCGTACTTCGCCGTTCGGCGTCGCCACTACGATCCGCTGCCAACCAGGGTGCCCGTCGGTTCGGAGCAGCACTCTCTCGACGGCGGTGCTCTGGAACGTTCGCGTTGACCGAAAAGGCTGCAGGCCCGTAGTTAAGGTCACGAGGTCTCCGGAGATCCAGAAATCCACGGGGGCCCAAGTCAAGCGAGCGCATAGCCAGACAAATGCGAGTCCCACCGTGGCCAGTACGCTACAGAGAGCCGTATCCCGACTCCCGCCTAGTGATAGCACAACCATGCAGCTACCTATGTAGAGGCCGAGACATCTCCACAGCAGCACTCTGAGGTTAGGGTTGGGATCCGCGACGATCCACAACTGGTTCATTCGCCGTGTGACGCGTAAGCCTGGCGGGAGGCGGGTCAGCTCACCCCACTGTTTCCAGGCCACCGGCTTCGAAGTGGGCGATCCGCAATTTCTGCAAGGCATGTTGCGGCCATGGACAGGGAAAGTCAGCGGCTCCGAGAGATTCGTGCCGCAGGCGGGGCACTGCTCCATCGTCACGGCTACACCAGTTAGAAGAAGACGCGCCAGGTGGTGACCATGAGCGCGTGTGTCACCGTACTCGCCCGGATGCTTTTCGCCTTCGCATAAGCCAGTCCGTAAAACACCCCGGCCACCGTGGCCAGTAGGGCAAACTTCCAGTTCGGGAAGGCGCGATAGGGCAGATGTACGGATCCGAATAGCAAGGACGTCAGGCCCAGCGCGACCGTGAACTGGCCGGTGAGCTTTTGCAGTTGCGGTTGGAGAAGGCCTCGAAAGAAGAGTTCTTCGGCCAGGCCGACCACCAGTAGGAAGCCCAGGAAGGTGCCGACGGCGGCTAGCAGCGTACGGGTGCCGAATTGCGGCGTGCGGGCCTGGACGAAGCCAATGGCCAGTGCCAGCGGCATGATGATCGGCAGCGAACAGAGGTAGAACAGCAGGCCGATACCCCAGTCCTTCGCCCGCGGGACGAAGCCAAAGTCGACCGGTTCGGCCTTG
>JAEUQF010000061.1 GCA_016789745.1 Bryobacterales bacterium
CCTTCCTGGCCGCCGAGTTGCGCAAGAAATGCGCCACCCTCGGCTTCACCGTCTCCATCGACTCCCATGCCATGGGCCGCGACAACCGCACCGCTCTCCCGGCGCCAACCGACGTCAGCCTCGGATCAGCGCTGGGCGCCGAAGCCGTGCGTGCCCTGCGTAGCGGCGCCAATGAAGTGGTGGTTAGCGTGCGCAACGACATCCCGCACTCGTTCCCCTTCGCCGACCTCACCGATCCCGCCACCGGCGAACCGCGCACCCGCCGCGTCAGCATGGAGGTGGTGCGCCACATCATGGAGCGCTGCCTCTGGCGCGTGCATCCATCCGACCTCATCAACTCCACCCTCATGGAGGCCATGGCTCGATCAACAAGCGGTGTCAGCGCCGAAGCGCTCACAGCAATGCTGCGCCCCGCCGCCGAACGCTTTGGCTCGCCTTCCTACTTCTAACGACACCCCATGAACATCAGCGAAGCCCTGCGTCCCTTCCTCAATCCGCGGCGCAAAACGGAGGGCCGCCCCCCGCGCACCACGCCCCGCGTCCTCATCGCCTCCGCCTCCGTCGGCATGGGACACGTCAGCGCCGGCAAGAACCTCGAAGCCGAATACGCCCGCTGCGGGCGCCCACTCGAAGTTCGGCATCTGGACATCCTCGAGTATTTCTCGCCGCCCAGCCAGATGGCCTACCGCGACGCCTACTTCCGCCTGGTGGCCGACCATGCCCCCGTCGTGCGCCTGCTCTATGACATGACGGACCGCCCGTTCCCCAAGAACCTGGCGCGCATCCTACTCCATCCGCGCACCGGCCACCGCTTCTGCGAGGAAGTAGCCGCCTTTGATCCGGATCTTGTTGTCACGACGCACTTCACCCCAGCCATGCTCCTCTCCCGGATGGTTCGCAAAGGCCAGTTGCAGACCCGCATCGCCACCGTTGTCACCGACTTCGATGTCCACGGCCTGTGGCTGCAGAACCAGTTGGACAAGTTCTTCGTCTCCACCGAAGAGTCGCGCGAGTACCTGCTGGCTTTGGGGGTGAAGCCAGAAACGGTCTGTGCCAGCGGCATCCCCACCAATCCTGTCTACGGCGAGGTACACGCCCGCGAGGCCTGCGCCGCTGCGCTCGGCATTGCCCCTAATCTCCAAACCCTCCTCATCTCCGCCGGCGGCCTCGGCATCGGCAACCTCCTGCCCCTCATCCCCATCCTCAATCGCATCCAATTGCCCATCCAGGTGCTGGTCATGTGCGGCAAGAGCGCCGAACTCAAAGCCCAGGTGGACGGCGCCATCGCCAGCCTAACCCCCGGCAAGGTGGTGTTCCGAACCTTCGGCTTCACCACCCAGATGGACCGCTTCATGAGCTGTTGCGACCTGATCTTCGGCAAACCCGGCGGCCTCACCACCTGGGAGAGTTTCCGAAAAGGCCTGGCGTGGGCGATCCACAATCCCATTCCCGGCCAGGAAGAACGCAACATGCTCCGGATCCTGGAGGCGGGCGCCGGCATCAGTTGCCAAAATCCGTTCACCATCCCGTACAAACTCGAGTCCCTGCTAGGCGATCCCGACCGCCTGCAGCGTATGCGCGAATGCTCGGCGAAACTCGCCCGCCCCGACGCCGGCCAGGTGATTGTCCGCGAGTCGCTGCAACTTCTGTCCTGATCGTATACACCCGCGACTTCGATATACTTTGTTACAGTTCCGGTAAATCTCGCTATGCACAAAAGCAAGTTACTCCTTGTTCTGAGCTGCTTTCTGTCTGCCGCCACGGCCCTCTACGGCCAGGCTGGCGCTCAACTGAGTGGCATCATTTCCGACACGACCGGCGCCGCTGTCCAGGGCGCGGAAGTCACTGTCGTCAACATCAACACCGCCGCCGAACGTAAGGCTACCACCAACGAAGCCGGCCTCTACACCTTCCCGTTCCTCAACCCGGATGACTACACCATCACGGTGTCGAAAACCGGCTTCCGTTCCGTCAAACGCGAAAACGTGCGACTGGAAGTCAACCAGACCGCCCGCGTCGACTTCGCTCTCGAAGTCGGCCAGGTCAGCGAAACCGTCAACGTCACGGCGTCCACCCCGCTGATCGACTCCGACACCTCCGCCATCGGCCAGGTTGTCGAGCAGAAGGCCATTGAAGATCTGCCTTTGAACGGCCGCAACTTCGTCCAACTCGCCACCCTCGGACCAGGCGTGGTCGGCGTCGGCTTCGGCTCGCGCGGCACCATCATGAGCGGCACCCGCCCCGACGACTTGCGCCCGGGCAGCGAACTATTCGCCAACGGCAACCGCGAAAACTCCAACAACTTCCTGATGGACGGCGCCGACAACAATGAGCGCCTCACGCTCAGCATCACGCTGCGCCCCTCGGTGGAAGCCGTGCGCGAGTTCAAGATCCAGACTTCCATGTTTGAAGCCGACCAGGGCCGCAACTCCGGCGCCACCGTCAACGTCATCACCAAGTCCGGCTCCAACGAATGGCACGGCAGCGCCTATGAGTTCCTGCGCAACGACAAGTTCGATGCCAAGAACTACTTCGCCGCGCCCACCCAGGCCAAGCCGGCTCTGCGCCAGAACCAGTTCGGCGCCAGCTTCGGCGGCAAGATCGTCCCCAACAAGCTGTTCTTCTTCGGCAACTACGAAGGCTTCCGCCGCCGTCTGGAACGCACCTTCGTCAACACCGTGCCCACCGCCGAAATGCGGGTTGGTAACTTCAGCGGCGTTCGCGACATCTTCGACCCCGCCACCCTGCGTCCCCAGGCCGGCGTCGCCAGCGGCTTTGTCCGCGACCCGTTCCCCGGCCGCCAGATCCCGGCCAATCGCTTTGACCCGATCACCCGCCGCCTGATCAACGCCTATCCGAATCCGGACCGCGCGGGCTTGGTTGCCAACCAAACCACCAACCCCAAGGAAGCCCAGCGCTGGAACCAGGGCGACGTCCGCATCGACTGGAATGCCAGTGAGAAGAACATCGTCTTTGGCCGCTTCTCGCGCCAGGATACCGTTACTACCCGGCCCTCCACCTTCGCCCCGGTCAATCTGGAAGGCGTCGGCACGGTCAGCCTGGGTAATGAGGACACCTTCGCCGGCGACTCGGCCCTCAAGGCCTACAACGCCGTTGCCACCTGGATCCGCACCTTCACCCCCACCTTCATCATGGAAGCCAAGATGGGCTTCAACCGCTTCAACCTCGACTTCCGCCAGGAGGGCGCGGTGGACGGCGCCCAGTTGGGCGAAAAGCTCGGCGTCCGCGGTTCCAACCAGGGCCCGCGCTCCGATGGTATCCCCATCTTCTCGCCCGCCGGCTATACCGGCATCGGTCAGACCCGCTCGCTGCCCATCGTCCGCATCGAGAATACCTTCCACCCGCGCTTCGACTTCACCAACATCCGCGGCGCGCACACCATCCGCTTCGGCTGGGAACTGCGTCGCCGCCAGATCACGCAGTTCCAGACCAATCGCGGCAACGGCCGCTTCAACTTCGGCCGTACCTTCTCCGATGACCCCAACAACACGGCCAACACCGGCGACACCATGGCAGCCTTCCTGTTGGGCGCGGCTAACACCATCGAGCAGGATTTCACGCTCGTGTTCCCTGGCTTCCGTCAATCGGAGAACGCCATGTACATCCAGGACAACTGGAAGGTCAGCGACCGCCTGACCTTGAACCTTGGCCTGCGCTGGGAGTACGACAACCCGCTCACCGAGGTTGCCAACCGACAGAGCAACTTCGATATCGTCACCGGCAAACTGCTCATCGCCGGCTTCAATACCGATGCCGCCACCGGCGTCCGCCCCGACCGCAACAACTTCGGCCCGCGCGTCGGCTTTGCCTATCGCCTCCGCGAAGGCACGGTTGTCCGCGGCGGCATGGGCGTCTTCTATAACCCGGCCGGCAGCGAAGGCGCCTATATGCGCCGCCACCGCCAACTGCCCTTCGGCCCCATCGTTGCCGTCGACATCAACCAGTTCGTCGCCAACCCGCGCCGCGTGCAGGACGGCTTCGGTCCCATCCCGGTTCTCGATCCCAACATCGTGGCCAACAACCCGGTTGGTGCAATGATCGCCATCGACCAGAACTTCCGCAGCGGCTACATTCCGCAGTACACACTGCAGATCCAACAGTCGCTGCCCAAGCAGTTAGTAGCGAAGATCGGCTACGTCGGCAACGCCGGCCGCCGCCTGGACACCACCTGGGATCCCAACCAGCCCGTCCCCGGCCCCGGCGCCCCCGGCCCGCGCCGCCCGCTCATCGGCATCGCCCCGAACGTTGTTGGCGTCACCTACAACACCTCGGATGGCATGTCCAGCTACAACTCGCTGCAGGCTTCGCTCGAACGCCGCTTCGCCAATGGCCTGGGCTTCCTCGCGTCCTACACCTGGGCTCACTCCATCGACACGGTGGTCAACGCCTTCGGTGGCGCCGACAACGGCCCCTCTCCGCAGGATAGCCGCTGCCGCTTCTGCGAACGCAGCAACTCCGGCTTCGACCTCCGCCACCGCTTCGTTACCTCCGCCAACTACTCGCTTCCGGTCGGCACTGGCCGCAAGTTCAGCTTTGGCAATAAGGTGGCCGACATCGCTCTCGGCGGCTGGGACATGAACCTCATCTTCACCTCCCAGACCGGCCTTCCCTTCACCCCGGTGCTAGGCACTTCGGTGTCGAACTCCGGCGGCAGTCGCCCCAACCGCTTCGGCCTGGGAGAACGCTCCAACCCCGATCCGTTCCTCTGGTATGACACTTCCTTCAATACCTCCGGCGCGGCCTGGGGCATCCCGCAGCAGTTCACCTTCGGCAACAGCGGCCGCAACATCCTGTTTGGACCCGGCCGTATCAACTTCGACTATTCGCTCTTCAAGGACTTCAGCTTCAAGGAAACCATGAAGCTGCAATTCCGCTGGGAAATGTTTAACCTCCTGAACACGCCTCAGTTCGACCTGCCAAATACGGCCCTTGGCACACCCGCCGCCGGCCGCATCACCAGCGTCGTCGGAACACCGCGCCAGATGCAGTTAGGTCTGCGCTTCTCGTTCTAAGCAACACCACAAACAAAAAAGGCCGGCTCTCTCCACAAAGGAGGGCCGGCCTTTCTCTTTTGGTGCGATGCCTTTAGTGTTCCTTAAACGGCAATACAAGATGCCCTGCCGCGTCAAACTGCAGCTGCTGCGGGTCCCCTTCCACTTCGATATCGAACTTATCCTGCTCCAGCAACGGCAGGGCGTCCTCACTCACCAGCAGGTGTTCCAAGGCCAGCGTATCCATGGCCGCCACGAACACCCGCCCCTCGGTGCGAGTAGGACACAGCCCTAACAGCACCTCAATGCCTTCCCTGTCATTCGGAAACACCATCGGCGTCCGTGCCGCCGCTCCCGAAAAACCAGTGATCGCATTCAGATGCGTCTTCTGGAAATCCACGGTGTCGTAAAAGCGCTTCGAGATCCCTTCCCACAACCCCATCCCCACCGCGTTGCCATGCGATTGATCGGTCAACGTGCTGACGAAGATGCGCCACACCGCCGGATCCTCCAGATCCCACGCCTTCTTGCCAGGAATCGGCGCATACACGTCGCGCTGAATCGTCTTCGTGTCCGCGCCCGTTCCCGAGATGTTCTTCCCCGCCCGGTACAGATACAGCAGGTCAATAAACGGCAGCGGAATGCGCGGCATCAAGGCGTTCGCTTCTTTCAGGAACTCCGCCTCGCCGGCATCCATATCAGCCGCCGAAAACGCCCGCACCTTCGCCGGCTCATGATACTGGTTCTCGATCACTGCCAGCCCACCAATCACCTTGCCCGTCGAGATCAGGTGCCGCGCCGCCGTGTTGATCGCCCATCCCAGGCCATGATGCAGCACCTGGTCGTGATAGCTCTGCGCGCCCTTCACCTGCCCCGCGCCAATCGCCAGCACCTTGAACAACCCGCTTTCATGGTCGTTCTCCATATCCGTGTGGCGCTTGATACGCCCAAACGCATGGATGCCGTCCGCCTCCCACGCCACCCGCGAACACTGCACCACCAGCGGCGGCCCGTCGGTATCGAACGAGTGCACCACCGTGGTCTCCAGGCACGCCTTCACCGGACAACCGACGCCTTCTTCGGTAATACCCTTGTCGTGCAGAACCTCCAGAATGGCTTCTTCGCTTAATCCGCCGTGCGTCCCCATCGCCCCAAACACAAACGGCAGCGCGCCCTGGTCCTTGAACCACGCCACCTGCGCCCGCATCAGGTCCGCATAGTTGGCAATGCCGCGGCTGGGCCCGGTAATGGCAATCCGCATCCCTTTCAATTCCCGGCCCGCATACGCCGCGGCCAGTTGCCTGCGCACTTCGCCTTCGATATCCGTCAGGCGCGGCACATCCTTATAGCGCACGCGGATTGCACTTACTCTTGGTAACTCAGCTTTTCTCATAGATCTCCGTAATGTTATTGCCAGCGGTCGGTACGGAAGGGTGTGGCCGGCAGCCCTTCCCGATTCACTAAATTCGCCGCCGGGTCATTCTCCCAGGCATAGCGCACCTGTTCCGGATTCTTCACCAGCGGGCGTGCCAGCACCACCGTATTGCCCTCCACATGCGCTTCGGCCTTATAAAAACTCCCGTCACTACCGGCAATGCGGAACCCGGTCA
The DNA here is from genome assembly GCA_016789745.1 of Bryobacterales bacterium. Lineage (GTDB taxonomy): Bacteria > Acidobacteriota > Terriglobia > Bryobacterales > Bryobacteraceae > CADEFT01. Next base: position 6,623 of record JAEUQF010000061.1, read on the forward strand.
GCGCGCCGCCATCCCGGCTCGCCAACCCTGTGCCCGTATGGTCAAACCACACCCGCAGCTTGCCGCTCTCCGTCGTCACTTGGCGGAACACCGGCCCGCTATGAACAATGCGCTCGCCATAGGCCACGGCGCGGGCCGCTAGCGCCAGGCGATTGCCCACCGTTGTCTTGTCGCGCGGGTGAATGTCCGTGCTCTCCCCAACATCGATGGCCAACGCCTGTCCGGTATTCACCAGGCTCAACGTCGCTGTCTGCGAATCCCGCAACACTGGCCATGTCCCCGGCGCCGGCCGCCCATAGGACGCCAACTGCACCCACAGGAACGGGAACGGTCCCTGCCCCCAATTACGGCGCCAATCCTGGATCATCTCGGCGAACAGCGTCCGATATAGCTCGTTATCCGTGGGCCCGGCATTCGCTTCGCCCTGATACCAGATGGCCCCGCGAATGGCATAAGGCAGCAGCGGCGCGATCATGCCGTTATACAGGCCGGTGGGCGTGTGCACATGTCCCGGCGCGCCGGGAGGCGGATTCGGACGTACCGGCGGCGTCTTACCGGCAACCTTTGCCGCCTCCACTTCCTTCTGCCACTCCGCCAGCCGAGCCTCGTACTTTCCTTTCGCCTCGGGATATGCCGCTTCGAACTTCTGCCACCGCTCGACGTACCACTGCAGCGCCGGATTATCCAGCATCGTCTCCCGGCTGGTCCACGCCTGTGCCGGCGTTCCACCCACCGCCGATTGCAGAATGCCGATCGGCACCCCACGCATCTGGTGCAGATGCTTCGCGAAGAAATAGCCCACCCCGCTCACGGCGCCCGCCGTATCCGGGTTAATCACCTTCCACGTGGCATCCTCCACATCATCGGCAGGCTGCTCCAGTGACCGCGTCTTGACGTGGAAGAACCGGATCTGCGGATGATTCGCCCGCGGAATCTCTTCGTCCGATCCCTTCGAGTTCTTCAACGTCCAGGCCATGTTCGACTGTCCCGACGCCACCCACACCTCGCCCACCAGCACGTTGCGGATCGTCAGCGTATTGCCGCCCTGGATCGTCATCTCAAATGGGCCGCCCGCCAACATCGGCGCCAGAAACACCTGCCACTGCCCGTCTTCGTTGGCGTGGCCCTCCACCTTCTGCCCGGCCATGCTGACCGTGACAGTCTCGCCAACAGTCGCCTTTCCCCATATCCGTACCGGCCGCTGCTGCTGCAGCACCATGTTGTCGGAAATCAGCGCCGGCAGCCGGACATCCGCCCACAACTGCACGGCTAGGAACAGCACGAATAGCGCGGTCTTCATAGTTCTCGCTCCCGTTCAGGCTTTCTTCTTCTGTTGCTGCGCGGGCAGCCAGTCCTGCAGTTCTTTCCAACTGTCGCCGCAGGAATCCATATGCTTCTCGACAGCGGCATCGAACTTCGCCTGCAGCTTGCGGTGCGACGCGCTGCCTGCCAGGTTGTTCATCTCGTAGGGGTCTGTCTTGAGATCGTAAAGCACCCACGGTTTATCGGCGAAGCGGGCATACTTGTAGCGGCGCGTCCGCAGCCCGCGCCAGCAATCCCACTCGTTCATCTCCGTCTTGGTGTAGATCATCAGCGGCGTCGATTCCGGCGTCTTGTTCGACGTGCCGCGAATGTAAGGCGCGTAGTTGAAGCCCGGCATCGATTCCGGCACCTGCTGCCCGGCCAGCCCCAGCAGCGTGGGCACAGCGTCGATATGGGAGAACACCGCGTCCAGCTTGCGCCCGGCGCGAATCTTGCCCGGCCAGCGCATGATGCCCGGCACCTGCGTCGATTCTTCCCACGGCTTGCGTTTCAAGAACGTGCCCTGTGAACCCAGCATATCGCCGTGATCGCTCAGGAAGTAGACGATCGTGTTCTCCCGCAGCCCCAACTCGTCCAGCCGCTTCAGAATCCGCCCCACTTCGCTATCCAGAAAGTTGATCGCCGAATAGTAGCCAGCCAGGTCCTTGCGGGTCCCGTTGCGCTTGGCGCCCTCTTTCCAGTTCTTGCGAAGCTCGATGTCTTCCGGCCTGTAGTCGTTCTCATGCCCCGGCGGCAGCAGATAGGGATCATGCGGCGGCGTATGCTGCACCGACAGGAAGAACGGCTGCTTGCGCTCCTTGGCCCGCTCCAGAAACTCAATCGCCGAGTTCGTCCACTGGATGGAGTCATACCCTTTAATCGGGATCGGCACCGGCTCATCGCGGAAATACTTCGAGTTGAAGTACGCGTGGCTGCAGATGTTCGCCGCCCAGTAGTGGTAGCCATGGCGGTCCTCGCCCGGCGGCACGAAACCCGGCTCCCGAGGCCCGCCGTGCAGGTGCCACTTGCCGACGAACCCCGTATAGTAACCAGCCTTCGCCAGCAACTTCGCGATCGTGTGCTGATCCTTCTTCAGCGGCACATCGTTCACCGGCGTACCGTTCTGGTGCGGATAGCGCCCGGTCAGCAGAATGCCGCGCGCCGGCGTACACACCGGGCAGTTCGCCACGGCATTCGTGAACAGCGCCCCTTCGCCCGCGAGTTTATCCAGCACCGGTGTGCGCACCTGGCGATTGCCCATCACCCCTAAATCCTGCGCCCGCCATTGATCCGGCATGATGAACAGAATGTTCGGCGGATCGCCCTGCACGCCCGCACCACGCAACACGGCGGGCGCTCCGGCGACGATAAACTCGCGTCGATTGATCATTGGTCTATTTTCCCGTGGCTACCGCTTGCGGGGTGGACGTCGGCCCCGGCCCGCTCGCCGAACCCAGCTTCGGCTTCTGATAAGGATACACATCCGGCACTACCCGCGTGCCGCTAGTCACCTTAATCGGGTATTTGCTGCCGCTTGGATACGCCAGTTCCACGAAGAACGCCGTCCAGCCCTTCTCCGGCTTCGGTACCCGTGCCACATAAACACCCGGTTTTGTTTCCGTCAGATCTTCGGCCTGGAACGCCTTCCCAATCACATCCAGCCGGAAATCGCGTTTGTCCGGATTCGTCGCCTTCCACAACTTCACGGCACTGGGCTTCTCCGCCGTAGTCACCGTAATCGACCCGTCCTTATTCAGCTTCCAGTCAAACTTCGGACGCGGCTTGTTGTTCACGATCATCGAAAAGAACGCGCCAATCGTCTCCGCCGCATCCGACCCCGCCAAGTTGTGCTTGGCGTTGGGCACGTAACGCAGGTTCTTCTCGCCCTTCAAATCCTTCCAGTAAAACTGCCACGAATCCAGCACGAAAAACTCATCGCCGGCCGCATTCACAATGTACTTGGGCATGGTCAGCCGGTCGCGATACTCATAGGGCTCGGTGATCTTCAGCAACTCCCTGTACCGCTTCGTCCCGGACCACTTCATGATGTCGTTCTCCAGGTAATCGTTGATGGCCGGCGACCACGCCCCATACACCTGCCAGTGATGCTCGAACGAGGGCACCATGTTCAGCAGGTCGATCACGATGGGCACAATCGCCACCACGCGCTTATCCACCGCGCCTGTGGTCCAGGTGGTCCAGCCGCGCTTTGACGCCCCGCCCACCACGAACTTATCCACCGTCTTGCCCTGCTCCTTCATCACCGCGGTAATGGTGTCCATCGCGCGCACCGCGCTCTTGGTCATCGGCAGCCGCGCCAGCCACTCCTCGCTGCCGCCCTTCAGAAACTGCGCCCAGCCGTAGGCGATGATCTCGTCTTCCACCCGCTGCTTGGATTCGCCATGGAAACTGAGCGGCTGGTTCGGCACCATGCGCAACTCCGCCGTCACCGAATTGGTGGCCACCGCAATCGCCGACGTAATCCCATCGGCCCGCGTTGGCGGCGCCGGGTTGCGGTTGTTCCCACCGGTGATCATCAGAAAGCCGGTGTCATGCTCCAGCTTGTCCGGCACCACAATCGTCAGCCAGTGCTTCCAGATGGTGCGGTTCACATCCTTTTCGGTAAGCCAGGCCTGTGAGGTCATGTCCACCACATAGGCCGTAAATCCCTTGCCCGGCAGCTTCGACACAACCTGGTATTTATAGTTCGGATCCGGCGTCTTCACATACCGGTCCAACGCTGTCTCCGCCCCAAAGGCCGGCAACAACGCCAAAGTAAGAATCAGAAGAGTTCTCATATCGCAGCAATCCCGTCCAGGCTTCGCCACAGATACCAGGAAGCCACCGTGCAGTACGGCCTCCAGGGCTCGGCGAGAGCCATCATCTCCGCGGGCGTGGGCAATTGCTCCAGCCCGTACTGCAACTGCATTGCCTTGCGAACTCCCAGATCGCCGACGGGCAACACGTCCGGCCTTCGCAGCGCGAACATCAGAAACATCTGCGCCGTCCATACGCCGATGCCTTTCACCTGTGTCAGTGCCGCGATCACTTCCTCATCACTGGCCTTGGACAAACCCTCAAACACAACCGAGCCTTCCACCGTATGCCGCGCCAGTTCGCGTATGTACAGCGTCTTTGCCCGCGACAGCCCCATCGCCCGCATCTGCTCCGGCTCCAGCGCCAGAATCGCCTCGGGCGTAATCACACCACCCGGCATGGCGTCCCGCAGGCGGCCGATGAACACGCGCCCCACCGCCCCGCTCACCTGTTGAAAGATAATGCTGCGCACCAGCGTGCCGAACTCGGGTTCCAAGTAGTCCATAGCGAATGGCCCCACCCGGCGAATCAGGGTTCGCATCACGGGGTCCACCCGTTTCAAGTGCGTCACGGCTCCGCGCATTCTCTCAATTGTAGCGAGCGCCACTACGGCATCTCCAGGGAAACGGCGCGCCCCTCGCCCGCATCTACTAGACTGGATTGCAGAACCCCATGCGAATTGCAGCAGCGCTCGTGCTGGTGGCCCTGAGCGCCGCCGGTCTCACCCTCCTGGCGCAGGTCCAGGAAGACTCGGTGATCAAAGTCGATGTCGACCTGGTGAACGTGCTGTTCTCGGTTCGCGACAAGAAGGGCACGCTGATACCCGCCCTCACCAAGGACGACTTCCAGGTCTTCGAAGACGGCAAGGAACAAAAGATCAGCTCCTTCACCCGCGAGTCCGACCTGCCTCTCACCATCGGCCTGCTGGTAGACGTCAGCCGCTCTCAGGAAGCCCTCATCGAAGTGGAGCGCCGCGCCGCCGCGCAATTCTTCGAACGCGTCCTCCGGCCGAAAGACATGGCCTTCCTCATCAGCTTCGGCGGCGAAGCCGAACTGCTCCAGGACTACACCAACTCGCAATCGCTACTGAGCGGCGCGCTCCGCCAACTGAAAGTCGACGGCGGCGTCTACTCCCCTATCAACTCCGGCCCAATCCCGTCCCAGCCCCGCGGCACCATCCTGTTCGACACCGTCTACCTGGCCGCCGACGAAAAGCTCAAAGGCGAAGTCGGCCGTAAAGCCATCGTCGTCATCACGGACGGCGTCGACATGGGCAGCCGCGTCAAACTGCGCGAAGCCCTCGACGCCGCACACCGCGCCGACGCCATCATCTACAGCGTCTACTACGTCGACTGGCGCGCCTACGGCGGCATGTTTAACCCCAGCGACGGTGATCTCCGCAAGCTCTCCGAAGAGACCGGGGGCCGCGTTTACAAGGTCGACCGCCGCTACTCCCTGGAAATGATCTTCGACGAGATCCAGAAGGAGATGCGCAGCCAGTATGCGCTGGCTTATTCCTCGTCCAATCCCAGTAAAGACGGCGGCTTCCGCAAACTCGAGATCAAGCCCCGCGCCAAGGACCTCAAGGTCCAGGCCCGCAAAGGCTACTTCGCCGCCAAACAGTAACCTCCGGGCGGGCTTCCACGCCCCCTCGATACAATAGGCAACACATGCTGGCGCGTACCCTTACCTTCACCGCACTCGCTTTGTCCCTGCAGGCTGGCGACTGGACCCAGTGGCGCGGGCCGCTCAACGGCATCGCCGAAAGCGACGCCCCCACTTCCTGGACAGACAAGAACGTCGTCTGGAAAGCCGCCATTCCCGGCCGCGGCTTCTCCACCCCGGTGATCCACGGCGATCGTATCTTCCTTACCAGCGCCGTACCCGCCAATGAAGCCGCGGCGTCACCCAGTCCTGGCGGTGGTGGACCCGGCGGCGGCGCAGGCGTGGGCGAACACAAGTTCGTTGTCCTCGCTCTCGATCGCAAAACCGGCAAGACCATCTGGGAACGCACCGCGCTCACCGGCACGCCACACGAGGGCTATCACCGCCGCTACGGCAGCTATGCGTCCAATAGCCCCGTCACCGACGGCAAAATGGTTTGGGCCTACTTCGGCTCGCGTGGCCTGTTCGCCTATGACCGTGACGGCAATCTCAAATGGAAGAAGGATATGCCGGCGTTCAAGATGCGCCTGCAGTTCGGCGAAGGCTCGGCCCCGGTACTCGAGGACAACCTCCTCATCCTTGCCTGCGACAGCGAGAACGACTCGTTCCTCCTCGCCGTCGACAAGAACACCGGCAAGGAAGTCTACCGGGTCAAGCGCGAGGAAGTCAGCAGTTGGTCGCACCCGCTCATCTTCACGCACCAGGGCGTGAAGCAGATTATCGTCGCCGCCAGCGCCAAGGTGCGCTCCTACGAATTCGCCACCGGCAAGCTCATCTGGGAATGCGCGGGCCTGGGCGTCAACGTCATTCCCACCCCGGTGGTGCAGGGCGACGTCGTCTACGTCATGAGCGGCTATCGCAACCCCAACCTGCTCGCCATCAAACTTGGCGGCAAGGGCGATATCACCGGTACCAGCCACGTGCTCTGGACCAACCAGCGCGGCAACTCCTACACCGCCTCGCCCGTGCTCCAGGACAACAAGCTCTACTTCATCACCGATAGCGGCATGCTCAGTTGCTTCAACGCCACCACCGGCGAGCCCTACTATTCCCAACAGCGTCTCGGCAAGCCCTACAACTTCAAGGCCTCGCCTGTCGCCGCCAATGGCAAGCTCTATCTCGCCACCGAGGAGGGCGACGTGGTGGTCGTCAAAATGGGCGAAAAGCTGGAAGTGCTGGCCGTCAACACCATGGCCGACCAGAGCTTCATCTCCAGCCCCGTCATCGTCGACGGCACGCTGTATCTGCGCGGCCAGAACACGCTGTTCGCCATCCGCTAAGCGTGGCTCTGCGTGTGAAACCCACCGCTTGCTTGCGCGCGCGGCTCTGTAAGTTGTTGATGCCGTCACTGAGCCGCGACCGCAAGGGAGCGGGCGCCGAGTTTTTCTCCCCGCCTCGCAAGCAAGCGTCTCTTCGTTGGCCCGCGCGCGTGAACGACGCGGTTGCCGTCACAAAGTAGCGCCTACTTCGCCGGCACCAACTGGACCTTCTCCGCGGTTGCCGCTTCAATCGCTTTCCGCGAGTACAGCATCGGGTGATACTTGCCCGTCGCCCATTCCTCCAGCAGATTGCTGTAGAACGCGCTTGTCGGATCGCCGGACTCCCCCGGCACGTTCGTCATCACCGAGCGGTCCCAATCCGCGACATCGATGATCTGCCGGTAACTGGCCCCCGCGCTTTGCTTGAAGTTCGGGCCGCTGGTGGAATTCACCGTATTCCCATCGCCCGGCCGCGAGATCGGCCCCCGATGCATCAGCTTCGCATTCGCTCCCGTGGCCTTCACGGGATGTGTGAACGTCACCGTATGCAGCCGGCCCCACGTCCACTGCTTCCGGTCCGCCCCCATATCCCGCGTCAATTCGGCAATCGCCCGGTCATACGACCCGCGCAGCGCCTTATCATCCTTCGCTGCTTCCAGCATCTTCAACGCCGTCGTCAGTTCCATGCGCGACGCCGCCGGCGAGTCCAACAGAAACTGAGGCAGCCGCGCCGTCCACACCGCGTAGATCGTCGGCTCGATCCGATCCATGCTCATCGTTCCGTCCCACTTCAGCATGTCGGCCCACGGCGCCCCAGCCGCGCTCTTCTTTTTCACAACATCGAGGAACCGCCGCGCCGCCAGGCTGTTCACGTCCTGCTGCATGCGCTGCATATCTTCGATGCTCAGCTTCTTCGTTCCCGTCAGCATCTCCGCCACACGATGTGCGCGGAATGGCATCGCCCATTCATGTGACAGTTGGTGCTTGTATCCCTCCGGCAGGATATTGCTATTCGCGGTCGCGATCCAGTGCCGTGGCGGGTTGTACTCCTGCGGATGCTGGTCGATGCTTAAGAACCCGCTCCACTCATAGTCGCCGCTATCGCCAGGCACCGGCAGCAAGCCATCGTAGCCCTTGCGAATCGGCGCCAACCCGCTCGCGATCCAACCGATGTTCCCCGCCCGATCGGCGTACACCAGGTTCTCCGACGGCACCTTATACCCGCCCGCGGCCTTGCGGAAATCCGCCCAGTTCTTCGCCCGCGATAACGCCAGCGCTCCCAGATAGCCTGCACCGCCCGGCTCCGCGCCCGCCCACTTCAACGCATAGGCACGCTGCTTCGCCCGATCCTCATACAGCACCGGACCATGCACCGTGTACAGCAGTTCCACGTTCTCCGCCGCGCGCCCCTTCACGTGGATGGACTGCCGCTCCACCTCCATGTTCTTCCACGCACCCTTGTGCCAGTACTGCTTCGCATTCGCTGGATTCGTGCGCTCGACAAACAGGTCCGCCTGGTCGATGCCCACAATCGTGAACCCGAACGCAATCTCTTCGTTGTGCCCCAGCGCGATGCCCGGCAGCGCCGGCTCACCCGACCCGATCGCGTTCCACCCCGGACCCACCAGGTGCACGCTCTTCCGCAGCGAGGGAATGTGAATCGGCCGGTGCGGATCATTGGCCAGCAGCGGCTTGCCCGTCACCGACCGCGTCCCGTCCACCACCCAGTTGTTGCTGCCCTGATCCACGTCGATCCGCGCACTGCCGATCGCCGCCGCATGATCCTTCAGGATCCCTTCATGAAACAGCTTCAAATCCAGCCCCGGCGGCACCCGCAGCTTCACGAACGGATCCGGAGGCTTCACCATCTCCATCATCGCCGCGCCATACTCGCGGATGTCCATGGCGCGCTCCACCTCGCGCGGCAGATTACGCACCATCAGCAAGCCCGCAATGCGTGCAATGCAGTTCTCGGCCACCCACTTCGCCGGCGCATACCCGGCTAGTCTGAACTCCAGCCCATAGTTCCCCTTCAACGAATCGATGCGGGCGTTGATGCCGCGCACGAACGACTCCGTAATGGCGCGCGCATCGGGCGAATAGGCGTCCCACTCCGCCTTCGCATCACCGCGATACCGTACCAGCCGCGCGATCCGATCGCGGGGAATCGCCGCCGGCCCCTGCACCTCCGCCAAGTGCCCGCTGTTGATACGCCGCCACAAATCGAGTTGGAACAGGCGGTCGCGGGCCGCCATGTAGCCTTGGGCGAAGAACAGATCTTCGGTGGTTTGCGCGTAGATATGCGGGATGCCCCACTTGTCGCGCAGGATCTCGACGGGTTGCCGCAGGCCCGGAAGGGCGACTTGATCGGCGAGGGCCGGTAGGCAGAGGAGGAACAGGAGAGGTTTCATGGCGCGCACGGGTGTTGGTCCAATCGGATCTCTGCATGATATCCGATGAGGCCAACGCCCGTGCGCGCGGGAGCACTTAGGAGCGGCGGGAAATGCGACAACGGCCCAACACGGTTAGCGCGGCGAGGCCAGCAGGCATCAGAGACACGGAGGATGCCTCCGGCACGGCGGTCGGCGCTTGCGCCACCTCAATGTTCCACTCCCAGTTGAACGCCGTTATCCCATCAATGGAGTTTTGGAACTGAAGAGAAAAGCCAAGCTCATTCGTTGTCAGTACGGGAACGTTAAAGTTGCGCACTACATTTCCGCTGAGACTGGCAAGTTGTTGGTAGGCACTGAACGGAGAGGGACGAAAAATGGTTGCGGCGAGAAGGTCCTGCCCAGAGTAGTTGGTTGTAGTTAACGTAATCGAGGTAATCACGTAGAGCGGATCGATGGAAACCTTAAACCCATCCCCTTTCGTTCAAATCACCGCCTACAGCTTCATCGCAAATCACGGCGCCATTGGCGCACGGCACAGACAGACATGTTGCGAGCACGGCAAGCAGTGCGCCGCTCGCCAAACGGAAAGAAGGAGACATGATCGGGCTCCGAGGAGAATTGGTTGTGGCTACGAATCCATACCAACAGTAGGACCAACGTATAGCGAACCATCAGAGCCGACTACAAACGTAAGCCTATCGTGCGTACTTCTCCACCCAATCCAGATGCCGCTGCATAATGTCCAGGGCAAACTTCGGCTCATTCGGCCCATGTGGCATCCGCGGATACGCCACCATTCGCGTCGTCACTCCCAGTTGCTTCAACGCATGGTAATACTCATACGCCTGCCCGATGGGCACCCGCAGGTCCTGCTCCCCATGCAGGAACAGTGTCGGCGTCTTCACATTGCGCGCATGGTATAGCCCGGACCGCTTCGCATATAGCTCAAACTGCTCCCAAGGCGACCCGTCGAAATAGTCGTCCAGCACGCTGGGAATATCGTTGGTACCCCACATGCTCCACACGTTGGTAATCCCCGCCCCAACAATCGCCGCCTTAAATCGCGGCGTCTGCGAGATCACCCATGACGTCATATACCCGCCATAACTCCAGCCCATCACCGCCATGTGCTCTGGATCGGCTATGCCCTGCGCGATCACATGGTCCACGCCGGTCATAATGTCGTCATAGTCCCCGCCGCCCCAATCCTTGAAGTTCGCCGCTTTGAAACGCAGCCCGTACCCCACCGACCCGCGCGGATTCACACGCAGCACCGCATAGCCCTTCGCCGCGAAGCCCGCCACGGACTGCACCCCTGGCATCCCCACAAACGCCTCGCTGAAGATGCCCGCCGGTCCGCCGTGAATGAGCAACGCCAGCGGGTAGCGCTTCCCGCTCTCATACCCGTTCGGCAATGTCAGCAGCCCCTCCACCGCCCCGCCATCCTTGCTCTTCCAGGTGATCACCTTCGTCTCGCCCACTGCGGGCTTCGGGAACGTGTTCGCCTGGCTCACCTGCGTCCGCTTGCCGGTTTTCAGATTTACCAGGTACGCCTCCGGCGGCTCCGCGGCACTGGAATACACCGCACCTGCCCAGGCCCCATCGGCGGAAAAGCGATCTTCTAGCTGCAGCACGCCTTTCTCCGGCTCATACACTGTCGCGAGCGGGCCGTCCACCGGTAAGCCATACACCGCCGTGCGCGTACGCTTCGCCTCGGTCACCAGCACACGCTTGGAATCCGGAGACCAGCCCAGCAGGTTCGGCGTCTCGTCCGGTGTCACCGCCAGAGGCCGCTCGGCCTGCGTCGTCAGATCGAGCAGCGTCACACGGTTCCCCGTAATCCGCGACGCCTTCTCATCGCTCTTCACAAAAGCCAGGTACCGCCCATCCGGCGAGTAGTAGGGCGAGGTCTCGGTGGCTTTTCCCGCCGCCAGAGCCTTCACTACCCCGCTCTCCACATCCACTTCCGCCAAGTCCGCCTTCCGCCCGTCGTTGAACTCCGGCGTCGGACGCTGCTCAAAGGCAATGCGGCGGCTGTCCGGCGACCACCGGAAATCCCCCACGTGCGTCGCGATATTGCCGACCTTCTTCGGCGTGCGCTTCCCGTCGTTGGCAGCCTCCACCGCAACCAGCCACAGCGACTGGTTCCGGTTCTTCTCATCAATCACCTTGAGATCGCGCTTTTCCTTGCGAGCCTTCTCCTCGTCCTTATCTTCCTCCGCACCTGTAAACGCGATCCACTTGCCATCGGGCGACAGTTGGTACGCACCCATCGCGCCTTTCCAATCCGTCAACCTCTCGGCCTCGCCGCCATCCAGCGGCAGCCGGTATACGTTCTTCTTCCCCTCCCGCGCCGACGAGAAAAACAGCCACTTGCCATCGCCGGAAAACTGCGGACTCTCCGCGCTTTTCTCCCCGCGCGTCAACTGCGTCGCCTTACCGTGGCGATATAGAAAAATGTGCGTGAGATATTCGCTCTTATCCGCTTCGGTGATCGCCCGCGTCTCGGTCCACACCGCCGCCGCCCCGTCCGGAGACGGCACCACGGACCCCACCTTCTTCACACGTAGCGAATGCTCCGGCGTCCACAGCGAGTCTGTTTGCGACCAGCCGAACGTCACCACACAAGCCAACAGGAAAAGGGAACGCATGCGGGCAATTGTAGCCCACGCGTTCCCCCAGCACCTGTTAACTTACGCCCTTCTTGGCCGAAAACAAGGATACCGGCGACGGCAGAATCGATAGATACTCCGCCAGCCGCTTCTTCGGCTCCGCCGTTGCGGCGTGCTTGATGTCCAGCGAATACTGCGCCAGCTGCGCGAACTGCCGGCCCAGTTCCGACCCCGCGTCCACCGCCTTGCCCGCCGTCATCGCCCGGTGCACGCCCTGGTAATCATTGGCAAACGTCATCAGCACCGGCTGCTGCAGCAGATCCTCCACCTGCGCCGGACTCACCACCGCCCGCTTCTGGCAGCGGTTCAACAGAATCGCCACACGGTCGGCCAAATCCATCAACCGCAGATACTGCAGCTTCTCACGGGCCAGGTGTAGAGAAGGCACCTCCGGCGTCACCACCAGAAAGATCTTCTTGCTCTCGTGCATCGCCTCCACCGAGAACCGCTCCAGGTTGCCCGACAGATCCAGGAACACCGCGCGGTAGTTCCGCCGCGCAAAGTCCATAATGTGGCGGATATGCGTGCCTTCCAACCGCTTGTCCGGATTCAGCCGCCCCGAGTGCACCACATCCAGGCTCCCAATGGAGGTCACCAATTGCGGCCACATGCTCTCGTCCATCTGCAACGAACGCTCCGCCGCATCGGTCAGGCTGAACGTGTTCTCCAGTTGCAGCAGAAACCGGATCATCCCGGAGTTCAAGTCCAAATCCAGCAGCAGCGATCGCTGCTCCGGCAATCGGCTCACCGCCATCGCCGTATTCGTCGCAATCGTTGTCGCCCCCACCCCCGGCTTCGCCGGCAGGAACGAAAACACCAGGTCGGTGTGCTCCATCTGGATCGGCCGCCGGTCCAGAATCTCCTTCACACGGGAGAGCGCATCCCCCATGTTCTTGCGTTCAAACGGAAGCGTAATGAACTCCCGTATCCCGCTCCGCATCACTTCCAGCAGTGTCGCCGGATCTGCCGTCCGGTTAATCGCCACTATCTGGACACCGGGCAAGTGCGCCTCGGCCGCCGTGACAATCTCCAGCGCGCGGCTCAAATTCTCCACGCTCAGAAACAATACCTGCGGCGCATTGGCCCGCAAGGTCCGGCTCAATTCATTCGCATTGGGATAGCGCGGAACCGATCGCGTCAATGACACGACCGACATGTCCTGGAGAAGCTCTTCCAGCTTCTGACAAAGTTCTTCGTCCGGACAGATGATTGCTCCCTTCAGCATCACTGCACCTTCCTTACTTCTCCCCCGGTAGGCCCCGAGGCTATCCAGCACTCGGCCTGATTGGAGGAATTGACTCCTGTTCCCACACTAGAGTAGACAGCAGTCAATACCAATAAGCGTGATACCGAGTTCGCCATGAGAATCGACTCGGGAATAGCCTAAGGTCGAGCCACCGTACTGAGGGAAAAACCTTAGTTGCCCGCCCCGCGCCGCTTCTCCACCACTCGTCCCCCCGACACCCACCCCTCCCATCCCCCGCGCAACGCCCGCGCCCCTTCCCATCCGGCCTGCCTCAATTGCCGCGCCACACGGGCGCTGGTGGCTTCGTTTGGTCAAGCACACAGGACGGCCAGCACCGTCCCCTTCCCGATCCCAGCCTGCTCGGCGTCCCGCACCGGATAGTCCGGATGCAACCGCGCCGCCCCGGGAATCTGCTCATCGGAGTCCTCCCACGTACGCTGCGTCCGCGAATCGGCGATCAAAACCGCCTCGCCCCGCTGTTGCAGCCGGTCCACCTCATCGAGCGTCAGATACTCGGCATCCGGCAGGCCACCCGTCGGAACCGCCGCACTCGCCACCGGCACCACCGCCGCAGTCCCCTTTTCCTCCCGGATCAGCACCAGCGGCGACAACCCATGCAGCACCACCGAACACAACACCACCAGACAACAGATGGTCACCAGCCGCTCTGTGTTCGGCACTCCCGCCAACACCGGCAGCAGCACCAGCAGCAGCGAGCTAAGCCCCGCCGGACCAAACCATGCAATCAGCGCGCGATCCCGCCACGGCAGCGGCACCGGCAGCAGCGCCGGTAGGAACGCCGCCAAGCGCGACCCGAATACCCCCACCGTGAACAACACCGTCGATACACTGGCCAACGCCAGTCCCGTCCAGATCAGTGACGTCCCAAACAGCACGAAGGCGAACATCAACGCCATCTCCGCCGTTGTTTCGCCGTACTCCAGGAAGCAGTCGCACAACTCCACGTCCAGGGCCGCAATCGTCACACCCGCGGCAAACGCCGCTAAAAACCCGCTGCCATGCACCGACTCGGCCGCCGCAAATGCCGCGAACGCCACTCCCAGCGAATAGATGGACTCGTAATCGCGCCGTACCCCCGCCTTCTTACGCGCGAACTCCAGCATCGCCACCGCCGCCAACCCCACCAATACGCCCGCCAGCGGACTCAGTAGCAGCACCTTCATCGCCAGTTGCCCCCATTCGGCCCCCGTCAACGCACGCCCCTGCTGCATAATCGCGATACCCACCAACACTACTGGCAGCAGCACCGCGTCGTTCATACCGCCTTCCAATCGCAACGCCTGCTTGACGCGCGCATCCAACCCCGGCCTCCGCAGAATGCCGCGCAGCATCACCGGATCGGACGAGGCCAGCGCGAAACCCACAACCATCGCCGATGCGACATCCAGCCCCAAAAGCCACCAAGCCAGCAAAGTACGCAAAGCTGCCGACAGCAGCGTGCCCGGCCCCAGCACCAGCGCCGACAGCCCCTTGTTTCTTCGAACCTCGGTCAGGTTCAGCGAAACCGCATCGGTGAACAGCACCAGCACCAGGCTCAGCGTTCCCACCACGCGCAACAGCGGCGAATGCACATCCGCGCTCACCAATCCCAATCCCGCCGGCCCGATCAGCGCACCCAACCCCAGGAATATGGCCACCTGCGGCAACCCGGTCCGCTCCACCAGCCCCGATAACAGCGCGGAGATCACGATCACCGCGCCAATCAGCGCCACCGTCATCAGAAATAGCTCGGTACTAACTTCGGCCATGGACCTCCTATTCTCGCGCGCCTTTTCTTACCTGCAAAACATCTCGGAATCGATGAGAGAGAATCCACACCAGCCTGCGCCTGACTTAGTAGATGGCGCATGGTTGTGATAAGGGTGGCCGCGATCCAATTCCGGCCGCCCTACCCTACGACAGAATCGGATCGCCACCGCCCGACAGCAGCCCCAAAATTCGCTCGCGACGCGCCAGCGCTTCCCTGCCCACCCACTCCAGCGTCCCCCAATACAAACAGCCGCCCACCGCCGCCGTCGCCGCTAACACCACATAAAACGGCCACTCGGCCTCCCACGCCCGCTTGGCAAAAAACGCAAACACGAACGGCAGCGCCACCACCGGGTACAACAGCAACAGCATCGCCTGAAACCGCGACGTCGCGCCTCGCTTCCAGTTCTGGTCCGGATCCACCGGCCGCGCAAACCGCAGCGAACTCCAGTTCCCCACCCCCATCAAGAACAACAGCAGCACCGCGATCACCAGCACCGTGTCCAACACCATCCGCGGCGTCACTGGCAGCCGGAACACCACACACACCGTCGTGATGATGACCACCTCCAGCAACACGAAAATCGCCGCACTGGCATTCTTCGCCAGCACCGCCTGCACCGCCGATACCGGGGCCACCCAGTACATCTGCGCTGCCGTCCGGTCAAAGCCGAACACATTCCAGATGGTCACTTCGCTCAGCAGCATCACCGCATAGCCGCTCACAATCACCAGAAAGTGATCCGCCATCACGCCCCGCCGCTCGCCAAACGCCATCGGCAGCCAGATCAACAGCCCAAAGGAAAACCCCATCAGAAACACGATCCGAAACCTTGGCGACCGTGCCAGGGACCGCAATTCCTTCTCCACCATGCACGCCAGCGGATCCCGGAACAGCCGCCCCGGCAGCGCATAGAAATACTCCATCCAGGACGCACCACGCCCGCGCTCCATCGGCGTCGCCCGCGCCGCCTCTTCGTCAAATCGCAGTCCGCGCTCGAACATCCAACGCCCGAACGCGAAGGCCCCCGCTGTCCAGCCCAACAGCGCCGCCACTGGCAGCCACCCCCAATCCCCCGCCACCAACCGCGCCGTTGCCGACCACGGCCACAAAGGCGACGGCGCCGTCGGCACCCACCCACGCCCATCCTCCGGCACGCCGTTTCGCAGCACCATCTGCGGCAGCGCCGCCAGCAGCACCAGCAGCAGAATAAAGACTTCCCGAAATCGCCGCCACGCCAGCATCCGGGTAATCACATCGCGAATCCCCGCCGACAGAAACAGGTTGAACAGCAGGTACGGCACAAAGGCCACCGTGTGCCACAGCCGCAGGTGCGGATTCGCCGCCACGCCAACCGTCGCCCCCAGCAGCATCAGCACCATTTCCACTGCCGTCGTGATCCGCAGCGCCACTTCCATCCCAAACAGGCTCCCGTGCGGCACCGGATACACCCGGATCTTGCGAAGTTCGATAGAAGCCCCGGTTGATACCATCAGCACCGGAATTACCTGCCAGTACAGAAATGCCATCAGCAGCCCGGGTCCCAGAAAGCGCAGCACCGACTCACGATCTTCCGCTTCCGACACCAACAGCGCCAACCCCGCCGACCCCAGCACCCACAACCCGTACCACAGCACCGTCACCACACCCGTGAAGATCATCCCGGCCTTGTCCCGCCGCGGATACAGGTTCAGCAGGCTACGCCACTGGGCCCACAGAATCGCGCCCAGTTGCCCGTTCATAACCAATCCAGCGATTCGGTCTGCCGCCCGCCGCCCACCACTCGCACAAAGATATCCTCCAGCGTCTCTGATCCGCTGCGCAGGTCCGCCATCTCCGATTCCACCACCAGTTTGCCCTCATGGATGATGGCCACCCGCTCGCACAGCCGCTCCACCACCTCCAGCACGTGCGATGTCAGAAACACCGTCGCCCCGCGCCGCACCTGCTCCAGCAGCAGGTCTTTCATGCGCCGCGCCCCCACCGCATCCACGCCCTCAAACGGCTCGTCCATCAGGAACAGATCCGGCCGGTGGATCATGGAGGCCGCCATCGCCACCCGCTTCCGCATGCCCTTCGAATACTCGCCGATCATCTTTCGCGCCGCATGGTCCAACTCAAACAGCGACATCAACTCCCGCGCCCGCTCCTGCGCCGTGCGCCGTTCCAGGCGGTACATGCGTCCCACGAACTCCAGGAACTCCGTGCCCGTCAGATGATCGAACAGCAGCGTTTCATCCGGCACCAGCCCGATCCGCGCCTTTACTTCCTGTTCCCCGGCCGGAAGCCGGTGCCCCAGCATTTCGATCTCTCCGGAATTCGGCTCCGCCAGCCCCATCAGCATCTTGATGGTCGTCGTCTTGCCCGCGCCGTTCGGCCCCAGAAACCCGAAGAAACAGCCGCGCGGCACCGTCAGCGAAAGCCCGTCCACCGCGGCTTTGCTGCCGTAATACTTGCGCAGATCGGTCACCCGAATCGCCGCGGCGGCCGCATCCTCCGTCATCATGCACCCAGGTGCTTGGCCAGGAACGGGATCCCCTGCGCGCCGTGCCAGCTATGCTCGCCTTCGAAGATCTCGTGGCCGGCCTTATCTCCTGCCCCGAACACCTCATACACGCGCTTCACCTTCGCAAAGCTCTCCTTCGCCGCGTTCACCGGGAAGATATCGTCCCGCGTGCCCGATTCGGCAAAGAATGGCCTCGGCGCGATCAGGCCCGCCACATCGTACATCTCGCCCCATTGCAGAATGCCCGGCACGTAGTTGTCGATGCAATGGCTGATGCTGTAGATCGAATCGCGAAACGTACACAGATAGCCGCTCGCAAACGCCGCCTGGATGCGCGTGTCCAGCGCCGCCGAAAATGCCGTGATGGTGCCGCCGCCGCTGATGCCGGTCACCCCCACCCGTTTGGCATCCAACTCCTTGCGGGTCTCAATCCAATCGATGGTGCGCATCACATCCCACACCCGCCAGCCCACCATCGTCTCGCCCAACAACAACGCCGCCCCCGCCGAAGGCTGGCACGACGACCGCCCCAATCCACCCTTGCGGCTCCGCGCATCGCGCCGGCAGCCGAACGCTAACTGCTCGATCGCCACCGCCGCCATCCCCTTCTCCACCACCTGCAAGGCGAAATCGTGCTGATAGCCGGCCTTATCCGTACGTTCGCGGCCCTTATCGTCGATACCGACGATATCGTCAACCCCGCGGCCATGGCCCGGGAGGCAAATCACGGCCGGATGCGGCGCCTTGCCCTGCTTCGGCGTCAACAGATAACCCAACAGGTGCAGTCCCGGCCGCGTCTCAATCACAAACTTCTCGCGCCTATAGCCCGGGAAATCGCGCGTCTCCAGCGTCACCGGCTTCAGATCGCCGCGCTGCGACGGAAAGCCGCCCACCAACTCCGCCACCTTGCTCCGCAATTTCTTCTGCCATGCCTCGGCAGGCTTCCTCGCCGTCGCGTTGAAAGTCAGGCGCATCGGCGCCGACTTGTAGCGTTCCTGCCCGTACGCCTCGGTATCGAAGGCCGCCTGCTGCACGCGGCTCTCCAAGCCATCCAGCGCTCCCGTATAAACACGCGCCGCCACCTGCTGCGCCTGCAGCGCACTCGCTCCCAACGCCGCCAGTGCCGCGGCCTCCCGCCGTGTCAGCTTCGTACCCATTACAGGTTCACTTCCACCACTTCATCGAAAATCCCCTGCGGCAGCGCAATGCCCATCTGCTTCATACGCTCCAGGATCTTCGGCGTATAACCCGACCACCGGAACCGCCCCTGCACCTTGCCCGAGTCGCTCACCCCACTGCGGTCGAAAAAGAAGATGTCCTTCGTGCCGACGCGGTCTTCCTCCACACCCGTCACTTCCGAAATACTCACGATCTTACGCGACCCGTCCTGCAATCGCGTCACCTGCAGCACAATCTTGATCGCACTGGCCAACTGTTGCACAATGACGCGATTCGGTATCTCCAGGTCCGCCATCAGGATCATCGCTTCCAGACGCGAAAACGCATCGCGCGGCGTGTTGGCGTGGATCGTCGTCATCGATCCCTCCACACCGGTATTCATCGCCTGCAGCATGTCCAACGCCTCGGCGCCGCGGCACTCACCCACGATGATGCGGTCCGGCCGCATACGCAGCGCCGTCCGCAACAACTGCCGCTGGTTCACCCCGCCTTCCCGGTTCACGTTCGGCGGCCGCGTCTCGAACTTCACCACGTGCCGCTGCTGCAACTGCAATTCGGCCGTGTCCTCAATCGTGATGATCCGCTCGTCCTCCGGGATAAACCGCGACATCGCATTCAGCGTCGTCGTCTTACCGGAACCGGTACCCCCGGAGATCAGAATCGTCGCCTTCGACTGCACCGCCGCCGCCAGAAAGCGCAGCATCATGTTCGTGATGGTCTTGTTCGCCACCATCTCATCGTTCGTAATGACGTGGCGGCCGAAGCGGCGAATCGACAGCGCCGGACCATCCAGCGCCAGCGGGCTGATGATCGCGTTCACGCGCGAGCCGTCCAACAACCGCGCGTCCACGATCGGCTGTGCTTCGTCCACACGCCGTCCCACCTGCGACACGATCTTCTCAATGATATGCAGCAGGTGCGCGTTATCCTTGAACCGCACCGGACTCAACGACAGCTTGCCCTGCCGTTCGATGTAAACCTTGTTGTAACCGTTGACGAGGATATCCGAGATGGTAGGCTCTTTCAGCAGCGGTTCCAGGGGCCCCAATCCCAGAACTTCGTCCAGCACCTCCTCCACCATCTTGTTCTGCTCGGCGGTGGTCATCGGAATCCGCTCTTCTTCGATCAGCCGTTCGACAACACGGCCAATCTCAGCCCGCACCCGATCCTTCGGCAGCGAAGAAACTTTCTCCAGGTTCAAAACCCCAATAAGCTTCTTATGTACGTCGGACTTGATCTCGAAATAACGGTCTGCGGTCCGGACCGGACCGGCATTCGCGCGCGGCGGAAGGGGACGGAAGTTGCTGCCCAAGGCGACTCCTTACAATGAATAGATTGAACCAATTATAGCCAGCATGCTACGCAGGCATTTCCTACAAATATTCGGCGCGGCTGCCCTGGCCCAAAGCGGCCCCCAGCCTGGCGTGTTGCTGATCGTGGCCGAAGGCTGGCGCGGCTGGCCCCCGGAGCAAACCACCAACCTGCAACGCCTGCAAAAAGAAAGCCTGTACTGCACCAGAGCCTACGCCACCTGCCCTCAGGATGAATCTGCCCACGCGGTGCTTTCCTCCGGTATGTTCGCCCACGCCATAGTGGGGCAGGCGTCCACGCCTGCCGCAGCCCGCCATAGCCTTGGCGGCGGCGGGGGCGACCTCCAGGTCGCGTCCCTTCGCTCCACCAAACCCACCTACGATGCACGTATCCTAGACATGGACCGTCAACTCGGCGCCATACTCGACAAACTCAATCCGCAGTCCCCCGTCATCTTCACCGCCACCTCCGGAGACCTCGCCGGAGCCCACGGCACCACCGGAGCCGACGAACCCTACGAAGAATCCGCCCGCGTTCCCCTAGTCTTCCGCTTTCCCGGCATGCTGACGGCAGGCACCAGCAGCGATATCCTCATCTCTCACGTGGACATCTATCCGACTGTCCTTGGATTCCTGCAGCGCGGCCCTGATCCAAACATGCAGGGTCGCGACTGGTCCACCCTCCTCCGCACCGGCAAAGGCGAGCGCCCCGAATCCGTCTTCTGCCAGGGCAAACTAAGAAACCCCACAGAGTGGCGGATGGTTGTGCGCGGCTTCGACAAATTAGTCACCGACCGCGAAGGCGAGCCCACTCACCTCTTCAACATCGCCCAGGACCCCATGGAAATCGACAACCTCGTCGACCTCCGCGCCCACCTCCGTAAGAAGGACGAACTCTCCGCCCTTCTCCAGATCTGGCGCAAGAAGACCAACGACGGCCGCAGCGCTTCCGGCCTCCGTCAGCGCAAATAAACCTCGCGCGCCTTCTTGAACAGCGCCAGCACTTCCTGTTTCTTCGCCGCCGTCGAAAACTGCCCCCGCTGTTCGGTCCGCGCAATCAGCTTATCGATCCACTCCACCCAGAACGCCGCATCCTCCGGCGACCGCACCGGCTTCCCGCCGATCTGCACGTACACCGGACTGGTATGCGCGAACACCCGGTCATCATTCACCACCATCCGGTTGCCCGCCCCGCGCACCCGCGCCGCAATCCATGAACTGCGGTCCAGTTCCAACGTCCGCATCATCGGCTGCGCCTTCCCATTCACCACCAACTCCACTTCATCGGTCTGCATCGCCAGCGCCGACTTCATCGTCACATCCACTCGCACCCGCGCCGGACCCTCCTCAAACTTCAGCACCGACCCCGGCACCGCCCCGTTCACCGTCAAATACAGCGTCGGACCATTCGTGGCAAACGTCCGCCCCGCCTTGAAAGCCTTCACCCAGTTCTCATAAGTCGGCGGCCCGTCCACCTTCGCATACACTCGCCCGCCGCCCGGCAGGTAGTGATCCGCCACGTTCGTGAAACTGTCCGTGCCGGCCGAAATCCCCAACCGGAACCCGCAGTTCAACAGCCGGTACCACAACTCCAGCGCCACATCTTCCGGATTATTCGACAGCACATCCATCGCATCGATCTCGCCCAATGCCAAATCCACGGGCATCTCCCGCATGCTGGCCTGCTCGAAGTTCGCCCCATAGCCCGGATGCGCATACGTCACCGCGCCGCCCTGCGCCCGCGCGGCCTTCGCCTGCGTGTAGTTCGCCGGATAATCATCCGGCTGTTCCGATCCCCGAAACCCCGTGTACAAAGGCTCCACCAGCTTCTTCAAGTTGAAGAAACACATGTGCCCGTACAACCCCGCATTCCGCATCTCCTCGTTCCAATACACGAAGTACGGCGCCGGCAGCAGGTCCGACACCTTCCCTTCAAACCACTTGCGATCATGCACCACATCGCCCGAAGAATTCGCCACCACCATGTTCGGAATGTTCAAATCTTCCGCCAGCGTGTACAGCCGCACGTCATCCCGCGTGACCACCTGATGATGCGGCGCCGTGTAGTTGGCGTGAATGTGCGCATCGGCCGCATACCAGCCCAGCGCCGCCTGGTACGTCCAACGCTGCGGCCGCATCGTCACCTCCTGCGGCCCATCCAGACGCACCGTGCGTGACACCAACTCATACTCCGTCCCACGCGTCACTTCTATCCGCGTCTCGCCCGCCGGCAACTCGATCGAAAACGTGCCCTCGGCGTGAAAGAACGGCTCCGCAGCCTCCGAAATGTAGCGATTCACCGATCCCTTCGGCGCATACGCCAACCCATCCGCCCCCGTCAGATACACCCGCGAAGGCTCCGCCAGATGCACCGTCAGCTTATGCAGCGGCCGCACATCAAACGTGTATTCCCGCCCGTCAATCACTCGTTTGTGAACGCCGGTCTCCTTCTCCACCACCTTCCGCAGATAGCCCTTGCCATCGCGAATCACTGGAAGGTTGAAGATCCGCCCCTGCCCCAATACATAATCCGTACGCCCCACAAACTCGCCCCGGTCTAGCGTCTTCATGTCCACCGACCGGAACACAAAGCGGTCCCGCAGCGATTGCAACGCCGGCGCCAGCGATCGCCGCCGCATCAGAAACCGCGCCATATCGCCAAACCCAACTTCGCCCTCGTAGTCGATCTCAATCAGCCCGTTGTGATTGATCCAAAAACTCAGGTCCTCGTGTCCCTCCAACGAATGCGACACCGCTGCCTGCCCCGCGCGGGCCTCCGGATGGTTCCGTATCCCAACCACCAGCAACATCCCGAATCCAGCCATCAGTCCTAGGCGCCGCATGCTGATGTTGAGCTTACAACAAGCCTAGCTTCGGCCAAATGTCCGGCTGCGCCCCATCCACATCACGGAAGCCATAAACACCCGCCAATTCGCCCGAACTCACGGACTTCTGGTTCCAGCGCGCCTTCTCCGCGTCCGCCGCCACCGCCGCAACGGCACGCCCCACATACCGCGGCGTCTCCGACATCCCGAAACCCTCCGGTGCCGTCGTACCCACCGCCGTCCGCCAGTTCTCTTCCCTCACACCGAATGTCTCCAGCATGATCTCGCTCCGCATCCATCCAGGCGTAATCGCCAAAGCCGTCCCGCCGTGCTTTGCCAACTCATGCCCCTGGCTGAATGCCAGCCGATTCACGGCCACCTTCGCCAAGTCATAGTAGACCGAGATCCGATAATGCGACGCATTGTAGTCATTCGTCCCATCCGTCACCTCCACCAGCAGCCCGCCCGGTCTCCGGATCAGCAGCGGCAGCAGGTAATGCGACGTAATCAGGTGCGTGTCAATCGCCAACCGCAGGATGCGCAGCCCCTTCTCCAGGTCATGCTCCCAGATCGGGGTGTCCCACTCCGCCGGCCCGCCCTTCAACGTTTCGGCACCCCAGATATCGTTCACCAGCACATCCAGACGCCCATACTCCTCATCCACCTGAGCCGCCAGGGCGCGCACTTGCTCCGGCTCCAGGTGATCCGTGGGAATCGCCACGCCTATCCCGCCAAGCTCCGAAACCAGTTCCGCCGTTTCTTCAATCGTCTCACTGCGGTTGTATTCGGAACGCCGCCCGCGCGTGGTGCGTCCGGTGCAGATCACTGTTGCCCCCGCCTCACCCAACGCCGCCGCAATCCCCCGCCCCGCGCCTCGCGTGGCGCCCGCCACCAGCGCCACTTTCCCTCGCAACGCATCTCCATCCGGCATGCAAGTCATCCCTTCATTGTCCCTGCTATGATTTCCTCACACCGAAGGAGGCGCCGCCCATGTGGATCCGAAAAGCCGACCGCGACCGTCGCAAAAACGTCATCTCGCCCGTTCCCACTCAGCTCGTCTCTAACGAGGAGTACATCCCCCGCCCCCAATCCGAACAACAGAAGAAGGTCGAGGCCCTCATCGGGGACATGTCGGAACTCCGCGCCCGGAAACTCGGCATGGACCGCCGCGCCTTCATGTCCACCGCCATGGGCATGGCCACCTGCTTCCTCGCCTCCAACCAGGTCTGGGGCAGCAACGCCTTCGATGTCGACGAAGCCGAAACCTGGGAGCCCGCCGCCTCCGCCGAGAAATGGCCTAAAGGCGAGTACTTCGTCTTCGACGTCCAGGCCCACTTCACCGACGGCTATGCCCTCAACTTCCGCAACATGGAGTTCGTCAAGAACATGGGCTTCCAGCTTGCCGAAACCAAGGAAGCCTACGGGTTCCGCAACTTCGTCAAGGAGATGCTCTTCGATTCGGAAACCGACTGCCTGGTCATCTCCGGCGTCCCCGGCCGCGAGAAACTCCGCGACGCGCAAGGCAAGGTTCTCGAAGGCCGCGCCCGAGGCGGCGGTGTCCTGCCCAGTTGGCTCATGGCCAACGCCCGCGACGAGATCAATCGCCTCTCCGGCTCCACCCGCGCCTTCTCCCAGGGCAACCTCGCCCCCAACCATTACTGGGACCGCATCGCCAACCAGCCCGACAAAACCCAACTCCTCGAACAGATGGACCGCGAGATCAACCAATATAAGATCGCCTCCTGGAAGTGGTATTGCCACACCGACCCGGGCAGTTCCGGCGGCGGCTTCCAATGCGACGACGAACACTCCGCGTGGTTCATCGAAGAGAGCAAGAAGCGCGGCATCAAAACCATCAGCGTCCACAAAGGCTACAGCTACCAGAGCCGCACCTTAGGCCACCTCGCCAATCCCAAGGACATGGAGAAGGCCGCCCTCAACAACCCCGATTTCACCTTCGTCGTCTATCACTCCGCCCTTAAGCACGGCCCCTTCGAGCCCGACTGGAAGAAATCCAACGAGTATGACCCCACCACGGGCGACTTCGCCTGGCACGCCATCCTCATGGACATCAAAAAACGCAATCCGAAGATCAACAACCTCTACCCCGAGATCGGCAGCTTCTTCGGCCCGCTCGTCATCGCCGACCCCGTCATGGCCATGCACGGCATCGGCAAGAACATCAAATACTACGGCTCCGACCACGTCGTCTGGGGCACCGATTGCCTCTGGTGGGGATCGCCCCAATGGGTCATCGACGCCTTCAAGCGCTTCCAGATCTCCGACGAAATGTGTGAGAAGTTCGGCTACAAGAAGCTCACAAAGAAAGACAAAGCCAACATCTTCGGTCTTAATGCCGCCAGGATCTACGGCCTTGATCTCAAGAAGAAACGCAAACCCCTCGCACCCGACGCTCTCGACAAACTCAAGACCGCCTATAACGACGCCGCCATCCCCCGCTCCAACGACGCTTACGGCTGGGTCCGCGCCGCCGACTGATCTCACAGCGATCACTCTCTGGGTTGTTCGGTCTTCTTAGCGAGCTTGGCGGGCTTGGCGAGAAACTTTCTTGGTCATCGCGTCTCCAACTTGTCAAGCCCAAAATCCGCCGCACCGCCCTATACACTCCCCGCCCGGCTGCGCGAATATGGAAAGGATGTCTGCAGCAAGTCCCACCCCGTTGGCCCCTTCCGTCCTGGTCCACATCGCGCAGTTGATCAACGTACCGCTCAAGAGTCTCGTTGCCACCATTGAACTGCTGGACGAAGGCGCCACCGTACCCTTCATCGCCCGTTACCGCAAAGAAGCCACGGGCAACCTGGATGAGGTCCAGATCCGCGATACGCAGGAAAAGCTGGAATACTTCCGCGAGCTGGAAGACCGCCGCGCCAGCATTCTGCAGTCCATCCAGGAGCAGGGCAAACTCACCGACGAGCTTCGCAAGAAGATCGAAGCTACCATGGAGAAGAACGAGCTCGAGGATCTCTACCTTCCCTACAAGCCCAAGCGCCGCACTAAAGCTTCCATCGCGCGCGACAAGGGTCTGGAACCGCTCGCCAACTTCCTTTGGGAACAGGCCGAAGGCGCCGGCGATCTCTATGAACTCGCCGCCACCTTCGTCAGCGCCGAAAAGGAAGTCAACAGCATCGACGAAGCGCTCGAAGGCGCCCGCCACATCATCGCCGAAGTGGTCAGCGAAAATGCCGACTTCCGTAAGAAAGTCCGCGCCATGATGGCCGAAGGCGGCATGGTTGTCAGCCGCCGCATCGAAGGCGTCGAAGATCCCGAAAGCAAGTACACGCAATACTACGAGTTCCGCGAGCCCGCCTCCAAAATCCCTTCCCACCGCATGCTGGCCATCCGCCGCGGCGCCAAGGAAGGCGTCCTCCACTTCGAAATCGAGCTCGAATCCGCCGGCCCCGTCACCTGGCTCGAATCCCAGGTCATCAAGTCCAACGGCGACACCGCCTATCACCTCCGCGACGCCATCACCGATTCCTATGAGCGCCTCTTGAATCCCTCCATCCAGACGGAAGTCCGCCTGGAACTCAAGGACCGCTCCGACGAAGACGCCATCAAGGTCTTCCGAGACAACCTCGAAAACCTCCTCCTTTCCCCGCCCGCCGGCATGCTCTCCGTCATCGGCATTGACCCCGGCATCCGCACCGGCTGCAAGATCGCCGTCGTCGACAACACCGGCAAGTTCCTGGAACACTCCGTCATCTACCCGCACGAGCCCAAAAATGACTTGGCCGGTTCCGTGAAAACGCTGGCGTCGCTCATCGCCCGCCATAACGTACAGGCCCTCGCCATCGGCAACGGCACCGCCTCCCGCGAAACCTCCGCCTTCGTTAACGACTTCCTTCGTCAGGCCGGCCTATCGAAGGTCTTCAGCGTCGTCGTCAGCGAGTCCGGCGCCAGCGTCTACTCCGCTTCCGACGTCGCCCGCCAGGAATTCCCTGACCTCGACCTCACCGTCCGCGGAGCCATCTCCATTGCCCGCCGCCTGCAGGACCCCCTTGCCGAACTCGTCAAGGTCGACCCCAAATCCATCGGCGTCGGCCAGTACCAGCACGATGTCGACCAGCGCCGCCTCAAACAGAGCCTGGAAGCCACCGTCGAATCCTGCGTCAACCGCGTCGGTGTCGACCTCAACACCGCCTCCGTCCCGCTCCTCCGGCACGTCTCCGGCCTCAACGAACGCACCGCTCAGAACATCGTCGAGTTCCGCAACCAGAACGGCCGTTTCCGCAATCGCAAGCAGTTGATGGAAGTGAGCGGCCTCGGCCCCAAGACCTTCCAGTTGGCCGCCGGCTTCCTCCGCATCCGCGGCGGCGATAACCCGCTCGATGTCACGGCCGTGCACCCCGAGTCCTACGACATCGTCGAAAAGATCGCTGACTCGCTCAAGGTCAGCCTCGCCGACCTTATCGCCAATCCCAAGCTCATCGAAAACGTCGACATCCAGGCCTTCCGCACCGAACAGGCCGGCTCCTACACCCTCACCGATATTAAAGAAGAACTCCGCAAGCCCGGCCGCGACCCTCGCGACACCTTCCAATTGCCCAGCTTCCGCGATGACGTCAAGGAAATCGTCGACCTCAAGCCCGGCATGCAACTCGAAGGCGTCATCACCAACGTCACCCGCTTCGGCGCCTTCGTCGACATCGGCGTTCACCAGGATGGCCTCGTCCACGTCAGCGAACTTAGCAACCGCTTCGTCAAGGATCCGGCCGAGTTCGTGAAAGCCGGCCAGATCGTCAAGGTCCAGGTCCTTACGGCCGACCCCAAAACCAAGCGCGTCGCCCTCTCCATGAAGGCCTGTGAGCCCAAGCCCGCCGGCGGTGGCGGTGGCTCGCGCCCGCCGCAGAAGGGTCAACCCGCACCTAAGCAACAGCCGCCGAAGAAGAGCCTGGAAGACCAACTCGCGGCGCTCAACACCAAGTTCCGCACCCGCTAGCAGCCATGGAAGCCCGTTCGCACTGGAACCAGGTCTACCAGACCAAGGCCTTCGATCAGGTCAGTTGGTACCAGCCGCATCTCGAAACTTCGCTCGCCATCATCCGCAAACTCACTTCCCCCGCCGCCAGCGTCATCGACGTCGGCGGCGGCGAATCCACTCTCGTCGATGATCTCCTCGACGCCGGTTACCGGAACCTCACCGTTCTTGACATCGCCGAAGCCGCGCTGGCCTTCACCCGCGATCGTCTCGGCCGCAAAGCCGCCAACGTGAACTGGCTCGCCGCCGACATCACCACTGCCACGCTCCCTCAAGCCGCCTACGACCTCTGGCACGATCGCGCCGTGTTTCACTTCCTCACGGAGCCTGAACAACGCCGTGCCTACGTCGACCGCGTCACCACCGCCGTCCGCCCCGACGGCTACGTTCTCATCGCCACCTTCGGCGAACACGGCCCGCGCCAGTGCAGCGGCCTCGATATCGTCCGCTACAACCCCTCCGCGCTCCACGGCGAATTCGGCCGCCGCTTCGAACTGCTCGAAAGCCTGGAAGAAACACACCAGACCCCCTGGGGCGCCACGCAGCAGTTCCTCTACTGCTATTGCCGCGTCGGTTGATTCTGCCAAAATGGTATTCGTGAGCACCAAAGTGTTGCCGGAGCTGAGCGAAAACCGCGCCTCCGCCCTCTGCTACCTGCTCGGCCCCATCACCGGTTTCCTCTTCCTCACCCTCCAGCCGTACTCGCGCAATATGCTGGTACGCTTCCACGCCTGGCAGTCCATCTTCGCCGGCGCCGCCCTTGCCCTTTTCTACATCGCCGTCCTCATCCTCAGCCCCCACCTTCCCTGGGTTCTCCTCAGCTTCGTCTGGTTCTTCGTCTTCGGCGTCCTGCTCAGCAGCGTCGTCCTCTGGGTCTACCTCATCGCCAAAACCTTCACCGGCGAACGCCTGGTCATCCCCGTCATCGGGGAACGCGCCGAAGACCGCGCCTACGCCGACGGAAACTTGTAGCCGTTAACGCACCCCACACGTCTCCTTCTATCAGGCCCTATGTTGACCCGAGCCCTCGCCATCCTCTGCCTTGCTGTCCCGCTGTTGCCCGCGCAACCCAAAATCGGCATCATCGAAGTCTTCGGCACCCGCAAGGTCACCCCCGAGAAGCTCAAACGCGCCCTCAACATCGTCGAAGGCGGCGCCATGCCCCAATCCAAAAACGATGCCGAAACCAAGCTCATCGGCCTGGAAGATGTCGTCAATGCCGACATCGAAGCCGTCTGCTGTGACCAGGGCAAGGCCATCCTCTACATCGGCAT
>JAEUQF010000068.1 GCA_016789745.1 Bryobacterales bacterium
TCAGCCGGGCCTGAGCTATCACCACCTGCCGCCGTTCTTCCACGATGCGCAGTCGGGGACGCTGTTCCTGCGGTCGAATTGGGAGGAGGATGCCGTGTGGCTCAGCTACCAGGCTGGGAGCATGGAGTTGTTCATGGACGGGAAACGGTCGGGGTTGCAGCCGCGGGCGATTGAGGAGCCGCTGGCGATTGGGGATCACGTGGTGATGATGGGCAAGCCGGAGATGCAGTGGAGCCTGAACCTGCCGTCCAGCACGCGCTATTTCCTGATCGGCCTGAAGCCGCATACGCGCTATGACCTGGAAGTGGACGACCAGGAGCTGACCGAGGCAAAGACGGATGCGGGCGGGATTCTGGCGCTGACGTTTGGGGAGAGTGTGAACGTCGGGGTACGGTTGCGGATCTCGCCGGGCCAGTAACCCAAGGCAGGGGCAACTGCGTTATTCCCAACAAGTATGAAGGCTCTTGTTCTGGGATACCTGTTGCTGGCGGGCGTGGCGATTGCGCAGCCTCCGCCGATGCAGTCAGGCGATGGGATCTGGCTGCGCAATGCCTATTACGGGGAAGCGCAGACGTTCGATAGCTGCCTGGGCCATCAGCCGGGTAGCGGCATGTATCATCACCATGCGAGTCCGGTGTGCCTGCGGGCGCAGTTGGACGACAACCTGGAGCAGGTGCGGACGCTGCGGACGGGAGGGGTGTACCGGGAGAAGACCGAGGGCCTGGTGCATTCTCCGATTCTGGGTTGGAGCTTTGACGGATACCCGATTTACGGCCCTTACGGCTATGCGGACGCCGGCGATGGCACCAGCGAAGTGCGGCACATGCGGGCATCGTTCCGGCTGCGCGAGATCACGCGGCGGGATTCGCTGCCGGATTGGGCGATGGTGATACATCCCGCCACGCCGCAGCAGTTGGCGGAGAACCAGTTCGGGCCGCAAATCAACGTGCGGTTCCCGCTGGGCCGGTATCTGGAAGACTACGAGTTCGTGGAGGGCCACGGGGACCTGGACGTGCACAACGGGCGGTTTGGGGTGACGCCGGAGTTTCCGCAAGGCACGTACGCGTATTTCGTAACGGTGGAGGAAGACGGCACGCCGGCGTTCCCTTACATTTTGGGCGGGACCTATTATGGCAGCGTGGGCGGCGGACAGGAGCGGGCGCAGCCCGCGAACACGCAGGATTTCGCCCCGGGGGCGGAGAGCGAATCGCGGCTGCTGACGTCATGGGCGACGAAGAACGCCGGTGAAGCGGCGAAGGTGAAGAGCGCGTTTAACCCATCGGCGGAGGCGCAGACGACGTGGCCTTTCCAGGTGCCGGCGGGAGTGAACATCGCCACGGGCGTGCGTACGCCGGCGAATGCGGACATCCAGCGCGTGCGCTTTAACGACGCCAACGTCTGGGTGAACGCGAATGGGCTGGCCAGCTACACCATGGGTCCGTGGTTTGACGCATTGCAGCCGGGCGGCATTTTCGGCGGCTGGCCGAACAATCTGAACACGATGTACCGGGTGCCGCGCGCCGGCGGGACGCAGTCGGGGTCGGCGCGGACGGGGCTGGGTCCGGTAGGGGTGTGGGTGAATGGCGTGGCGGTTTTCAATGCGCTGGATGGGGCCAGCTATAGCAATGCGCGGGGTACGGATGTGGGCGGCGGGCTGGTGAATCCGACGGCGATCCAGGTATCGGCGGCATCGCCCGAGCGCGGGCCGGTGGCGCCGGGAACGCTGGTACAGGCGACGCCTTTGTTCGGCGCGGTGCTAGCCACGACGGAGGCGGGGATTTCAGCGGTGCCGTGGCCGACGGAACTGAGTGGGACGACGGTGACGATTGTGGACAGCACCGGCACCACGCATCGGGCGCGCATCGGGGCGGTGTCGCCGGAGCAGGTGACGTATCTGATTCCGGAGACGGCGGCCACTGGCTATGCACGGGTGACGATCGACGCAGGCGTCACGCCGGCCAACTTCAACATCTACATCGTGGACAGCTATCCGTCGGTGTATGAGCAGACGCAGGTGGAACGCAGCGGAGAGCGAGTGTTCGTGATCCTGACCGGTACAGGGCTGGGGAAAGAGGATGCGTTACAGTCCACCATAGGCGGCGTGGATGCGCCGGTAATCGCGGAGAAAAGCCCCAGCCCCGGCCATGAGACGTATCGCGTCGAAGTGCCGGCGGAGGTGATGGGCAAGGGCGAGGTGCCGGTCATCGTCACCAACGCCGGACGCCGTTCGAATCCGGTGATCGTGTCGATTCCATGAAGGCGCTGCTGGTGCTGCTGGCAGCGGTGAAGTTGAACGTGTGGCTGGTGAATCCGCAGGCCGCCAGCGCAGACAACGAAGCGCTGCGACGCGTGCTGCCGGAGGTGCACCGCGTGACCGAAGAAGGGGATTTTGTCGTGGTGCGGTCGGCGGGGTTGTCGACGCACTATCTGGGTCCGCTGCAGAATCCTCCCTCGCCGGAGAATGCGGTTCGCGAGTTTGTGTTCCGCATTCCGAAGCTGCCGCGTCCGGCTTCGGGCAAGCATCCCAGCATCGGCGCGATTGCCGGTGTGTTCGTGAACGGCATGCCGATTTACAACATGTGGGAAGCCGCGTCGTACCAGGGGCGGAACCTGTGGCACTACGAGCTGGTGGCGGAGGCGGCACGGGATGGAGGCGCGCGGTCGGAGCTGTTGGAGAATGTGCTGGCGGACAACACCCGGCACTCGCCGGTGCTGGGCTATGCGCTGGATGGGTATCCGGTGTATGGGCCCTGGACGGAGGGTGGGAGGCGGCGCATGCGGTCGGGTTATCAATTGCGCCAGATCTCGCGGCGTGAGGCTTGGGCGGATGGGACTCGGCTCACCCCGGGCCAGTACGGGCCTCGGGTGAGCGCCGAGTATCCGTTAGGCACGTTCGTGGAAGACTACGAGTTCGTTGCCGGCAGCGGGAATCTGGATGCGTATAACGGCGCGTTCGTGCGCACGCCGGAGTATCCCGAAGGCACGTACGCCTACTTCCTGGCAACGGATGCGCGCGGGCGGATGGCGTTTCCGTATCTGCTGGCGGGGCGGTTTTACGGGGAGGTGTCGGCGGCGCGGGCAGGACGGGTGTTGACGTTCGACGTGCCGCACCGGCAGTTGGAGCACGTGCATGAGAAGCCGCTGCATCTGATCATCGCTTCGGAGGACCTGGCGTTCTTTGACCATGTGCATCCGGTGCCGAATGCGCGGGATCAGTATGAGATTGCCTATGACTTCCCTGCCCCAGGCCGGTATCACCTATGGGCCGACTATACGGCTCCCGGTGCCGGGCAGCGCATCGTAGCGTCGGTGGTGGAGGTGAAGGAAGCCGGTACGCCGCGTGCTGTTGTCGAGCCTTCGCTGCAAGTGAAGTTGGAACCCTTAGGTGAGGTACGGGCCGGCGAAGAGGTGGCGTTTCGGGTGTCGGTGTCGCCGGCGGACTACGAGCCGTTTCTGGGGGCATGGGCGCACCTGGTACTGATCGACGACTCGCGGCGCCATTTTCTGCATGCGCATCCGGAGGAGGCTGCCGTCGATGTGGAGCAGGGGCGTGTGCATGTTCATGGCGTAACCGACGCGCCGCTGGGCCCAGCGCCGCCGGTGGTGCAGGTGAAGGCCGTGTTCCCGGAGGCCGGGCACTATAAGGTATGGGTGCAGGTGCAGCGGCAGGGCAGAGTGATCACTACGCCGTTCTGGGTGGATGTGAAAGCGGCACGGGCGAAGGCGGAAGGCAAAGCGACGGCGATACCCGGCGATGCAATTCGCGTGACGGTGAACCGCGCGGGTTTCACACCCGCCCGCATCGAGACACCGGGGGGCAAGCCGTTCTCCCTCGCCATTACGCGGGAGAGCGGCCCGAACTGCGGGGGGCGCATTGTATTCCCGGCGTTGAAGCAGGAGCGGGAGTTGCCGTTGGGCGCGACAACGCTGATCGCGATGCCGCCGGTGAAAGGAGAGTTGCGGTTCACCTGCGGCATGGGGATGTATCGCGGTGTGATAGTCGGGGTGGCGCCCTAGTCTTCGCGTAAGGCCTGCCAGGGTTCCAGGCGGGCGGCGCGGCGGGCGGGAATCGCACAGGCGGCTGCGGCGGTGAGCAGCAACGTAAGCGGCGCGATGAGGAAGGTGACTGGATCGAGAGCCTTCACCCCATAAAGGATGCTGCCCAGCAGCGGCATGCCCGCGGCGGCGGCCGCCAGCCCGAGCGCACTCCCGAGCAGCGCCAGCAGCAAGCCCTGCCGCAGTACCATGCCGACGACATGCCGGCGATCCGCGCCCAAAGCGATGCGGATTCCGATGTCGCGCACGCGGCGGCTGACGCTGTAGTGCACCACGCCGAACAGTCCCGTGATGGCCAGCAGCAGCGCGGCGCCGCCGGCAAAACCGAACAGCGATGCGGCTAACCGCGGCAGGATGCGGGCGTTGGTGACATGCTCGTCCATCGTGTGGATGTCGAACACGGAGAGGTTCGCGGATACGGTCTGGATTTCGCGGCGTATTTGCGCGGCGCGATCGGCATTGCCGGCAGCCGTGCGCACCAGCAGGCGCAGGCCGAACAGCGCGCTGCCCTCGTAGGTGCGCTGCAACGGTTCGTACATGATGGCGGCGGGGTCTTCATCGAGCGTGCGGGACTTGGAATCGGTCACAACGCCGATGACCTCGCGCTTCTGCCGATGGGCATCGAAGCGGCGCCCGACTACCGATCCGCCCTCGGGCCACAAACGTTTGGCCAGGGTCTGGTTGATCAGGACGGGCAACACATCGGAGGCGCGGTGCAGATCCGTGCTGCCTTCCACGACGCGCAGGCTGAGGGTTTCGATGTAGCGGTCGCCCACGCGGTAGAAGTCGGTGTTGATCTCCTTGCCGCCTTCGTTGCGGTTGCCCTCTTCGTTGGTGACGCCGGTGGATTGGCCGCCCATGCTGAGCGGGAGCATGTCGGTGTAGCTCACCGAAACTACGCCAGGCAACTGCGAGAGGCGATCCTGCACCTGCTTCATCATGCGCGGCGCGTCGTCGCGCGAGAAGCCGTCGAGGGTGGGATCGAGGGTCACCAGCATGACGTTACGAGGGTCGAAGCCAAGCTGGATGCGATTGGCGTTACCCAGGCTCCGCAACATGAGGATGGTGCCGGTGAGCAGGAGCATCGCCATGGCCATCTGGCCGACCACCAGGAAGTTCGACTTGTTCCAGCGGCGGGCGCTGATGCCGGCAGCCGCTTGCGTGCGCATGGCGCTGATGACATCCAGCCGCGCGGCCGACAACGCCGGCGCGAGTCCAAAAGCAACCGTGGTGAAGACGGTGATGCCCAGGGTGAACAGCGCCACGCGCCAATCGAAGTTGGAGCCGAGATCGAGCGGCACCGGCATGGGCAACTGGAGGGCGCCGATGGCACCCTTGGCGTAGTAGGTGAGGCCGACGGCGATAAGCGCGCCGAGAGAGGCCAGCAACAGGCCTT
Organism: Bryobacterales bacterium; assembly: GCA_016789745.1. Classification (GTDB taxonomy): domain Bacteria; phylum Acidobacteriota; class Terriglobia; order Bryobacterales; family Bryobacteraceae; genus CADEFT01. The sequence continues at coordinate 5,453 of JAEUQF010000068.1, forward strand.
CGGTGAGCAGTTGGCGAACCAGGCGGGCGCGGCCGGCGCCCATGGCGAGGCGCGTGGCGAATTCCCGCGAACGCCGCGTGGCACGCGCCAGCAGCAGGTTGGCGACATTGGCACAGGCGATGAGCAGCACCAGGAGCATGATTACCAGCAGCAGGCCGAGGAAGGTAACCAGCGTCGGCCGGAAGCCGGGGTTGAACTGCCCCGCGCGTTCGAGCGTGAAGCCGAGGTTGCGATTGCTGTTGGGGTGGTCCTTTTCGAGCCGTTGGGACAGCGTGCGGAGAGCGGTGCGCGCCTGCTGTTCGTTCACGCCCGGTTGCAGGCGGGCGATGGCGAAGAGCCAGTGGACGTTGCGTCCGGTGCGCCGGTCTTCGACACCGGTGCGCGGCATCATCTGTTCCAGCAGGGCGAGCGGAACCCAGAAATCGGCCACCAGCCCGCGATCCACGCCGCGGAAGCCGGGCGGCGCGATGCCCACGACGGTGACCTGCCGCTGGTTTAGGCGGATGGTGCGGCCGACAAGAGATGGGTCGGCGGCAAACGCACTGCGCCAGATGTGATCGCTGAGGACGACCACCTGGTCGCGGCCGGGGACGCGGTCCTCATCGGCGACGAAAGTGCGCCCGCGGGCAGCCGTGATGCCGGCGACATCGAAATAGTTGCCGCTTACCAGTTGTCCCCAGAGGCGCTTGGCGGGCGCGCCGTCGACGACGAGGCTGGCGGGGGTGAGTGGGAAATAGCGGGCGACCGAGCGGAAGGTGCGCGTCTCGGCCGTAACATCGTCCAGGTCCGGCCAGGAGAGCGTGGCGCCGGCCTTGCCCTTCGAAGTGCGCTGGTAGATGGCCATGAGGCCGTCGCGATCGGCCACCGGCAGGGGTTCGAACAGTACCTTGTTGGCGTAGGTGAAGACGGTGGTGTTCGCCGCCACGCCAATGGCGATGGAGAACGCAGCGGCCAACGTCAGCAGTGGTTCGTTGGCCAGCATGCGCAGGCCGTAGCGGAGATCGCGAAGCAGTTCCTGCATCGAACCCTATAACGAAGTTCAGAGGCGCTTTGTTTCATTCCGGGCGTGACTGGTGGAAGAAAAGCGCGGCGGAGAGGAGACTGAGAACGCCGAGCGCCCAATGCGGCGTAGTGGCGTAGCCGAGGACCAAGGCAAGATGGGCGCCCAGCGAGAAGCCGAGTCCGGTCCAGAAAAGGCGATTCCATGGAGTGGCAGGCGCCTGGAGGCCGGTTACGCTGAGACGCCGGCGGGCTTGGAAGTAGACCAGCCAGGCGCAGTAGGCGATGACGAGTGAGCCGCAGGCAAGGAGAGGTTGATCTCGCGCCATGATGAACGTCATCTTCGTGGAGTGAATCTGGAAGCTGGACGGAAGGAAGGATGTGAACAGCGCGACGGCCAACGCCCAGGTCCGACGCGAGAGCAGGCGATTGGTCTCAGCGACGGCCCGCAGTTCGAGGTCAGGCTCCGGGGCGGTGACGGAAGCCGAGGTGATGGCGCGGAGTGCCTGCACCTGGTCGCGGAGGTCGGGATAGTGGGTTAGCTCTTGCTCCAGCAGGGCGGCGGTCTCCGGGCTGGCTTCGCCGGCGGCATAGAGCGGCAACAGGTCCTCGATCACGGCTTTGGGCAGGGCGTTCATTTCACATCGCTCCGTTGGGTTAAAGTAGCCAGTCGCTGTCTGGCGCGGTGAACGCGCACACGGACGTTGGCGGCGGACAACTGCAGCATGATAGCGATCGCCTCGTAGGGCAGTCCTTCGACAGCGCGCAGCAGCAGGGCCGCCCGATCCGGTTCGGGCAGTTCTAGCAGGTGCCTACTCAACTGGGCTAACACCTGGCGGTCCGCCACTTGGGTCTCGATCGAGTCTTGCCGCGGCAGATCATCTGGCAGCAAATCTTCGCGCCGGCGGCGCCGCGATTGCTGCAGGTGGAGGTTGCGAACAATGGTGTAGAGATAGGCGCGCACGGTTGGCAGACGGACGCTGTCCCATCCCGACCACAGGCGCGTGAAGGCCTCCGCCGTAAGGTCGTCCGCCAGGGCGGGGTTGCCGGTCAGGCCGATCGCGAACCGCCGGACTGCGCCCGCGTGGGCGGTCCAGAGGTCGTGAAAGTTGGCCGGCGTGCGGTTCACGTTGACGATATCCACTAGCAGGCCTGATGTTACACGTGCCGCCGCAAAAATGAGCTACGGTTGGAGTATGGTTGTCAGCCTGATGATGGACTTTCTTGGGGCTTGGGTGGGCTGCAAGATCAGCCGCGCCACGGGCGTGAGCGTCATTGGCCTGATGGTCATCGCGCTGATCGGCGTGCTTGCCGGACGCGTGGCGTTCGATCTGCTGACTCGAAACACCTGACGCCACTGAATCCTTGTTGGCCACCTGCTAGACTAAGGGACTCTTTCGTTCGGAGGATTCTATGCTGATTAGTCTAGTAGTAGGCCTGATCGCCGGCTGGCTTGCCGGGAAGATCATGCGCGGTAGTGGCTTTGGAGTTATAGGAGACATTGTCATCGGCCTGATCGGCGGGCTGGTGGGTGGAATGCTGTTCGGCATTCTGGGCATTGCCGCCTATGGGTTCTTTGGACGTATCATCCTTTCGACGATCGGCGCGGTGGTGCTGATCTACGTGGTGCGGCTGTTACGAAAGGCCTGACGCGTCCCGCTTCCGGCTGTCCTGTTTCGAATTCGGACACTGGCATTCGCCAAAACCCGGGGTGACTGAGTCCTTCCAGGAAGGCCCTTGACGTGCAAGGTCTACAGGGCGAGGCCACACCATGCTCACCCTCGTGGATGACATCCGCTTCGGTTTCCGGCTGCTCTTCAGCCGGCCCACCTTCACCCTGGTCGCGGTTCTCACATTGACACTTGGCATCAGCGTTGCCACCGCGATGTTCGGGGTGCTCGACAGCCAGTTCGGAAGGGCCTTTCCCGGCGTGGCCGAACTCGGCCGCCTGGCCGAGTTGATGACGGTGGCGTCCGATGGTTCGCTGGTGCGCACCAGCTATCTCGACTTTGCCGAGTACCGCAACCAGCTCCGGCTGGTCTCCGGCGTCGCGGCCCGTGCGGACGTGATGCTGGCTGCCGGCGAAAGCGACCGAGCCCGGCCGCTGCGGGCGGAACTGGTGTCAGGCAACTACTTCGACGTGCTGGGCGTGCGGCCTGTCGTGGGGAACGACTTCCCGACGGCGGGAGAAGTTCCGGGCACTCCGGCGGTGGCGGTAATCAGCCACCGCTACTGGCGGAACGAGATGCAGGGAACGCCGGAGGTGATCGGCGCCACGCTATTTCTGAACCGGCGCAAGTTCACGGTAGTAGGGGTGGCCCCGCCTGATTTTCGTGGCGCGCTGGCGGGGGTGACGACTGACGTTTGGGTCCCGTTGACCATGGGCATCGAGTTGGGGGTTCTGGAGAAGGACACCTTTCGCGATCCACTGATGCGCAATGTGTACCCGTTCGTGCGACTGGCGCCCGGTGCGTCGCTAGACCAGGCGCGAAGCGAACTGACTGCCGCGGCCAGCGGTCTGACGGCGCGGGATCCCATCGGCCATCGCGGCTTCAGCGCCACGCTGGAACCGCTGTGGCGGGCACGCATCCATGGACGCTCGTCCTTCCTGCAGCCGGTGCTGGGGCTGCTGGCCGTCTCCCTGCTGGTGCTTGGTATCGTATGCGGCAACGTGGCGAACCTTCTGTTGGGCCGGTCGGCCAGCCGGCTGCAGGAGTTCAGCATTCGAATGGCTCTGGGCGCCAGCGGGTGGCGTGTCGCGCGGCTGCTGTTTGTCGAGACGCTGCTATTGAGCCTGGTGGGCGCCGTGCTGGCGCTGCCGTTGGCGATGTGGATGGTGGATGGCCTGGTGCTGCTGCTGCCGCGTATGGCACGCGCCGAGGCGATGCGGTTTGAGTTGGACCCGCGTGTGCTGACCGCCGCCGTGCTGCTGGCAGTGGCCGCCGCCATTCTGTCGAGCGTGGCGCCGCTTTTGTTTGTCCTGCGTTCCGGCATTCCGGACAGTCTGCGTTTGGGTGGTCGATCCGGGAGGGCTGGTGCGCGCTCGCACGGGTTGCGAACAGCTCTGGTGATTTCGGAGGTCGCGGTGGCGCAGTTGGTGTTAGTGGGGGCAGGGCTGACTTTCCAGAGCTACCGCAACGCCGCCGAAACCGGAACGGGGTTCACGGCGGACGGGGTTTTGCTGGCGGACTTTTCGGTGGTGGCGGGCGGCCGTTCCGAGGACGAGATGCAGGCGTTCTGCGGGCGCCTGCGGGACCGGGTGGTGCCGTCGACATCGATCACGGCGGCCGCCTATGCGGACTATGCCCCACTGTGGTCCACGGACGGTGCCTACAACACGGTACGGCCGGAGGGTTTCCTGGCGGCGAATCCGTCGGACCTGAAGGTGCATCGCACCAGCGTTTCGCCTGGCTATTTCGCTCTGCTGGAGATTCCACTTCTGGAGGGCCGCGACTTCGTGGAGAGCGATACGAAGCAGGCTGCTGAGGTGATGATTGTCGATCAGGCCTTCGCGCGGCGGTTCTATGGCGGAGCATCGCCGGTCGGCCGGCGGGTAGCGCTGGGGAAGAAGACCGTCACGATTGTAGGACTGGTGCGGGACAGCCGTTACTTCAGCTTCACCGAAGGGCCGCGGCCACACTTCTACCGGCCATTCCGGCAGGCGTATCAGACGGGCCAGCGGGCGATTTTCTTCGTGAAATCGAGCGGCGATGGCGAGTCCTCCGTTGCGGAACTGCGTGACGCCGCCAGGGGGATTGACCCGGGACTATCCGGCTTCGCGGCAGCGCCGTTGGCGGAGTACAACTCGCTGCTGCTACTGCCCCAGAAACTGGCGGCGACGCTGCTCAACGTATTGGGCCTGATAGCGCTGGTGCTGGCCGGCATTGGGCTTTACGGTGTGACCAGCTATGCGGTGAGCCAGCGGACGCAGGAACTCGGCATCCGCATGGCGCTGGGCGCACGTCCGATCGAGGTGCTGGGGGACATTGTCGGACAAGTGTTGCGGGTAACCGCATTGGGTATTGTGGTGGGCGCGCTTCTGGCGGTTGTCGTGGGCCGCGTGCTTGGCTCCTGGCTGGTGGGCGTGGGCGCTTTCAACGTCCTGGCATTCGTGTCTTCCAGCCTGTTTCTTTTGCTGATCGCGACTTTGGCCACGGCTATACCGGCATGGCGGGCCATGCGAGTGGACCCGTACACGGCGTTGCGGAGCGACTAGCGGCCGCCGGCGGCACCATCGGTCTGCGCAGCCGTCTTGCGCTTGGCCGTATCCAACACCCAGCGGCGCAGAATCTGGTAGCCGCGGTCAGTGGGGTTGTAGCGAACGCCGCCCTGGTGGCCGTCTTCCTTGCCGGTCTGGACGTTCAGCGGCTTGCGCAGCAGCTTACTGGTTTCCACGTTGGTCTCGTTCACGCGCTCGGTGAGGATCTTATAGTTCTTCCAGAGCGCGGCTTTGCTCATGTAGCCATCGTCGGCCGCGGCCAGTTCCATGGACGGCACACGGCCGGGCACGGCGTGGCAACCCAGGCAGGAGGTCTGGTCTTCGCGATTCGGCCGGGCCAGTTCCGGTGCTACCCAATTCTGGAAATACTCCCAGTTTTTGTGTGCATCGGCGCTGAGGGCCTTGGCTTCCGCCGGGTCCTCTTCGAAGTATTGCGGACGAATCTTGCGCAGCACCGGAGCGATGCGCGGGTTATTGCGAACCATGACGTCGGAAGCCAGCGCCATGGCGGCGCTGCGCAGGCGCGGGTCAGGCTTCGATTCGAGCGTGCGCACGTAGAGATCGGCGATGCGCTGTTTCTGGGCGGAGGCCGTTTGTTGACCCGCTGGCTCCTGGCCGACTTCCGGCACATCCAAACCATAGCGCAGCAGCCAACTCAGGCTGGGCAGCCAGAAGGCCTGTTCCATCGGCGTTTTGAACTCAGTGGGCATGTGCCGCAGCAGCATGTCAGTCTGCAGGTCGGGGTTGCTGTGAACGACGCCGGCCAGCGAGCGGGCAACATACCAATCCAGCGAGTCCTTTTCCATCTGCAGGGGGATGCGCGTGTTTTCGGGCAGTGTGCCGCGTTCGGGCGCGAAGTTGGGCAGCAGCAGCTTGTAGAAGATGTTCTGTTGTTCTTCGGTCTTCGGCAGATTCCAACGCGCGCGGGAGAAAAGCTTCAGCAGCGGACCGCTGATCTCCGAACGCCGCTCCGGGTCATGGGCGCCGCGGTAGAACTGCTCCATGAGCGGTTCCAGGAACTCCTGCGTACCGGGCAGGCTGATGATGCGCGGGTCGGAGATGGACGTGGCGGCAAGCGTGCGATAGGCCTCCGGACCGCTACTGGACATGTCGAGCAGCCGCTTCTGCAGCGGGTCATAAACGATGTTGGCGGCGGATTCGATGGCGAAGCGCGTGCCGGTGTCCTGCTTGGCGTTCTCTACGCGAGTCCAGTAGGCCATGACGGCCTTGCCCATCATCTGCGAGGCATGCGGGGTGACGTAGCCCATCTGGCCGGGGCCGCCATCGCCACCGGCCTGACTGTAGTAGGTTCCGGCGATGGCCACCAACCGATCCACCAGGCGCGGATTCGGGCTTCGATCCAACCGCTTGCTGATGGTTTCGAACAGTTGCGAGAGTTGCGGATACTGGTGTTCCTTGCTGCCGTTGGCCTTCTGCCCGTTGGCGATGAAGAGCGCCTCGAGTTGGTAACGTTTGGCTTCTTCCACCAGGTGCACGGGCTCTTCACGTTCGAGAGTGACGAGCACGGCGTTGTTGATCGCATTGCGTACCGGCGGATTCCAGACCCACCAGTTCCAGGCGGCGCGCGTCGACCAGGAGCGAACGGCCGGATGGGCATCTTCGTTCATCATGCTGTGGAACAAGCGGCCAAGGCGGGCGAATCCGGTGTTGCTGCGGTTCATGACGGCATCGGCACGCATGACCAGAGCGCCGGCGATGCCTTCGCGGGCACGGTCGTCACCAGTGGGATAGAGGGCGTACAGGTAGTCCCAGCCTTTGTCATCCAGGAGGGTCTGGCGCATGCCCCAGCGGGCGGCCTCGCGCACCATCTTCACCGGGTCGCTAAGGCCCTTGAGTTGGGCGGTGACGCCGCGTTCGTCGTGCAGCGAGCCCAGCGCGATCTGTGCCCAGTAGCGGACATAGGGGCTGGGGTGCGTGGCGCCGGGCAGCACCTTGTCGATATAGGCGGCATCGCCGGGTTGCAAACCGAGTTGCGCCATGGCACGGAAGCGCGCCACCGTGTCGAGCAGGGATTCGTTGGGCTTCGCGTCGAAACGCGCGGGGTCGTGTTTCGGCGACGGCGCGGGATAGAGACGCGCCAGGGCATGCTCGGCGTAGGCAGTGGTGACGAAGCCGGTGAGCGCATTGCGGTTCCAACGGCCATTGGCGTCCTGGAGTTTCAGCAGTGCCTCGACGCCTCGCTTCACGGCGGGATCCTGATCGCGATAGCCCAGCGCGGCGAAGGCCGTTAACGCAAGTGCGGTGGGTGCCGGGTCGATGTCTTTCGGATCTTCCGTGGTAGCGATCCAGCGGTTGCCGTTTCGCTTGCCGGGGTCGAAGCCCCACCAGCCTTTGGGCTTCTGCAGGTCACGCAGACGTTGCTCGTCTTCCTTGATCTGGGCATTCACCTTGGCAACGAACGCTTTCGCCTCGTCGCTGTCGTTATGCAGGGCCAGGTAGTTCGCAGGAAAGATGTCCTTGAAGAACAGAATGCGGTTGGCAGGGTCGTCGGCGTAGCGGACGTTGCTCTTGAGAATGCGCTCCGCTTTGTCTTCCAGCGCCTTCAGGTATTTTGGATCGCCGGTATCGTCCCAGGCCCGGCGGAGGATGGCGCCGGCAAAGCGAAACACTACCGCGGCGCCGACATTGGACCCCGGGCCCGCGGCGTTGATGCCGCTTGGATCGGCCGATTGCAGGACAAAGTTGGCGGTCCGCAATTGCTGCGCCGAGTGCAGGCGGCGGGCGGGCGTTACCGACTCCGCCGTGACGACATTCCAGCCCGCGGCTCGCGTGCCGGCCGGACCGTCGCCCAGATCGAGCGGGGCGAGGCTGGTATTGTTCGCCGCGTCGCGCAGTTCGTTGGTTGGCCGCAGCGATTCGTACATCAGGTTCATCAACTGCTTGAGGTTGGTGACGTTCTCCGGCTGGTAGCCGTAATACATGGCGCCCATCGGCCCCCAGACGCCCGATTGCGTATGGCAGCTCATGCAATGCGTGCCGAGCAGCGAGCCGGTATCGCGGATGCGCCGGTCAACCGCCGCGCCGCGCGGGCGGTTCAGCAACCACGCATGCACTTGCGCCGCATGGTCGTAAATGGCCTGTTGCAGCGCGTAGACCGGATCGGTGTACGGCCCCGCGCGGCGGATGCGCAACTCCACCTCATAGCCTGGCGAGTTCGACTCCACACGCAGGTAGTACACGCCGCCCGGCTGGAACGTGCGCGTCATGGCCGTGCGATGCCCTTCCAACTGCTGGTGCACGCGTTCATTGGGATTGGCGCCGTCGCGGTACTCCTTGCCATCGGCCGTGAACATCTGCAACTGCGCCACCACGAACGGATCGGGGAGCGTGAGGTTGGCGGTGAACAGGCGCGATTCCTTGCCCTTGTACTCCAGGCGGAACCAGTCGTCGCCTTTCTTGCCAGCCAGGCCGTTGTCGAAGTATTCCAGGTCGTCGGCGCCGCCGGTGATGTGGAGGTTCTCGTCATTGCCGGTAGCGCCGATCGCGACCGGCTGGGCGTCCGCGATGGCGTCATTCGGCTCCAGTTCAATGTGCATGCCGCGGGTGGAGGCGCCGGTTACTAGAGGTTTGGTCTCCAGCCACACCTGCGCGGTCTTGCCGGCCGGCCATGGGGTGCGGCGCGGGAAGGGCGTCACCTTCTGCACCGACCCCGATTCGCGCCAGCGCGGGATGTTGAAGATCGGTTCTTCGTCCTCAATGATAGTGGCTTTGAGCGTGTATTTGGCGGCCTTCGGCGCGCGGAACGCCATGTGGAAGTCGGCATCGAGGGCATGCAGCACTTTGCGATAGCCCGCCCATTCGACAGCGATGCGCGCGTTTGGCGGCAGTTGTGACGGCACGGAGATTCCGGCGCTCACCTCCACGGCGGCGCCCGCGGCCAGTGTCACCTCGTGAACGGCTTGGCCAGGGACATGGAACGTGCGGCTTTGCGCGCACAGCGATCCGGCCGCTAGGAGAACCCAGTAGAACATCCTCATCGTTGCTGTCTATTTTATGCGAGCCGTCAGCACTCGTACTCAGCCAGGCGCGACGCTCCCTTGACGCTTACAGCAAAGAACTGCTCCCGCACAGCCAGATACGCCGGGCTGCTGAAGAACTGGTCGCGCGTGGCGCGGTCGGGGAAGCGGATGACGAAGACGCGGTTGATGTCGTGTGTAGCAGCGGTTTTCAGGGTGCGGGCCACTTCGAAGTCGTGCGCGAAGGTGCCGCCGGCGGCTTCGAGCAAAGGAGTCATGCCGGCGCGATACCGCGCGTAGGCCTCCTGATCCACCACATTTAATCCAACAAGCATTTCAAAAGCCATGGGCTCTATTTTAGACAGGGAGCGCTGTCGTGATACACTCCGTTTCCAATGCGGCTGCTACGACTGGTTGTGTTATTGACCCCGATGCTGCTGGGCGAGGAGTGGACTCGTTTCCGCGGACCGAATGGCACGGGCGTAGGTGCGGGCACGGGATATCCATCGGAGTTGAAGAAGGAGTCTGCGGCTTGGCGCATGGCGGTGCGGCCGGGCAAATCATCGCCGGTACTCACCGACAGGCATATCTTCCTGACCAGCGCCGACGGAAGCAAACTCTATACGCAATGTTTCGAACGCGCGACAGGAAAACTGTTGTGGGAGCGCAGCCTGGACAAAGCGCGGAGCCCCATTGCCAATCGCCTCAATCACGATGCGGCGGTCACACCGGTGACCGACGGGCAGAACGTCTTCGTCTTCTTCAAGGACTTTGGCTTTGTCTCGTATGACGCCGCTGGCAAGCAGCGCTGGGTGGCACCCATGGGCCCGTTCGATAGCACCATGGGCCTGGGCACGTCGCCGATCCTGGCGGGCAACTTGTTGGTGCTGGTGACAGACCTGGTGGAAGGCAGTTTCATCGCCGGCCTGGACCCGAAGAATGGCGAACTGCGCTGGAAGGTGGGCAGGGAAGAAGCCGAGTCCTGGGGATCGCCGCTACTGTTGGCGGCGGGAAAGGGCAAGCCGCAGATTCTCACGACGTCCCGCGGGCAACTGGGCACGCACCGCCTCGCGGATGGCAAGAGGCTGCTGACGATGCGGGGCCTGCCGACCACCGTAGTTGGCAGCCCGGTGCTCGACGGCAATACGGTGTATGTATTCGGTTATGGCAACGAAGGTCCTGCTCCGTTCTCGGAACGGCTGACCCGCATGGACAAGGACAAGGACGGAAAGCTGTCGCCGGAGGAGTACGGCGTGGAGCCCTTCCTGGCCGGCATCGCGAAGTACAAAGGCAATCGCGACGGCATCATCACCGAAGACGAATGGCTGGAGAAACAGAAGGAGATCATCGGGCCGAATCACCTGGGTGCTTACCGCATCGAAGGCGAGGGGGAGAACCTTACAGCCAAGGAAATCTGGCGCTACGAGAAGAGTTTCACGGGCGTGATTCCGTCGGCGGTACTGTACCAGGGGGTGATCTATTTCGTGAAGAATGGCGGTATTCTCACGTCTTTGGATGCGGCCTCCGGCGCCGTGTTGAAGACGGGCCGAGTGCAGGGGGCGCTGGGCGGCTATAGCTCGTCGCCAGTGGCCGCCGACGGCAAGTTGTACCTGGGGAGCGAGGACGGGAACGTCGCGGTGTTGAAGGCCGGCAAGGAGTGGGAAGTGCAGTCGGTGGCGGACTTTGGTGAGCCTGTGTACGCCACGCCGGCGTTGTCGCAGGGGGATGTGTTTGTGCGGACAGATGCGGCGCTGTACCGCTTTAAAGGCCGATAGCAAGAGCCTTGTGGCGGTCGCGCACGAACAGGCGGCCGTTGTGGACCATGGGCACCGTCCAGGAGTTGGCCTTCAATAACTGGGCTTCGGAGATCACCTTCAGACCTTCGCGGGATACCTGCGCCACGGCGACGGAACCATCATCATCAGTGACGAATGCCTGATCGTCGGCAAGGATGAAGTTGGCTTTGGAGAAGGCCCGATCTTGCCACAGAACCTTGCCGGTCTTGGCGTCGATGGCGGTGAACGGCGCAGGGCCGAAGTCGCCGCTGGAGCCGTAGACGACGCCTTCGCGGCAAGCCATGTTGCCGTGATGGACGCGCAGCCGCTTATGGGCCCATAGCTCCCTGGCGCCGTCGGCCGTAATGGCAATGCCTCGCGCGCCGCCATCATAGCCGGAAGAGATGACGAGCACGCCTTCGGCTTCACACCAGGTGGGCGTGGCGGCATGGATGTCGAACTGCGTCTGGTGCGGGATTCGCCATCGGGTGGCGCGGGTTGCCGGGTCGATGCCGATGACTTCCTTCGCCAGAAAGATGACGATCTGGTCCCGTACGGAGATGGGCGACGAGTACGAGTTCCGACCATCGCCGGCGCTCCAGGCGGGGCTTCCGTCGCTCTGCCGGAAGGCCATCAGCGCACGGCCGTTGCCGCCGACCGGTACGATGACCGTGTCTTTGTAGGCGAGCGGGCTGGACGCATAGCCGCGCTCCAGTTTGTTGCCGTTGTGTTTAGTCCAGAGCTCCTGTGACCAGAGAACCTTGCCGGTCTTGACGTCAAGCGCGGCGAGTCGGCCCATGACAGTGGTGACGAAGAGACGGCCGTTGGCCAGCAGCGGCGTAGAATGCGGTCCGGGGCCCGCTTCCACGTTCATGCCCGGGCCATGTGCGGCGGCGAGGGGTGTCTCCCAGATGGTCTTGCCGGAAGCCGGGTCAAGGGCGATGACGACATCGTCAGAGCCGCGGCGATACATCGTATACAGCGGCCCGCCACTGGTGACGAAGGATGCATAACCGTCGCCCAAAGGCCGTTCCCACAGCACGCGCGGTCCCCCGGCCGGCCATGGTTTGCCCTCCACCTTACCAGGGACAAGAAAGTCGCGGCCCGGCCCACCAAACTGAGGCCAGGAGCCCGCAGCCGCGAACAACATCAGCAACAAGACACAGGTTTCCAACGAAGCATAGACACAGCGACCCGCTCCGCCGCTACCGGAATCGGAACCCGACAGCGCGCGCTGGGTTATGCTCAATACTTCATGCTGGTTGAAAACAAGAGAGGCAACTATTCTTTCGTGCGGGGCATTGCGCCCTATTCCGGCGGTGCCGTGGCGGCGCCGGGCTTTGAGGTGGTGCACGTGCGATTCAGCCACTACGTGGCGCTACGGGCGGGCTTCGACGCGGTGGAAGCGCACCTGAAGAAGGTGGGACGCCCATTACAGGCATTGTGTGGAATGGAACTGCGGTCGCCGAAGCCATTCACATTTCCCGGCTTCAATCAATTCAACGCCGGCTACATTGATGTGTTGAAGAAGTGGGATATTCTGTTTGACGGCATGAATCCGGTGGCGCGGACGAACATCGCGCCCGCGGTGAATCCGCCGAAGGAGCCCTCCCTGTATGGGTTTTCTTATACGACGCCTTCGAAGCTCACGCGGCGAACGTTCGTGGTAGCAGGTGCGGGAGAGTTGCCGGAAGGATCGTTGAAGCCGGAGGATGTGGTGCGGCGGAACGATACCAGTCCCGCGGCGATTCAGGAGAAGGCGAAGTTCGTGATGGGGCTGATGGAAGGCCGCATGCATGAGTTGAGCGTAGGGTGGCGGGACGTGACGGTTACGGAGATTTACACCATTCACCCGCTGAAGCCGTTCGTGGAAACCGAGTTGTTGAAGCGCATGGGCGACGGCGGCGCGCACGGGCTGACGTGGCACTATTCGCGGCCGCCGATCGAGACCATCGAGTACGAGATGGACCTGCGCGGCTGTGCGACGGAGATGGTGATCTAGGGCAGATAGAAGCCGTTCAGGTCGATGATGACATCGGTGGTGTTGGAGCCGAAGATGTCGATGTTGGCGGCTGTCCCGGCCGGCACCAGCGCGGCGTTGGCAACCACATCGCCGAGAAGCGAATTGAGGATCGAGACCAGCGGCTGCAGCACGCCGGTGGGCCAGGCCGTGAGATAGCCAAGCGGGCCGGGCGGCACGGCGGTGAAGTTCAGGGAATAGGCCTTCGCATCGGGCGCCGAACCGCAGTTGGACGCAAAAACATTTATGGTACGCGGTGCTTGACCGGGCAGCGGACCGCCGGTGCCCGGGTTGCGGGTGTCGGTGACGCGGCACGGCGTAAGAGGATAGAAGCGCAGGCCGCCGGCGCGCAGGGGTGCGAAGTAGCCGTTCACATCCAGGACAAGGTCCGTGGCATTCGGAGAATAGATGCTGACCGCGCCATCGGTGCCCGCAGGGATGATGGCGGCGTTGGCCACTACCTGGCCATCCCAACTGTTCAATGTAGAAACGAACGGCTGCTCCTGGCCGGTGGGCCACATCGACACGTAGGCGAGATAGCCGGCGGGAACCGCCGTCAGGTTCAGGGAGAGGGCTTTGGCTTCGGGAGGTATGGCGCAGTTGCCCGCGGGTAGGCGGAAGCTACGCGTGCCGCCACCGATGGGGATACCGGGCGCGCCGAACTCGCCGGTCTTGCCGCTACCGGCACGGGTATCGGCCACGCGGCAGGGGTTGACGGAGTAGAAGGCGAGGGCGGTGTTGTCGCTGGCGAAGTAGCCATTCACATCGATGACGACGTCGGTGTCGTGGCTGGCATACAGGCTGACGGCGCCATTGGCACCTAAGGGGACGACAGCGGCATTGGCCACCACCCGTCCGCGAAACGAGTTCAGGGTGGAGGCGAGCGGCTGGGGTTGCCCGGCAGGCCAGGCCGTGAGGAACGCAAGGGGCCCCTTCGGCACCACAGTGATATTGAGGACGACGGCGCTGGCGGAAAGAGGCACGCCGCAGGCGGCGGCGGTTATGGAGAACGAGCGGATGCCCTGTGCGGCTAACGAGGGTGGGCCATACGCCGGCTGCTTGTTACCTTCCGGGCGGGTGTCGGCCACGCGGCAAGGCAGGAGCGGGACAAAGGACAGTGGGAAGGTGCGACCCTGCTGAGTGATGGCAACAGTGGTGGATCCAACCGCCACGGTAGCGGCACGTGGATAGGACTGGTTGTTCTGGTCGTGTTTGAGGTAGAGGTTCCGGGAGCCGCTTCCGTCAACGGATGCGGCGGCTGGTCCGGAGTAGTTATCGCTCAACTGCAGCCATGGAACTGCGGAGGTAGCCCGCCAGGCACAGCTCGGATTGGCAACAACATCAAGGCCCGACTCTATGCCCTCAAAGGACCCCAGCGTGATGCTGCTTGCGGAGACCAGAGCGGAGCAGTCGGAGGCGGCGAGTTGGGTGATGCGTACCTGGAGAGATCCGGCGGTGATAGTGGCAGTGCGGGTAATGGCCGTGGTATTCGGAGCGACCGTGAATTCGCGATTTCCATAGCCGCTTCCGTTGTTGCCGCCGGTTACAGTGATCCAGGAGGGCACTCCCGTCAGCGTCCAGGGGCAACTGCCGGCGCTGAAGCCGAAGACGCCCTGGCCACCGCTGGCAGGGAACACGGAGCGTTCTGCGGTAAAGACGTTCACGCAACTGTCAGCAGGTAGGGCATCCTGCAGGACGGTGATGGCAGTGCGGCCGATCCTGAGCGTGCCGGTGCGTGCCCCCGCATCGGTATTTGCAGGTATGGAGTAGCTGATGGTGCCGGGACCGGCACCGGGCTGCGAGTGAGTGATCCAGTATTGGGGTGTAGCCACGGTAGGCCGGCAGCCTGGTTCGGTAAGGACGCGAACGACGCCGGAGCCCCCAGTGCCCAGCACACGGATAGAGGGCACGGAAGCATCGGCGACACAGGGAGTCAGCAACACGGTGCTGGCCGAGCCATTCAGAATTTGGCCGGTGCCGGCGATCTGCCTTGCGGCGTTGATACCGGCAATCGAGGCCAGCGAGTAACTGGTGCTGTTCGCGCTGTAGTTGAACAGCGTGACGCTTTCGCCATTAGCGAATTGGACGTAGCGCTGCCGGGTTTGGAAGAAGCCAGCGCCGACGCTGATGCAGTCGACCAGGTAGTCGTTGCGGTCATTGAAGGCAATGCGAAGCGTGCCGCCTCGCGTGCCGCCGCAGGTGAGGGTGGGTACCGGTGGCTGTCCGGGAGTGACGAGGGACACGGCTTGGTTGAGGCCGATGCCGAAGGCGAAGGACTTCACCCCCAGCAGGATGCCGCTGTTGTTGAGGTCGACATAGGCGCCGTCGTAGTTGGCCGGATCCAAGAGTTGGAAGGCGCCCGCGGCCGTACGCAGGAAGTAGCGCAGGGTTCCGCCGAGCATGGCCGTGCCCAGGATAGCGCCGTTGTCGTTGATGGCCAGCAGTGTGGTGGAGGTGCTGGCGGGGTAGTTGACGGCAGTGTAGACACCGTTTCCGCCGCGCAGGAAGCCATGTGTGCCCGTTGCGTCGGAGTAACTGCCGACGACCGCGCCGGAGGAGTTGCCGTCGCGCGCCGCCGTGCTGTTGGCACCGGGAAAGGCAATGGCAAAGCGGGGCTGGCCGGGGGTGAACAGATAGTCCGCGCCGACGAGGCGGCCATCGTTCGTGACGGCCACCGGCGGCGGAAGGTCGGGGTAGAAGTCCCAGCGATAGCCGGAGGGGGGCGCAGGATCCTGCGCGGCCAACCTGCCGGCGAAGAGAACCAGGAGCAGGTTGTATTTCACACCTTAAGCGTAAACCCGAACGCGCACGTGCGTTCCGGGTAAGATGCAAAGAACATGATTGCGCGTTTTCTACTGCTTATCGGGACGTTGACGCTGCCTCTGGCGGCCCAGAAAATGACGGTGTTTCTGATTACGGATGCGGAGGGTGTTGGCGGGGTGTGCCGCCAGGATCAGACGGATCCGAAGGACGCGGAGATGAGGCAGTTGCTGACCGGCGAGATTAACGCCGCAGTGGAAGGGTTCTTTGCCGGCGGGGCCGATGAAGTGATCGTGTGGGATGGGCACGACGGAAGCCAGACACTGTCGACGTTGACCATTCACCCGCGTGCGAAGCTGGTGATGGGCGGACTGGGGCCTTCGATGCTGATGGAGCGGCGGTTTTCGGCGGTGGCGTATGTGGGCCAGCACAGCAAGGCAAACATCCGCGCGGGCATCATGGCGCACAGCTATAGTTCGCTGGGGATCCAGAACATGCTGCTGAACGGAAAGCCGGTGGGGGAGATCGACGTGATTGCCGCCATGGCCGGACACTTCGGCACGCCCGTGATTCTGCTGACGGGGGATAAGGCGGCGGCCGATGAATTGAAGGAGATTGTGCCGGACGCCGAGTATGCCGTGGTGAAGGAAGGGCTGGCGCGGTATGTGTGCATCAGCGAATCGGCGGACACCGCGCGGAAGATGATCCGGGAGGCCGCGCAGCGCAGCATCGCCAGGATCAAGACAGTGAAGCCCTACAAGGTGCCGGGGCCGGTGACGTTGCAGATTGAGTATACGACGCGGAATTCTCTGCCGATCAACGCGGAGTCACGCCACGGGGCGGAGGTGCTGGACGACCGCACCATCCGCTTCCGTGGCAAAGACATCCTGGATGTGTGGACGACTTACCGATCGCGCTAGTGGGCGGCGCGGCGGCGGAACCAGGCCAGGCCGGAGATGCCTAACCCGATAAGCGCGAAGCTGGAAGGCTCCGGCACCCCGCTGGTTGGGGCGGCCGTGAAACTGGTGTCAAATACGTTTGCAAAACGGAGGATGGCGGCGTTGCCAGTATTGCCGCTAAGGCTGACGAGGTTTCCGGCGGCGGTGGAAGTGCCCAGTCCTGAGGGAAGCGTACAGACTGCTGTGTCGTCGATGGCGGATGGCAGCACCTGGCAGGTGGCCATACTAGGAATACTGAACTGCACGCTGGCGAAACCATTACCAGCGGTGCTCATTGGGGAGACAACCGAGGCCCCGGTGAACGCCACCGTACCGGCAGCGAGCGGCGTGATGGCGGCTGTATAGCTAACAACCATACCGGCTGTGTCACCGCTATTGACAAAGAAGGTAGTCCCGGTAGTCGGGGTGTTTGGACTCTTGCTGAATGTCAGTACGGCGGTGGTTCCAGACACCGACAGGTCGATGAGAATGTCGGCGGCCTGATACACCTTCGTGCCAGACGCGTTCGCCAGTTGGAAGACGCTGGCGTCGAACTGGATATTGCCGCCGATGGTAGCAGAGCAGGCGGTAGGCGAGGCAAGGCTTCCGCAACTGGCTGCGAAAGCGCTGCTGGCCGCGCTCACAAACAGCGCGGCGGACAAGACGGACAACGGTCGTTTCATGAAACCTCCAGAGATCCCGGGTTAGTGGTCCGGGGTGGAACAGAGAGAGGTGTTCCCGGAAGGAGGTGACGTTCGAGGCACGGCTGTATCCGCAATTTGCATAAGGTTGTAAACTTTGGAGATCGGGGGATGCACTGACCGACCACGAGCAACTGGTTTCCACCCTGCACGAACGCTTCGCGTCGCGCATCCACTTCCTGGCGCGGCGGGAGCTGCGGTCGCAGGCGGTGGCCGAAGAGGTGTGCCACGAAACGCTGCTGCGGGTGATGCAGGCGATCCGGAATGGAAAGCTCCAGGATGAGGCGGCCCTGCCTGGATTTGTGGTGGGCACGGCACGCAACGTGATCATGGAGGTTCGGCGGAAAGAAAGCCGGACGGCGCCGCTGGGGGAACGGGATGTGGCGGAGGATCACCAGGAGAGTCCGGTAGACCATACGGTCCGCAAGGCCATGCAACAGGTGTTCGCGAAGCTGAAGCCTCGCGAGCGGGAGGTGCTGCAATTAGCCTATCTGGAGGAGTTACCTAAGGAAGAAATCGCGGCGCGGATCGGGGTGGATCCGGAGCGGGTGCGGCTGGTTAAGTCCAGGGCACTGAGGAGCTTCCGCGACTTTTACGAACGTTTGACAAATAATTCGCCAAAAACATCGCTACAAACGGGGCGCGGAGATCACTTAGGGGAGGATAGGTGATAATGACGCACGATCAAATAGAACGCGGCGAGATTGCGGAGCTGTACGTGCGTGGGCGCCTGAAAGATGCCGACCGCGCCGCGTTTGAAGAACACTACTTCGGCTGTGACGCCTGCTTTGAGGAAGTACAACGGCTGGAGCAGTTTATCGCCGGTGTGCGAGAGATGGATCTGGAGTCGATTGTTGAACCGGCGCCCGTCCCTGCGCCGGTGATCGTAATGCCGGTGTGGCGGCAGCCTGCGTTCTTAGGAGCGATGGCGGCGTGCCTGGCGATGGGGGTTTTGTCGGGTTGGGCGCTGTTGGTGGACCGGGCGCGGCTGACGCAGGAAGTGGCGGAGGCGCGGCGTGTATCCACCGATGCGGCGACCCGGCTGCAGATGGCCGAACGGGAGTTGGCGATGCGGCGTGCGGCCGCGGCGGTCCCCGCGCCTTCGCTGGCCGGGAGCTTGCCCTTATTGATGTTGGAAGCAACACGGGCGGATGGCGTGCCGGCGATTGAGGTGCCGGCGGGGTCTGCGGCGCTGGCTTTGTGGCTGGAGCCGCCCCCCGCGGCGGATGCCACGCGCTACCGCTTGGAGGTGCTGCACGGCAACGACGTGGTGGTGATGCTGCCGGGTCTGCGGCGGAATTCGTATGGGGCACTGGCGGTGTCGGTGCCGGCGGAGAAGCTGACGGCGGGCGCCTATCGGGCACGGTTGCTGGTGGATGGCGGCGCGATGGTGGGCGATTACCGTTTCCAGGTAACGCGGTAGAGGCATGCGCTACGGGTTTCTCTTCTTAGCCACGGTTGTTTATGGGCAGCAACCGGACGTTCTGTTGCCGGACAGGCCAGTGGAACGCGAACTGCGGGCCGGGGAGACGCATGTCTATACGGTGACCCTGGATGCCGGCGCTTTCGGATATCTCTACGGCAAGCAGGGCGACACCGATTTCCGCATCCGCCTGAAGCAGGAGGGGCGCCGCACCATCGTAATCGACCGGGCGCCGTTTGGAGGCTTCGAAGACATTCCGTGGATAGCGGAAACCAGCGGCAGCTACCAGGTGGAAGTAGCGGCCGTGGGCCCAACGGTTACCGGACGCTACCAGTTGCGATTCGAAACGCGGCGGCCGTCGCCAGCCGATGAAAAGCGGGCGCAGGCATTCCGGCTGGCGTGGGTGGAAGGGCGAGTGGCGGTGAACGCCGGCCAGGCATCGCAGGCCGCCGAGACGCTGCAGAAATTGGAGACCGCCATACGACTGTTCGCCGAGTTGGGCGATGGGGCCTGGCAGACTTACACGGTACTGATCCAGTCGCAGGTGGAACAACAGCGGGGCAAGTATAGAGAGGCGATGGGGCTGCTGGAGGGGGTTAGAACCGTGAACCCGGCCAGCGAACCCTACCAGCAGTCCGTGGTGTGGAACGGGTTAGCCACCATGCATTCCTCGCTGGGGAACTACAGCATGGCGCTGGAAATGTATGAGAAGGCGCTGGAGATCCGGCGGGCGCATCCGGCGGACAAGGCCAATATGGCCACTTTGCTGGCCAACATCGGTCTGGTGCGGAAGAATCTGGGACAACTGGCAAAGGCGGCCGAGGCGATGGATGCGGCATTGGCGCTGCAACGGCAGGTGGGAAATCCGGATCGTATCGCGCGGTTCATGAGCAATCTGTCTGCCGTGCATATGCTGGGGGGCGATTACCAGCGGTCTCTGGAGTTGAGCACCGAGGTCTACCGGTTGTACACGGGCAAAGCAACGCCATCCGAGCTCGGCGGAGCGGCGTTGCAGTTGGGCAACGTGTACCACCTTTTGGGGCAGCGAACGCTGGCACTGGGATATTGGCAGCGGGCGGCGGAGCTGTACCGGCAGGCGGGCTACCGGCCGGGACTGGCGAGCACCATGTACAGCATTGGCCAGGATGCGATGAAGCGCGGTGACTATATCGGCGCGGTGAAGGCGTACGAGGAGGGGTTGAACAACCTGCAGCAGCAGACGGTACGCATCAATCTGCTGGTGGCAATGTGCGGGGCGCGGGTGGAACTGCGCGACTTCGAAGAGGCGCGGAAGGCAGCGCGGGAAGCAAAGCAATTGGCGGAGAGCGCGGGCTACCGGGTGGGGGCGGCGTCCGCGTCGGCGTGTCTAGGGCAGTTGGAATTGCGTGGCGGAAACAAGGCAGAGGCCAAGCAGCGATTGGAGGATGCCGTCCGGACCTATCAGGACGCCAATACGCCGGAAGATGAATTGGTGACGCGGCTGGCGCTGGCAAAGCTGGCGCAAAGCGAGGGGAACCGGCGGGAGGCCTTGACGCAGGTGGAGCGCGCCGCGCAGTTGGAAGAGGCATCGCGGTCGCGACTGGCCGATGCCGACAGCCGGGCGACTTATCGCGGGGCGCGCGCGGACCTCCTGAGTCTGCGGACGACTCTATTGATGCAACAGCACCGGGAAGAACCCGGCGCCGGGCACGACCGCAAGGCGCTTGGGTGGACCGAACGGTGGCGGGCGCGCAGCCTGACCGAGTTGATCGCGGGATCGAGCCTGCGGCGGGACTTGACGCCGGAGCAGCGGGAGAACGAGGACCGGATCCTGCAGAACATACGCAACCTGCAGCGGGAGTTGTTTCAGGAGGACGTGCCGGCGGCGCGGCAGGCTGAGTTGCGGCGTCAGTTAGGGGAGCAGGAAGCCGGCCTGGAGCGGATGCAGGTGGAACTGCGGCAGGGCGGATCGAAGTACGCCGAGGCGGCGTACGCGAAGGTGCTGGACGCAGCCGGGATGCAACAAGAACTTCTGGAGGCGAACGCGGTGATGGTGGTGTACGCGTTGGGCGCCGGGGAATCGTATGGATGGGCAGTAACGCGCGAGGGCGTGGTTTCGGCAACCTTGCCGGGCAGGGACGAAATCGAGGGCCAGGTGGAGGCCTACCGGAAGCTGCTTTCCGAACGCGTGACGGCGTTGACGGCGGCCCGGTCGCAGGCCCGGATTGACGCTTTGGGGGTGGCGCTACACCGCGTTCTGTTGCAGCCTTTCGAGGCGGCGCTACGGGCCAGGACGAGTCTGATTGTGGTTCCGGACGGGGCGCTGGCGTATCTGCCATTTGAGTCGCTGGGACGGACTGCGCCGCTACTACAGACGATGCGTGTGCGGTATGCGCCGGCGGCATCGACGTTGGCGGCGCTGCGGCAGCGGGATGCGGAGCGTCGGGCGCCTTCCCTGCCCTTGCTGGCGTTTGCCGATCCTGCGCGGGCGGGCGGCGAGACAGGGCTGGAGGCGTATCGCGAGCGCGGCTTTGCGTTCACGGCGTTGCCGAATGCGCGCAAGGAAGTGAGCGGGCTGCAGTCGCTGTTCGGCGATAAGGCCGAGGTGTACACGGGCGAGCAGGCGCATGAGAGCGTGCTGGCAACGAAGGATCTGGCGGCGTATCGCTATCTGCATTTCGCGGCGCACGGGTATTTCGATGCCGAGTATCCGGACCGCTCGGGCATTGTGCTGGCGGCTCCGAAGGGTGGCGACAACGACGGCATTCTCCAGGGGCAGGAAGTGGTTCGGATGCGACTGAATGCAGACCTGGTGACGTTATCGGCTTGCCAGACGGGGTTAGGGAAGCTGATGGCGGCCGAAGGCGTGATGGGGTTGAGCCGGACGTTTCTGCATGCGGGCGCGCAGAGCGTGGTGGTGAGTTTGTGGAACGTGAACGACGCGGCCACGGCGGAGTTGATGCGGCACTTCTACGCGGGATTGAAGGCGGGCTTGGCGCGCGATGAGGCTTTGCGGCAGGCAAAGCTGAAGCTGCGGCGCACGCCGGGCAGTCCGTGGCGGCACCCTTATTTCTGGGCGCCGTTCGTGTTGATCGGAGAAAACTAGAGTTTCACCTTGGCCAGGTAGATGCTGGTCTTGCCTTCGTGGGAGCTGTAGTAGAGCATCCACAGAAGCCCGTCGTGCCAGACATAGCCGGGATAGCTGTTGTCACCACCACTGGGGAACTCGATCAGGCGTTCGTAGCTGGTGGGCGTAATTTTGGCCAGCACCGTGACCGGATCCTTGCCGTAGCCGCCCTTGAAGTAGCGGCCACCGCCGTAGACGCGTCCATCGGGCAGAGCGATAAGGTTGGGGCCACCGATGAAAGCTCCAGCGCTGGCGAACTTCCAGTCTGTATAGGGCGCCGAGGCGATGCCGATGTTGGCGAAGTTGTCCTTGCCCCAACTGCAGCGGATGAGCGCCATCATACGGCCATCGGGCAGGAAGCGAACGGCGGTTTCATCGGAGCCGGGCACGTTGAGGTTGGTGATCTTTTCCCATTTGAGGCCATCGCGGCTGCGCACCAGCACCGTGCGGCGGGCTTCCTTCTCGTCGGCGATTCCCTTCTCCGGATACTTCGACACACCATAGGCCCAGCCGTCATGCCAGGTGACGCGCCAGAGCCAGTGGCCCTCTTCGAGAACCTCGGCGGGCTTGGTCCAGGTAGTGCCGTCTTTTGAAAACGCGACGCGCGGCCGGCGTCCCATGAATACGGCATTTCGATAGATGCTGCCTCCGGCGACGATCATGAGGCGGCCATCGGCGGTGACGCTGAGGTGCGGGTCGCGCAGGTCGATGCCGGTTTCGGTGAGCAGCGCCGTGCTGCGCCAGGTGTCGCCATCGTCTGAGGTGATGACGCGGAGTGTGCCGTCATCATCGGGGTGTTCCTTGCGGGCGACGTGGGAGTAGCCTTCGCGGAAGGTGGCGAACCATTTGCCTTTGAAGCGAATGATGTCGCCGAAGGCCTGGTGATTGGCCTGATCCCAGATCTTCTTGACGGAGACGATCCGCGGAGTTTGGGCGAAGGTGTTGGCGGCGAGGGCGAACAGGAGGATGGCGAGACGCATCAGGGTGAATGTACCACGGCGATATCATGGAGAGATGCGCTGGCTGCTGGCATGGATGTTGGCCGCCGGGCCCCCGATACCGCTGGGCCTGGACCGCTACCTTCCCGTGCCGGAGGGTAATGCACTGGAGCCGGCGAAGGTAGCGCTGGGACGGGCGCTGTTTCGGGATAAACTGCTCAGCCGCGATGAGAGCATTGCCTGCGCCACGTGTCACGATGCGGCGCATGGCTTCGCCGATGGGCGTTCGCTGGCGCAGGGCGTGCGCGGGCAGGTGGGAGACCGGCGCAGTCCCACCATCGTCAACCGGGCGTTCGGGAAGATGTTCTTCTGGGATGGGCGTGTGAAGACCCTGGAGGAACAGGTGCTGCAGCCGGTGGCGAATCCGAAGGAGATGGATCTGCCGGTGAGTGAAGCGGTGGGGCGGGTCAAGGCGTCGGCGTATGCGGCGGAGTTTTACAAGGTATTCGGGCGTGAGGTGTGCCAGGAGGATGTGTCGCGTGCGCTGGCCAGCTATGTGCGTACGATTCTGGCGGGCGATTCGCCGTATGACCGCTACATGGCGGGCGACAGCGAGGCGATGAGCGCGAAGGCGCTTGAGGGGTTGCGGTTGTTCCGCGGCAAGGCTGCCTGCGTGAGTTGCCATGTGGGTGTCAACTTCACCGATGAGCGGCTGCACAACACGGGCTTTGGCATGTTCAAGACGCCGACGCTGCGGCAGGTGGCCGAGCGGGCACCGTATCTGCACGATGGGTCGATGGCGACGCTGGCCGATGTCGTGGAGTTTTACGATCAGGGCGGCAAGGAGCATCCGCAGCGGGACCGGGATATACGCAAGTTGGGGTTGACGGCCGGTGAGAAGGAAGCGCTGGTGGCGTTTCTGGAGGCACTGAGCGGGCGCATTGTGGAGGGGCCGTGGTAGCGGCGGACTTCACGCATCTGTACCAGCAGGCGGTGGCGGATCGCAAGGCGCAGTACGGGCCGGAGCATCCGAAGGTGGCGGCGGCTTTGTTGGACTTGGCGTTGTATCTGAAGGAACAGGGCGACAAGGCAAGCGCGGCGGGTGCGCTGCAGGCGATGATTGCGATCAGCAAAGAGCCCGTGGCTCGTGCCGAGGGGCTGCTGGAGCTGGCGGCGTTGACCGGGGTGTATCGCGAGGTGCCGTCGGCCTTGGCGGTATTGGAGAAGGCCGCCGTAATCGCTCCGTCCCGCGCGGTGGCGTTGAACAATCTGGGCACGGCCGTGGAGCAGCTGGATCCGAAGTTGGCCGAGCGGTTGTACCGGGCGGCCTTGCGGGCATACCGTGCAGCGTCTACGGATGCGGAGTACGGATCGGTGTTGAATAACTTGGCGAATCTGTTGTTGAACACCGATCGGGCGACGGCGGCGGAGCCTTTGTGCCGCCGGGCACTGGCGATCTTCACCGGAACACTGGGCAAGGAGCACCCGCGTACCGCTGCGGCCACAAGCAACCTGGGCGATATGCTGGCGGCGCAGGGCAAGCTGGCCGCCGCGGAGACGGCTTACAAGCAGGCTCTGGAGATAGACATTGCGGTGCATGGGGCGGCACATCCGGATGTGGCGGCGAGCCGGGAGAAGCTGGAAGCGCTACAGGCGCATCGCAAGGAGACCGGACGATGACGCGGTACCGGTTTGTCGAGAGTCCCGTGGGGCGGCTGTTGGTGGCCGGCGACGAGGAGGGGCTTCGGGCGGTGCTGTTTCAACAGGGTCCGAAGGCGGCGGAGCCGGAGGCGGACTGGGAGTTGGATGAAGGCGTGATGCCGGAAGCCGTGGAGCAGTTGGCGGAGTATTTCGCCGGAGAGCGGCGGGAGTTCTCGGTTAAGGTGGCACCTCGCGGGACAGCGTTTCAATTGCGGGTTTGGCAGGAACTGCAGCGGATCGAATACGGTGAGACGATCTCGTATGGGGAGTTGGCGACGCGGGTGGGCAATCCGAAGGCGTCACGGGCGGTGGGGCTGGCGAACGGGCAGAATCCGATTTCGATCATTGTGCCGTGCCATCGGGTGGTTGGGGCCAATGGGAAGTTGACGGGTTATGGAGGCGGTCTTCCGATTAAGGAGGCGTTGCTGCGGTTGGAGAAGGGGCGGAGCGGGTTGTTCGGGTTATAGATGCCGATCCAATGATTGCGGAAGCCCAGGTATTCACTGGGACGCACCAGCGGCATGTGGCAGCTTTCGCAAGCGCGGCCGGCGACGGCCACCTTGTGCCGCGGCGTCGCGTGGCAGGAGCGGCACACGGCACTCACATCGGCAAGCTTGTCGGCATGCGGTTGGTGGCAGGTGCCGCAACTGAGTTTGCCGGACGCGAAGCACGCCGACCGGCTCAGATACACCGGCTGGTGACGCGTGTTCCAGGGGTTATTCCAATTGGTCTCGACGCCCTTGGCGGGGGGCATCCGATGGCACTCGCCACAGACGGAGTTTTGGGCTTCAGGTGTGAGGCGTCCGGGGTTGACGATATTGGAGCGCGCGGGTTTGGCGGCGTGATCAGAGCCCGGGCCATGGCAACTCTCGCAACGCACGCCGGGCTCGGCGGGCTGTATGGCCCGGCCTTTCGCCAACGTCAGGCGCCCGGTGGAGTGGCACTGGAAGCAGCGCAGGATGGCGGCATCGGGGGCGAAGGTACGGTACCGGACGCCGGGTCCGTCGACGGGGTGGCCGGGCGTAGCGGCAAGGCCGCCTTTGGCTTTGTAGAAGCTTTGGGCGTGCTCCAGATAGTGATCTTCGTCGATTTGGGTAACGTAGGTGATCGCCTGTGCGCCGGCTCCGAAAGCCCAGCGATCCTTGTCGCGGGCGAGTGCCGCCGCGTGGTGGGTTTTGGCCTGAGAGGCGGCGATCCCGGCATGACAAACGGCACAGGCCGCCGACCCGGTTGGATCGGCGGCCTGTAGCGAAGAAACAAGTAACAGCCAGATCAGAAGATGAACCTTCCGCTGTACTGGAACTGACGGCCGAAGTAACCGCCGCGCTGGGAGGTGATACGGCCGAACTGGCCGGAGTTAACGTCGGTGATGGGGTTGGCGCCGATGAAGCCGTTCAAGGCGTTGTAGGCTTCCATGCGAAGTTCGAACTTCACCCGCTCGGTGATGTCGAACTGTTTGTTCAGCGTCATATCGAGGTTCTTGTAGTTCATGCCCTTAACGCCGTCGTACTGCCAGGGGTTGGTACGGCGGGTGAAAGCGGGAAGAACGCGGAACTTCGACGTATCGAACATGCGGTCCTTGGTGGGGTTGTCCAACGAAGGATCACCATCCACCAGCAGGCCGCCAAAGCGGAGGAACTCGCCGGTGTTGAAGGTGAAGATGCTGCTGAGGGCCCAGCCACCGATAATGCCGTCGACAAAGCGGTTGGCGTTGGCACCGTACTTGCGCCCCTTGCCGACCGGGATTTGGTAAATGGCAGCGCCGGTGATGCGCTGGCGCGGATTGGCGGAGGTTTGCCAGGTGAAGTTGTTCAAGTACTGATCGACGTTGTCGTAGAAGACCTGGTCCTTGGCGCGGTTGTAGTTGTAGCCCAGCACCAGGTTGAAGCCGTTCAGGAACGGCCGCTGCAACTGCAACTGGATCGCCTGGTAGCGGCTGCGGATGCCATCGGTAAGCAACTGGTTGAGCGAGCCGTTGTACTGCGGATACGGTCGCAACAGGACGTTGGCCTGCACATTCTGCTGGGTACGCAAGGTGCCGGGCATCTTGTCGGCGGATAGTTTATTGAAGAAGGGATTGGCCACCGAGGCCTGCGTCGCCGTACCGGCGGCAAAGCCGATACGCGGGTCAACCTGGTTCATGTCGAGCGTGTAGGGGCTGCTGCGCCCGATGTTGGCGAAGTAGGTGGCGTTCAACAGCAGCGACATAGGCAACTGTCTTTCCACCGTAACGTTGATGCGGTCATTGACGCCGACGCCAAAGTCCTGGTTATACCAATTGGCGCCCGCGCCCAGATTGGTGTAGCGGCCGTAAGTCTTGCCCGAGACGGGGACCAGGCCGGCGGGGAAAGGATTGCTCAGGCGCGCCTGCGGAACGCCGGCGATGAATGGCAGACTGTTGGTCTGCGCGTCGAAGCCGGGGTATTGGACGCTGCCCAGGATATCCAGACCATCGGTGACGTAGGCCGGCACCAGGTAGCGGGCATAGCCAAAGCGGAGCGCGGTGTTGTTGTCCAGGCGATAAGCAAAGCCGGCGCGAGGCATGAACAGATTCCGCTGCGCATTCCAGGAATTGCGGTTGCTGGAATCGGTGAAGATCCAGGCTCCGTTGTAGATGGGCGCCGCTGTGCGCAGGGCGCTGACCGCCGCCGGCATCACCGGGGCATTGGCACCCTGGAGTTCGGGAATCGGAGAAGTGAGATCCAGGTAGCGCGAGAGGCGATCCTGGGGATCCGTCATGGCCGACGAGTATTCCCAACGCAGGCCCAGGTTTAAGGTCAGGCGTGAGGTGATCTTGTAATCGTCGTGGAAGAAGAGGCTGTACAGGCTGGTATTGGGCCGCTGCAGCGGGATGGACGCGATGAGGGAGTTCTGATCGATGGCACCCACCAGAAGCGACGCCCAGGCATCGCCGGACACGCGGGTATTGGGCGCGTTCACTTCGGCGGCGGTGAAATCGGGCCGCAGGTCAAACTGCATGGGGCGGGGGCGGTTTGCGACGACGGACTGCTTGCGGTAGTCGCCGCCGACCTTGAAGTAGTGCTTGCCCTGGTTGCGCGTGACCTTGGCGCTCATGGTGTAGGTGTCAGGATCCTGATACCAGAAACCGGTGCGGCCCAGCACGGTGGCCGACGGGCCCTGGCGAACGGTCACGCCTGGGTAATAAATGGCGGGTGCGTCCGAAAGATAAGACTGGTACCACTTGGACGGCCAGATCGTGGCCAGGCCGGCTTCACCGATCTGGGCGGACTGCACGGCGAACGAGTCGAAGATCTTGTTATAGCTGCCGCGCACGTTCAGGACGGTGCTGGCGTTCAGCGTATAGACCACATCACCCACGCTGTTCCAGGAGTGGCGTTCGCTGCCGTTAGGCTGCTGCGCGCGGGCGCCATTGGTGTAGCTGGCCTGTTCCACGAAAGTCTTAAACATGGAGAAACGGCCGAAGACCTTAAGTTTGTCGTTAACGTTCCAGTCGACGCGATCGGAGAAGTTCCAGTAGCGGATGTTCTCGGCGTAGCTGTTGCGGAAGTTGTTGGCGCCGGTGATGTCATCGCCGGGGTTATTGGCTTCCCAGATGTCCTTCATGATCTGCTGGCCAACCGGATCCTGGTTCTGCGTGGGGATTCGGTTGCCGGGGAAGGGTGTCCGCACAAACGCGCCGTTTACCGAGCGGGTGGAGAACGGATCGTAGATGGTGCGGAGACCGCCGCTGGCGTTGCGCGAGGCCGAGAAGTCGCCGGTGCGTTCGGCGGCGGTGGGCATGGTGTTGGCGATCGACAGCGGGTTATTCATCCGCCACATCTCATAAGAGGCGAAGTTGAACAGCCTGTTCTTGAGGATGGGGTTGCCGAGGGTGCCGCCCAGGACGTTGCTGCGGGTGAGGTTGGCGCGGCGGGTGATGTGGTCGGCAACGGCGTTGATGGCGGGGTTGCGGCCCAGGTAGTAGCCGGTGCCATGGAAGGCATTAGTACCGGACTTCATCTGCACGCTGATGATGCCACCGGCCGAGAAGCCGTACTCGGCATCCACAGCGTTCTGCTGCACGTTCACTTCGCTGACAGCGTCCATCGCTGGCGTATAACTGGACTTCTCCGAAGCCATCGAAGAGGCGCCGTCCAGAATGACGTCGTTCTTGGTGGTGGTGTTGCCGCCGACATCGATCTGGGTCGCGGCCCAGTGATGGAACGGGCTCTGCTCGGTGGTGGAGCGAACGACCGTGGCGGGGTTCAACTGCGCCAGCAGGAACGGGTTGCGGTTGATCACCGGCAGGTCGTTGGCCATCTTCCGATCCACAGTCAACGACACGGTGGAGGTATTGAACTGAACGGAAACGGGAGAAGCTTCGATGGTGATGGCTTCACCGGTTGCACCCACTTCCAGCGTGGCGTTCACCGTGACGTCGCCACGGGCCTGCACCAGAATATTGTTCTGCTGGAACTTGCGGAATCCCTGCAGTTCCACAGATACGCTGTAGGTGCCGGGCAGGATGAAGTCGAACAGATAGCTGCCAACATCATTGGATTTCTGTGTGTTGGACACACCCGATTCAACGTTCGTGAGAGTAACGGTTGCCCCCGCAACAACGGCTTGCGAAGAATCCCGCACAAGGCCCTGCAAACGGGCGCGAGTGTCTTGTGCGGCCAGGGAGATGCAGCACAAGGCTGCAAGTGCGACAAGGCGTGAGAACATGAAAACCCCTTGGACCCGTACACGTATCCACAAGGAAGTGGGTACGGCTTGGACCCCAGAATTGAGATTGGGTCGATTGTACCAAATCGTTTTGTGGAGTGCGTGGCAGGGAAGCAGTAGGCGAGGCTTAAAAGGGGCAGGGGCCAATACCGTATCGATTCGCGAAAAGGCGCTCCGGCTCTACCTTCCCGGGAAATGCGAAGATCGCCCAAATCCCGGTTCGCACATTCGAGCCGAAGCGCCCTATGCTCTACGTGGCCGTTATTGGTCGCCGGCCAGCAGAAGTCCGTCCGTTTCCGCGCTGGGGGTCTTGTCGCCCCAGAGCAGGCTGTCTCCCCACAGGAGACTAAAGCCGATCATGGTGCGATCGCCCCAGAGGAGGCTGTTGCCCCACACCTGGTTCGTACCGGAAACGATATTGGAGCCCCAAACCGCACTCCAGGCGGTGGCGGTGGAGTCGCCCCATAGCAGGCTGGTGCCGCCCGGAGCCGTCAGACTCGCTTGGTTGGTGGTGGCGTTGAAGACGACCAGCGGCGACAGCGCCGGCTTTGAGGGCTTTTCGCTGTTGGCGAGGGCGGCGGCGATGTCGAGGTAGCCGGCGCCGATGGCCATCAGGTCATGCCGTACGGTGTAGCTGACACCGGTGGAGGCATCGGTTGCGGTGGCGTAAGCCGGAAAGGCCTTCGATGCCGTCTTCATCAGGCGGTACTTCACCTGATCGGGCGTAAGGGTAGAGTCCTTCTGCAGAAGGATAGTGGCGGCGCCAGCGACAACGGGGGCAGCCATGCTGGTGCCGCTCATCCAGTAGTATTGATCTCCCAACTGGTCTGCACCGCCGCTGACGTAGTAGTTCAGCTTGGCGCTGTTGGACATGTAGGTGTTGCGCATGCGGCCGTCCTGCGCCAGCACGGACACCAGTTTGTTGCCGGGGGCCACCAGGTCAGGCTTGACGACGCGATCAAGAAGCGTGGGGCCCTTGGAGCTGTAGGAAGCCAGCACGTCGTCGGCGCGGCTGGTGGTGCCCATCGGGCGGAGTGCGCCGACCGTGATCACGTAGGGGTCATTGCCAGGAGACGTAATGGTACCGTACCCTTGCGTGTTCACCGAGTTGTTGCGCCCTTCATTTCCGGCCGAAACGACGACGACGATGCCGGCTTTCCAGGCCCGCTCCACCGCCTGGCAGAGCGGGTCAAGCTTGTAGCTGACGCGGACGGGCTTGCCCAACGACAGGTTCATGACCCGGATGTTATAGAGACCCTTTTTGCGCAGGGCGACGACGTCGTCGATTGCTGCGATCACGTCGCTCTCCCGTCCTTCTCCGTAGCGATTCAGAACGGTGTAGACCAGGAAGTGGACGCCGGGCGCGATACCCCGAAAGCTCTTCGTGAACTGCGCGCCGGTGGTACCGGCACCGGTGCCGCCCAGAATACCGGCGACGTGGCTACCATGCCCATAGGCATCCTGCTGCACCATTTCGGGGGTGAGGATCTTGCTGTACTTGACACGGCTCTGCCCGGCGCTATCCACAAGGTCTCTGTGATAGCTAAGTCCGCTGTCCAGGATGGCCACTCCAACACCCTTGCCGGTATAGCCGCTGTTGAAAGCGGTAGTGGCGCCGACGGCGGGGGTCACATCGTGCATGGTGCGCTTGACGCGCGCCTCCAGTTGCACATTAATGACACCGGGCAGAGCGCGGATGCGGCCGATCTCGGAGACAGGGATGGAGAGCGCGGCCGCATGAATCAGGGGGAGTTTGCGGTAGATACGAGCATCGCCGGGCACCCGGCTCAGCTGGCTGTCGAGGTTGCCGGTTTCGACGAACTGTACGATGATGTCAGCGCGGTCCGCCGCAGCGGCGCCCGCGGCCCCGTGGCGTTTAGCCTGGAACAAAAGACCCACACTCAGACTGAGGGCAACAAGCGCGGTTGCCAACCGAAAAGTGCCATCCGACGTCTGCATCGTAGTTTGATGGTACGGGTACCGGGTCTGGCGAACCAGATTACGGCAGTCCCAATTTGCGTGTGGATCGGGGTGTCTAGGCTTCTCGGCGAAATCACGTATCCGGGACCGCGGGCACGCAAGTACTGCGAATGCAGGCACGCAATTCGAGCGCTTCTTGGTATACTTGCTAAGCCAACGAGTACGCAATGCCTTACCGACTGGGCGACGACGTCGACGATTACTGCATCAAGTGTAAGCGGGTCACCAACCACTCCATCGTTTCTCTTTTGAACGAGGATCCGGCGAAAGTGCGTTGCCGCACCTGCTATAACGACCATGATTTCCGCCGCTGCGAGATTCCGCCTTCGAAAAAGGATCTGAAGAAGGCGCAGTTGCTGCAGGAAGTGCTGGCGGGTGGGGGCGCCGCACCGGCCGCTGATGGCGAGACGCCGGCCGTTGCAGGAGAAGTACCTGCCGAAGGCGAGGTGCCTGTGGAAGGGGACGCGGCCGAAGCCCCGAAGGCCAAGAAAGGCGCGCGCAAGGGGCGTACGGCCTAAGACGCGGTTACGTTTACCGCGTGGCAGGCAGCGCGACCGGCTTCACCGGTTCATGCAACCCAAAGCTGAAGATGGCGGTGGCCGATGCGATGGCCACGTACTGCTTTCCGTCCACGGCATAACTGATGGGGGAGGTATTGAGGCCTTCTCCCATCTGGAAGTGCCACAGGTGCTGGCCGGTCTTGGCATCCACGCCCACCAGGTGGCCATCATCATCGCCGAAGAAGATCACACCGCCTGCCGTTGACAGAGTGCCCGCCCAGGATTCGCCCGGCCCGGTCATGGGATACTCCCAGACCTTACCACCAGTCTTAGGATCGAACGCACGCAGGAAGAACTGGCCGATCTCGTTCGGCTTCGTGCTGGCGCCGCCGCCGGAAAAGTTCTTGTTGGGCTCGGGCTTCTTCGCCGAACTGGTGAAGATGTCGCACTGTTCCAGGGTGACGACATAGAAAAGCCCGGTGGCGGGGTTATAAGAAGGAGACATCCAATTGGTGGCGCCGCGCACGCCGGGGCAAGTGCGATTGCCAGTAGGCGTCGGATCCTTACCGGGCACCACGATGGGGCGGCCCTTGGCATCAATGCCGCTGGCCCAGTCCAGCTTTTCCACTAACCGCGTGCTGCGCAGGTACTTGCCCGTGGCGCGATCCAACATGTAGAAGAAGCCGTTGCGATTCGCATGCAGCACCACTTTGCGCGGCTTGCCCTGCCACGGCACTTCCAGCAGCACCGGCCAGGACTGCGCATCCCAGTCATGGGTGTCGCGCGGGGTGAACTGGAAATGCCACTTGCGCTTGCCGGTATCGGCGTCGATGGCCAGCACGGAACTGGCGTAGAGATTGTCGCCGGGCCGGTCACCAGCGTAAAAATCGGGCCAGGCGTTGCCGGTACACCAGAACAGCGTATTGGTGTCGGGGTCATAGGTTCCGCTCAGCCAAGTGCCCGCGCCGCCATACTCGATGTACTTGCCCCAGGTTTCCGAGCCGGGCTCGCCCTTGGCAGGCACGGTGTAGAGCCGCCAGATCTCATGGCCGTCATCGGCGGATAAGGCCGACACGTAGCCGCGCATACCCGTATCGCCGCCGGCCACGCCCACAATCAGCCGGTCCTTGACGGCCAGCGGCGCGGCGGAGGCGAAGAGGCCATCTTCGATCCGGCCATACTGCTTCTGCCACAACACGGCGCCGGTGCGCCGGTCGAGCGCGGTAAGGTGCACGTCGGCAGTGACGAAGAAGACTCGATCGCCCAGAATGGCCGCGCCGCGATTGACGGCGTCCTTCTTCGAACGGGCATCCTTGTATTCCCAAATGAGGCGGCCGGTGCGCGCGTCCAGGGCGCGGATTTCGTTGCTCCCGGTGATGTACATCACGCCGGCGTGGACAATGGGGTTGGTGCGAAGGCCGTTCGCTTTCGGCACGTGGTAGACCCATTTGGGCACCAGCGAGCCGGCGTTTGCCGTGGTGATCTGGGTGAGCGGACTGTGGCGCAATCCGCGATAGTCTCCGGCCACCGTCAGCCAGTTATCGCCCGGGCCCCGGAGGATGTCTTCGAATTTGACCTGCGCGACGGAGGGAAGGCTCACAGCCAGCGCGAGAATCGCAACGGTATAGATGTTCATGTGGCGATGGATCTCCCCTACTTAACAGCCGTACGCACGCTTTGCCGGCTCAGATACGCTACCAGGTTGTCGAGTTCTTCTTTGGTCAGGCGCTCTCTAAAGTCGCCGGGCATGAGCGACGTCTTGGAAAACACCAGCACCTCCACGTCGCCCATGTGCAGCAGTTCCAGGTTGCCATCGGGCTGCTGCACCTGGATGCTGTAGTTGTTGTGGTTGCGGGCCAGACCCTTCAGGCTGCGGCCGCTCTTCAATTTGACCGTCACACCGCGATAGCGGCCGAAGCCGTCGCCGGTGGGATCCACGATCGCGGCGCGGATGTCTTCAGCCGCCTTCATGGACGCCACATTGCCCAGGTCCGGCCCGAACGTGCCGCCCTTGCCGCGTACCGCGTGACAACTGCCGCACTTGGCTTTGCCCCAGAACACGGATTCGCCGGCGGCGGTATCACCAGGGACGTGCGTGTCGATGGCCGGTGCGGTCAACGACCTCACGAAGGCAGCGATCTGCCACACCTGCTCGTCGGGCAGATTCAGCCCGGGCATGTCGGCGCCAGGCACGCCGCGTTTGATGGTGCCAAACAACGCGTCGTCATCCAGCGGATGCCACATGCCGCGCTGGCGCAGGTTCGGCCCGCGGCCGCCTTCGGCCGTCGCCCCATGGCAGCCGGTACAGGACGTGGCATACAGCTTCTGTCCGGCCGCGATGGCTTTGGCATCGCCCATGGCCGGATGCTTCGACCTGCCGTCGGCACCGGCCTCATGCTGCGCCGCCAGTGGCAGCGTACAACAGGCCAAGGCAACCAGGACGCGGATCGACAACATTCGCATAGCTATGCAATGTATCATTTCGCGCAGGGTTGCTCCAACGAGTTTAGCCTTCCGAAGAAACCAGCGGGCGTTCGGACAGCATTTCAAGGATCGCCAGCGCCACCGACAACGCCGCCGGACCGATGAACAGCCCGATGATGCCGAAAGCGCGCGTACCGCCAAGCAGAGCAAAGAACACCAGCAGAGGATGCAGTTTCACCTGTCCGCTGATCACATAGGGGCGGATGACGTTATCGGCCAAGCTGATGACGCCGGCGCCGAAGGCGGTCAGCATCGCCGCTTTTGCATACTGCCCCGTTACCGCAAGGATAATGGCCGCAACCACCCATACCGAAGACGCGCCAATCAAGGGGATCATGCTGAACATGGCGGCCACCACACTCCACAGCACGGGGTTCGGCAGGCCGAGGAACCAGAACGCGAGTCCGGTGAGCCCGCCCTGCGCCACCGCCACTACCACCACGCCGTACATGTTGGCGACGACGCTGCGATGCACACGGTCGAACAACACCTCCACCACTTCCGGACTCATGGGCAACAGCGACGTCACCCGATTGCGAATGCGCTCGCCATCGCGCAGCAGGAAGAACAGAGTGAACAGGATGATGACCAAGTCCAGGATACTGCCGGCGATGTTGGTGATGACGCCGCGGGCCAGGCCGGCGAGCGTGGCGGCGGCACGTTCGGCCCCTTCCCTCAGGAGTTGGCGCAGATCGAAATCCGGATCGCTGCTGGAGATGCCGATCCAGGAGAGCGGCTTTTCCAGCACGTGCAGCAGGTAGGGCTCCCAGCCGCCGTCGGCGGAACTGGCCTGGGCCAGGCGGCCGAAGAGTTGCTTCAGCTCATTGAACGCACCCAAGCCGAGAAATACCAGCGGCACCAGGATCAGAATCACCACCAACACCAGGCCGAGTGAAGCGGAGGCAGTGCGGCCCAGGCCCCACTTGTGAAACTGTTGCTGGATGGGATCAAGCAGCACGGCGAAGGCCAGCGCGGCGGCTCCGGGCAGCAGGAAGGGCCGGATAATGATGAAGCAGACAGTAAAGGCGAACAGGCCAAAGAACAGCAGAAAGCCCTGTTGGATGCGCGCGCGGCGCGCCGTGGCGTCCATGTTGCTTTTAATCCTAGCAGCACCCCCGGCGGCTAGGCCTGGAAGGAAGCCTGCTCCAAGAGCCAGCGGCCCAACACCAGCCGCAACGCATCCAACGACACAGGCTTGCTGATGTAATCGTTCATACCGCTGGCCAGGCAGCGGTCCCGTTCGCCGCGCAGCGCGTTGGCAGTAAGGGCGATGATGGCCGCCCCGCGCGACGGGCCGCCGGCGCGAATCTCCTGCGTGGCGGCGAAGCCGTCCTTCTCCGGCATTTGGCAGTCCATCAGGATCACGTCGAAGCGCTCGGCTCGCGCCAGTTCGACGGCTTCGCGGCCGTTGGCAGCCACTACCGCTTCGATGCCGAGTTTGCGTAGCAGCCGGATGGCCACCATCTGGTTGATAGCGTTGTCTTCGGCGAGCAGCAGACGTGCGGGCGCCCACGGTAGCGGGGCGCTCTGAGGCAGCGCCGGCGTCTCCCGCGGCGATGCCGCGGTGGCCAGGGGAATCTCGAACCAGAAGGTGCTGCCCTGCTCCGGCGCACTGTGGAAGCCGATCTCACCGCCCATCAGTTCCACCAGCCGGTGGCTGATGGCCAGCCCCAGTCCGGAACCGCCGAAACGCCGCGTAAAGCTGGCGTCGGCCTGCACGAAGGGCTCGAACAACGTAGCCTGGCTCTCGGTGGCGATGCCAATACCGGTATCGGTTACTTCAAAGCGCAGGCGCACCGATTCGGCGCTCCGCTGCCGCACCGTGCAGGCCAGGACCACCGATCCCCGCAGGGTGAACTTCACGGCGTTGGCCAGCAGGTTGACCAGCACCTGGCGGATGCGCTGCCCATCGCCCGACACCAGTTCCGGCAGTTGCGGATCAGCCTCCAGGCGGCAGGCCAGGTGCTTGCGATCGGCCTCCGGCGCCACCAGTGCCAGCGACTCCCGCAGCAGTTCCAACGGGGTAAAGGGAATCGACTCGGTCTCCAGGCGGCCTGATTCAATGCGCGAAAAATCCAACAAGTCGTTGATCAACTGCAGCAGTTGCCGCGCGGCGTGCTGGATGACTTCGAAGTCCTGCCGCTGCTGCGCGTCCATCGACGTGCCCGCCAGCAGTTCGCTGATGCCGACAATGGCGTGCATGGGCGTGCGGATCTCATGGCTTACCGTGGCCAGGAACTGGCTCTTGGCCAGGTTGGCGGCCTCGGCGCGTGCCCGCGAATCTGCCAGTTCCTGCTCGGCATGCTGGCGCTCGAGTTCGGCCGCGGCCCGTGCGGCGAAGATGCGTAGGGTGGCGCGCGCGGCGTCGGGATCCGGCAGAGGGCGGCGGAACATCACCGCGATCAATCCAAGGGGCCGTCGGTGCTGGCGGTGATGCGCCTGGCAGCCAGCGATCCGGCCGTCGCGGCGCAGGAGCTGGATGCGCCCTGGGCACGCGCCTTGAAGCCTGAGTGGGCGGCGGCTGCCTGGGGC
>JAEUQF010000096.1 GCA_016789745.1 Bryobacterales bacterium
CCTGGAACGTATTGCAGCGGCCGCCAAGGGCGAACCGTACATCCGACGGCGCATGTACACCCAGGCCCTTGGCGTATGTCAGGCCTTTCATGCGGAGGGGGTTCCCGTCACCCGCGGCCTGCTCGCCGTTGCTGCGGTCCCTTTCCACCGGCCCCCATCCGTTTACCGCCAGGGTCCAGTCCCGGTCGCTCAGATACGAGGTCTGCGCAAGCACGGTGGCGATGGGAGTGCCGCCGCAGCGAAGCCGGGCATTGGCCCAGTCGGCGTGGTCCAGTCCATTGCCATTGCCGCCATCGGTCACCACCAATCGCAGTTCATTGCGGCCGGTCACATCCACGCTCACGGGAACAGTCACGCTGCCGGCCGTGAGAATGCTGCTGGCAAAAAGCACTGTCCCGTCGCCGATTACCTGAAACTGCACGCTGCCGCCGGCCGCAACCTCATCGTCCACGCCGATATCGGCCTGGAACGTGGAACATGCGCCGCCCAGGGTGAAACGCACATCCGAGTTGGCGTGCACGCCCAGCCCTTTTGCGTAAAGCACGCCGTTCAGCCGGATGGGATTCCCGTCGTTCGCGCCTGTTTCACCGTTGCTGCGATCCCGTTCCAGCGGGCCCCATCCATTGTTGGCTTGGGTCCACGCCAAATCGCTCAGGTAGTGCGTGGAAAGCAACGCCGCCGCGGTCTGGAAGGTCCACGTCAGGTCTGCGGGAAGCACGTTCCCGGCCAGATCTCTGATTCCGGAGCTGCCTCCCTTTACCGTAGCCGTGTACGTCGTGCCTGGCGAAAGGTTCTGCGCCGGTGTTAGCCGGATGGTGCGCGTCGATGCGTCGTAGTTGACGGTCGACGGCACCGCCGTCACGATACCCGTCCGAAACAGCATCACGGTGGAGGTGCTGATGGTGCCCGTGTGAATGGGTTCGGAGAATGTCACCGTAATCGGCGCCGTCACCAGGGCCGCCGTAGTCTGGGACACGGGGCTCCACCCGGTAACCGTCGGTGGGGTGGTATCCGGTGCCGCCGCCGTTGTGAACGTCGAAGTGCTCGACACCGCCAGGTTCCCCGCGGCATCCCGGCTGCGTACGCGATAACAGTAAGTCGTGAGTGGCGCCAGTCCGGCGATCGCCATCCGGTGTGACGTCACGTGGGCTGTGTCGAGCGCCGAAGAGTTGCCCAACGCCGTAGTCAGCCCGTATTCCACTTGCGTGTCGGCCGCCTCATTCGTGTTGTACGTAACGGTCGCCGCAGCCATCGTGATGCCCGATACCGCAATGTTCATCAGTTGGGGCGGCACTGTATCGACCGCAGTCACGGTGCCCAGCAGCACCGCTCCCTCACGGGCATTGAGCGTCACCGTGCTGACCGGCGTCCCGTCCAAACGGCGGAAGGTGCCCGGCACCGTTACGGTTCGGGTTGGGGCACCGGGCTCATTCACCAGTACCATGCCGCCCTCGAAATCGCGCCGCAGCAGGCCATTCCACGTGGTACGTTGCGCGCTAGGCGGGCCCATGTATGTGTTGTAACCGGGCCACCAGTTGTCCGGCGTCATGGATTGATTTCCTAAACCGTCCCGGCTGGTGACAATCAGGAAGTAGCAGGCCAGCGCGTACTCGCGCCCGATTGCGGTGTTGCGGAAATCATCAATAATGGCGCCTTTGCCCCTGGCGTGCAGTCGGTCAATATACGAGAGCACCGCGTTCAGCGACCATTCGCCATTGCCGCCAGTAAGGCCGTCATCATTTACGCCGCCTTCCACATTGATGTAATCCGCGGCGGCGATCTGTCGCTGGATGTAAGGGTCCGCGTCCCGAATACCGTATGGTCCAGCGAACCAAATGGAGTTGTGTAGGATTTCAACCGCCGGGAACTCCGCCCGGATCTGCTCGACAAACTCGGCGATGTACTTTCGCCAGTTGTCCCAGGTCATGGTCGTGAGTGTGTTTGGGTCTACCGGGGCCACTTCCACGCCGTTGCCGTTGCCAACCCGGAATTGCATGTTGACATCATCCACCCAAAGCCCCTTGTAGCCCTTCGCCAGCAATCGGCGGGCTTCATTCAGCCACCATTGCCGGAAAGCCGGATTGGAAACGTCCGCTGCGTACTGCGGGCACATGCCGCCGCCGCAGCCCCATGGAATGTAAAGCCTATTGCCGGAGGCATCCCGCAGGATCCACTCCGGATGCTCGATCGCGAGCGTTGAGCCTACGTATATGGCATATAAATCGAAGTAAACCAAGCCGCCTGGATACCACGACAGCTTGGAATCAAAGTAGGGCGAATATTGCATCATTCGCCAGAAGTGATCGCGCATCCACTGCTGCTGGGTGAGCGACGGTGCATTTGTATAAGGGTCGAACGAGGGATCCTGCCGTTTCAGGAAGCGAACACGTCCATCCGCCCAAAGATTGCCTGACGACAAGGCGAGCCAAATCATGGCGCATACCGCGAACTGTCCCATGACCAGTCCATCGGCGGCGGATGTGTGTAACTACACCCTTAATCCGCGTATACATTGCGCACTGAAACGCAGGGCATTTGTGTATACGTGAACGTCCCCAGTTTCTTAGGAGAGGTTAGTGCAAGGTAAAGTAGTAATTGTAACTGGCGGTACCGAAGGAATCGGCGCCGCCTGCGTGCGTGCCTTGCTGGCACGCGGTTGTCAAGTCGTCTTGGCCGGCCTAAAACCTGCCGTCGAGCCCCTGCCCGACGGCGCTGTTGCCGTCTATGGAGATCTGCGATTTCCCGAGTTCCGGCAGCGGCTCATTCACCAGACCTTGGATCGCTTCGGCCGCATTGATGGTCTGATCAACAATGCGGGCGTCGGACTGTACGCCCCGGCGTCGGAAACAGACCTCGACCAGGCCCAATCTCTCTTCGAGGTAAACCTATGGGCCCCAATGCATCTCGTCCAATTGGCGCGTCCATACCTGCGGGAATCCGGCGATGGCTTCATCGTCAACATCGGATCCGTGGGCGGATGGGTCACTCTGCCCTGGGCCACTATGTACTGCGCGTCGAAGTACGCCATGCACGCCCTGTCGGAGGGTTTGTACCGGGAACTGCGCGGGGAGGGCATTCACGTGATGCTCACTGTACCAGGCATTATCCAAACCAACTTCCGTGACAACGTGTTGTCGGGGACGCCCCCGCCCCGCGTTGAACAGATACGCTACGTGATCGCCCCCGAGGACCTGGCTCGCGCCATTGTCGAGGGCATCGCTCGTCGCCGGCGGACCGTGGTGCTGCCGAAAGTCGCGCGGCTGTTTGCCTTCCTGAACTACGCGTTTCCATGGCTGATGGATTGGTACTGCGAATATAAGTCGGGTGGGCAGGGATCTCGCGCATCGGTGCCCCAGGCGCGCTGATACGCCGCGCGTTGTGCCAGATACCACTGCCAGAAACAACAAGCGGTTCCGGACCCGTAACAACGGAATCCGGAACCGCTCTAATTGGTAGGTTGTGTTACGACGTGTGGCTACGGATTGCAGGAAACACGCGCATTCGCCCAGTTTCCATGATCCCAACTGATGCCGTTTGCGGCGTCAGTAACCACCAGTCGCAATTCCTGCCTGCCGGCTATGCCGACCTGCACGGTTTGTGTGCCGCTCAGGCCAGTCAGGGTTCCGCTGTTGTACAGTTGCGTGCCGTCGGCCCAGACCTGGAACGAGATAGAGCCCCATGGGCCGGTCTCATCATCAACGCCGACTTCCGCGTGGAACGTGGAGCATGCGCCGCCCAGCGTGAACCGCACGTCCGATGGAGCGTGCACACCCAGACCCTTCGCATAAGTCACGCCATTCAAGCGGAGCGGGTTCCCGTCCTGGGCTGCCATCTCATTGTTGCTGCGGTCGCGCTCCACCGGGCCCCAA
This sequence comes from Bryobacterales bacterium, assembly GCA_016789745.1. GTDB lineage: Bacteria > Acidobacteriota > Terriglobia > Bryobacterales > Bryobacteraceae > CADEFT01. Next base: position 3,870 of record JAEUQF010000096.1, read on the forward strand.
CCGTTGTTGGAAACCGTCCAGGCCAAGTCACTGAGATACGCGGTCTGTGCGATGGCGGTGGCCGGAGGCTTAGAATTGCATCGGATGCGCGCGTTCGCCCAGTCCGCGTGATCGTAAGCAATGCCGTTACCCGCATCGTTGACGATCAGGCGCAGTTCATTCCGCCCCGTCAAGTCCACATTCACGCTCAGTGTGTTGCTGTTGCCCGTCATCACCCCGCTGGTGTAGAGAACCGTGCCGTCTCCCATGACCTGGAAGATCACCGATCCGTTTGCTCCCACCTCATCGTCCATGCCGATATCAGCCTGGAATGCCGTGCACACCCCGCCAAGGGCGAACCGTACGTCGGAATTGGCATGCACGCCAAGACCCTTGGCATAGGTCACACCATTCAGCGTGATCGTTTTGCCATCGGCCCCGCTCTCGCCGTTGCTCCGGTCCCGCTCGATCGGGCCATAGCCATTGGTTCCCGCCGACCAGTTCAGATCACTCAGGAACTTCAACGGAAACGCGGTGGATGTCGGTGGCGGCGCCGTCGGTGCTTGCGTTGCCGTGAGCACTGCCCCTTGCCGCGCCGCCAGCGTGACTGACGTCACCGAAACGCCGTTCACCGTGCGATACGTGCCCGGCAGCGTTACCGTCCGCGTGGGCGCGCCCGGCTCGTTCACCAGCACAAGCCCGTTCTGGAAATCCCGCCGCAGCAGGTTGTTCCAATTCGTGCGTGCACCCGTCGGCGCGCCAAGGTTCACATCGTACCCGGCGTACCAGTTGTCCGGAGTCGAAATCAATTCGCCCAGCGCATCGCTTCCATTGTTGATCAGGAAGTAATTCGCCAGACCGTACTCCAGCGTCTGGGGATAGTAGTCATCAATCACGACGTGGCGACCCCGGGCGTGGACTCGGTCAATGAATGCCAGCAGCGCCTGCAGGGACCATTCCCCCGTGCCTCCGGTCAGGCCCGGATCTCCGAATCCGCGTTCCACATTGATGTAGTTCGCCGCTGATATCTGGCGCTGGATGTACTGGTCATTGTCCCGTATGCCATTCGGGCCCGCGAACCAGATGCAGTTGTGCATGATCTCCGCTGACGGGAACTCCCGCCGGATCTGTTCGACAAACTCAGCGATGTACTTGCGCCAGTTGTCCCATGTCATGGTTGTGCCGGTGCGCGGGTCCAGGGGCGGAATCTCCGTGCCCCAACCATTGCCCACACGGAACTGCATGTTCACGTCGTCCAGCCAGATTCCCTTGTAACCCTTGTTCATCAGGGCCCGTGTCTGGTCAATCCAGTACTGGCGAAACCCTGCATTGGTGATGTCCCCGGCATACTGCGGGCAGCTTCCGTTGCTGCAGTTCCAGGGGATGAATAGCCTGTTTCCCGCGGAGTCCTTCAGGATCCACTCCGGATGCTGCCATACCAGCGGCGAGTCCGTCTTGATGGCATAGAGATCAATGTAAATCCAGGCATTCGGAAACCACGAAAGTCTGGAATCGAAATAAGGGCTGAATACACCGGACATGCGCCAGATGTTACGACGCAGCCAGTCCTGCTGCGAGGCATTCGGCGCATTCGTGTAGCGGTCCCAATCGGATGTAATTCTGCGGGCGAACCTGGCCTTGCCGGCCTCGGTTTGGCCCAGAAGGTTTCCCGTAAGGGACACCATGCCGAACAGAGCGATAGCTCCAATACGCGTCAGACGAGAGTGCAACATGTCTGCTAAGCAGACCTCCTGGATCTTTTTCGTGTCTTGGCTCTCTGCGGTCCGGTCCGACGGGGAGGATGATCTTGCGGACTTACAGTCCGGGCAAGCAAGGGAGCATCTGGATGACTCCCGCGATCCATCGTCTTGGGGAGGGACAGGCACGCATGAAGCGATCGCGGGGAGCGGCGGAGTTCCGTTTACAGGGAATCCGGTACTAAGGTTTTTACTATTATGTCGGACTTATCTTAGTCGCGCAATAAGAAACTTCTTAGATGCCGATTGCGTGTGTCGTCTTTCGAAGAATCGGCCGGGGTGGGAGAAACGTACCCGATCCAGTAACCTCCGAATAAGCGAATGTCAGCGCTATGTATACGTAAAAGGTAATTCAGGTGCTCTCCCCTGCGAGCATCCGGTTCCACGAAGCGGTAGAAGAATACCGGCCACCATTCCTCCCACTCACCCATGGCGAACCCTCGGAATATGGGGCTTTGTTGTGCCCGTTCCAGTTGGCGCTGTGAGCTCTTGATTGCAAATAGTTCGTACTCTCGCAGGGCCGCCCCGGCAAAGCGGGGGATAGCACCCGGCACATCGACGGCGCGGGTGCCGCGCTCGGCCAGCGACTTGCTCAACGCTCGTGCAGCCAGCTTCTGGGACAACTCCCGAGCCTCCATCTCGCTGAGCCTGACACCGCTCCCGGCGGCCCTCCGGTACAGTTGCGGCCAGCCGATGGGCGACCGGTCGTCTACCTCCAATTGATGACGCTCCAGAATTACGACGGTGTGGGGATAGCCGTTGAGGAAACTCTTGCGAACCGGGGCGACGCTCTGGACCGGGAGGTTCGTATAGAAGCTGAGAACCAGATGGTCGCTGGGTGTCGCATAGAAGCGCGTTTGGGGGTTCGCGGCTAAGTGCTGCAAAGGCTGGAGAGCCTGTAGCGCGTCCCACTTGAACCATTCCATCCGTGGATAGGGGATGCCGGGAACCACGGCCACTAACAGGAAGGTTAGACTGGCTGACAATGTTCCGCTGTGCCGCTCACTCAGGAAACGCGCGGTTGCTGTAAGTAGGAGTGCCAACGCTAGAATGCATCCGGGGAGCAGCAGCATGGTCAGTCTCTCGTAAAAGAAACTGGCAAGCGGGATACCTAACAGGAATATTGCGTGAGCTGTCACAATCCAGATAAGAATCAGGCAGTACCAGAACGCTATCCCTTGGAACTGTATCCGCTGCCGTGCGGGATACCCCAAGCCCTTCTTTGTCAGGAGGGCCAATCCTACGGCGCCGGCGGCACCTAGCAGCGTGTACAGTACCTTCAGCCAGGCGTACGTCAGAACGTCCTGGGGGAAGAGAAGGTAGTTACGCGCGCTGGGAATGCTGACGGCCTGCTCCAGAAAACCCGTTGCCAGAACCCAGGGCACCGTTAGAGCCGCGGCAATCAACCACATCGCGCAGAGTCTTGGCAGGACGGTGAACTGCCGCCAGAGCACCCAACCCGTGGCGGCCCCGTAAAAGCAAGCAAACAGCGCAAAACTCAGCAGATGGGTGTGGAACAGCGCGGCCAGAGCCAGCCCCCCCAACACCGCGTCCCGCCATCTCCGATTGTCAACGAACCGGCACAGCAAGACGGCGCACAGAAGGCTAAGTAAGACAGTGGCCGAATAGTATCGCGCCTGACGGCTATGGGCGATGGCAGGTCCGAAAAGGCTGCCGAACAGCATGGCCGACCAGCCCGTGACGCTTCCTCCGATGCGGCGGCCCGCCACGAACAACAGCGGTAGGAGCGCCATTCCAAATACAATCGACGGAAACCTGGCAATACGCGTGCGGCTGCGCCAATCGGAAAGCCGCCACTCCGAGGCACAGCCCTCGCCACAGGGTCTGACGCCAAATAGACGAAAGGAGGCCGCGGTAGCATAAAGCGGCAGCCATCCATGGTAAATCGCAAGGCCTCGCTTCGAGTAGCTTAGATCTTTGAATTCGTATTCTGGGTTACCAGGCCATGGTTGGATCAGGGTGTTCTCAAATATGGGAAGTCCCTGGTAATGATCCACGGGCACGCCATGCTGCAGAATAGTCAACGCATTAATGGCGGTTTCAGCCTCGTCGGCCCACAGCGGCTGTGCATCCAGGTGTGCAAGCCGCAGCCAGAGGCCTACGCAGAGGATCGCGGCGAAGAGCACCGCGGGCAAAGCACGTCCAGGTGCCCTCATTATCCACACGCCAACACACGCGCCGCCCGGCGCTCATACTCCACACTTGCGGGAGCGATATCGGAGCGGTCCACCAGCACAGAAACCGCGCGCTGCAGGAGTTTCACCGACACCACCAGCCTGTGTTGACCCTTGCTTTCCTGCATGATCCCTTCCACGCCTCGCAATGGTCCGTGTTCCACCCGAACCACATCCCCCCGCTCCAGGTACGGCCATGGCTGCGGGTTCATGCGCGCCTGCACCACCCGCTGGATCATCTCAATCTCATCTTCTTCCACGGGAAGCAGGTTGCTGCCATTGCCCAGGATGGAGAACACTCCGGGCGTGGTCAGGATGGGCAGCCGGTCCTTACCGTTGAACCGGCAGAATACGTAACCCGGAAACAGCGGGATCTCCGCTCCCCGCCCCGGTTTGGCTATTTTGTTCAATGTCAGACATAGCGGCAGGAATTCTTCGTATCCTTTGTTCCGCAGCGCCTTCGATACCGCCTTCTCATGACGCGGCTTAACGTTAATGGCATACCAATATGTGTGAGACGTGTACTGCACGTGTCCCTCCAGCCAGGAAATGTGATTTTGAGGATGTCGGGAGAACGGTTCTCCCCCGGTTGCCGGTATGTCTAGCGACGCCAGATGAGGACGCCGCTGCCCACGCCGATGCCCGCCTCGATCGCCCGCGCGGCGATCTTCTTTCCCGTGCTGCTTGGCACGAAGAGGATGTCGTCCGCCTGCAGCACCGCCTCGGTCTGCTTGCCGTTCAACAGCCTCTTTAAATCAACATCGATCTCCACTCGCTCGGACGAGTTCTTCACCGCCCGCAGGATCCTCGCGCGCGAAGCAGATGCCGTCGGGGTCAGCCCTTCGGCCATCGACAACGCTTCCAGTACGGGAATGCTCTTCCTTTCCCGAAACGTGAACCCGCCGGACTTTCGCACTTCACCCACCACGTAATAGATATCCGCACGCGGTACTGTGATGACATCGAACGGCTGGATGGCGATGTTCTCCTCCGGCCGTTCTGCCTCCATCAGGCCCTTCAGCGCCACTTCGGCCACGCTGAACTGGCCGCTAGGATCATCCGTGGCCGATGCCAGCGGAATACGTCCCCATTCGATCCGTCGCGTGATCTTCACAACGTAACCCGAGTCCTGCCGCAGCCCGCCCGCCAGGGACAGCGCCTCCAGCAGCGTCTTGCGCCCGTTCACCTGGTGCACTCCTGGTGTCCCCACCGCGCCCACTACCGAAATCGGCTGGCTACGCAGTTCCACCAGGCTGACCGTCACTTGCGGCTGCTTGATAACGGACGACAGCTTCTGGCTGATCTCCGCTCCAAGCTGCTCGGTGGTCAACCCGCCCGCGCGAATTCGCCCCGCTACCGGCAGTTCCAGGTACCCTTGGGGATCCACCCGAAAAGGTCGATCCGGAATCTCCTCCGCGCCCAGTGCCCAAATGGACACCTGGTCGTCCGGGCCTAGTACATACTGTGCCGGCCGAACCGTGGCCGACTGCGCTGCGGGCTGTGACCCTGGCGCGGGGCTCTCGCCACGTGCGACACCGGTCTGAAGCGACACGATCAGGGCCATTGCGCATGTCAACAACACGAACAGCGGGAAGCTTTCTACCCGGTGCCCACTAAGAAGTACATATAATTTCCGTTCCTGCATAGGTGTACTAATAACGGAGGAATCAGGTCCTTCGTTTGTTACTACAGGACAAAACTACCAGGACATTTGGATACAATCACTAACGACGTTCGTTCTCGCCTTACCCCACTCAATGTTTGCGATTCTATTACGAAACGTTAAGAATGTAAGGTGCTCTGTCTCGCATTACGTTTTTGCTGCACTCCCCACGACCAAGCATATTGCCCGATCCCGCCGGTCCAGACTGCTGCGGTATCCCCTCCGCTCCCCAGCCGCTCCTAAACTCGGCTTGTTTTCAACCGGTTAGCGTTCCACTAGACCACAGCGGCCAGCGTTGTCATGAAACGTTAACCTGTTTGCGGCACACTAGGAGTGCGTGCTTTCTCAAATTCTGGCCTTCTTCGTCACCGGCACCTTGTTCATGCTGGTTGTGGTTCATGCGCTTACCTACGGCCGTCGTGGTCGCCGTTGGGGGCAACTGCCCGATTCGCGCGCACAGCAGCAGGATTAGAAGCTCTCCTCGGCGGCTTCTTTCTGGCCTTGGGCAGTCCCCAGTTCCGTGAGGCCTGCCAATCCATACTCGCGGCGTTTTGACCGGGCGTCCTCCCCTATAATGAGAGTTCGCCCGAAGTCTGACCCACACTATGAACATCTCGGTGAAAGCCGACTACGCTCTCCATGCGATCCTCGACCTGGCACTCCAGCCAACCGGTGAGCCCGTCCGTATTGCCGACATCGCCCGCCGTCAGAAGATCCCGCAGAAGTTCCTGGAGTTGATCCTCGCCTCACTGAAGCAGGGGGGATTCGTCGAGTCGCGCCGCGGCGCCGAAGGGGGCTATCTGTTGGCCCGCCCCGCCGACAGCATCATGGTGGGAGAGGTTCTTCGGTTCATCGACGCCAAGGCTCGTGGCGAATCGGGCAAGCAGGGTAAGGACGATGCCTTCCACGATTTCTGGCGTCGCGTGGACGAGGCGACGTCCGGTGTGGTGGACCGCACCAGTTTTGGCGAACTCAGCCGCTCCTGGCTGGAGAAGCAACACAAGTACATCCCCAACTGGGATATCTAACTAGAGGAGGCCGTTCTTGATCTTCAACGACAACTCATTCAGCATCGGGCGTACCCCGTTGGTACGGCTCAACCGGGTTACCGACGGGGCGCCCGTCACGATGCTTGCCAAAATCGAGGGGCGCAATCCGGCGTACTCGGTGAAGTGCCGCATTGGCGCGTCGATGATCTGGGACGCCGAAAAGCGCGGCATCCTCAAGCCCGGCAAGGAACTGATTGAGCCCACCTCCGGTAACACGGGCATTGCGCTGGCTTTCGTCGCGGCTGCACGCGGCTACCCCATCACTTTGACCATGCCGGAAACCATGTCCATGGAGCGCCGCAAAGTGCTCAAGGTCTTCGGCGCCAACCTCGTGCTCACCCCGGGCAGCGAAGGCATGAAAGGCGCTATCAGCCGCGCTGAGCAGATCGCCCAGTCCGATCCAAACCGCTACGTCCTTCTGCAGCAGTTTAAGAATCCCGCCAATCCGCAGATTCACTTCGAAACCACCGGTCCGGAAATCTGGGAAGATACCAACGGCCAGGTGGATGTGCTGGTCTCGGGCGTCGGCACCGGCGGCACCATCACCGGCGTATCCCGCTACATCAAGCAGGAGAAGGGCAAAAAGATCCTTTCCATTGCCGTCGAGCCCACCGCCAGCCCCGTGATCACCCAAACCATGCGCGGCGAGGCGCCGAAGCCCGGTCCGCACAAGATCCAGGGCATTGGTGCAGGCTTCATCCCCGACACGCTGGACGTGAATCTGGTCGATCGCGTCGAGCAGGTTACCAACGAAGAATCCATCGAGATGGCGCGCCGGCTGGCAAAGGAGGAGGGAATCCTCTGCGGTATTTCCTGCGGAGCCGCCGCCGCCGCCGCCGTCCGCATCGCCAAACAGCCGGAGATGCATGGCAAGACCATCGTCGTCGTGCTGCCGGATTCCGGCGAGCGCTACCTCACCTCCGCCCTGTTTGAAGGCATGTTCGAGTAATCTACACGCAGACGGTAGTCGGCTCCTTTGCCGGTTGTTTGGTTTCGGGCTCGGTCTTCTCGACCGGGCCCAGCTTCTCCATCGTCAGCGAGTAGCGGTGCCCCCGGAACTGGAACTGCACCGGATACCGGTCCGGATCGGAGACCCGCAGCAGGTCGAAAATATCCATCAGCCGGTGTTCCACGCTCACCAATCCGTCGTCCGGCGTGCGGCGCCGGTAATAAGACCCGCCCTCGGCCGGCTGCGGCCGCGGCTCGATGCTGCCGTAGTTTGCCACTGCAAAGTCCATCAGCGCGATCTCGGTATCGAACAGTTTCTCGAAAAGCTCCGCGAAGGTCTCATGGCCTTCGAAATACATGTCGTGTTTGGCCCAGACATCCCCGCTGTCCACCTTGTCGGCAGCCTCCATCAACGTCACCGTCACCCGGTTTCGCCCTTCCAGAATCTGCCAGTTCAGCGGCGCAAAGCCTCGCCCGTGCGGAACGTCGGAGGCGTGGATCACCAGCACCTTGCCGAATCGGTCGCGCACATCCCGCCGGATGATCTCGTTGCAGGAGATGAGGAACAGAATGTCGCCGGAGCTTACCTCGGCGCGCCGTTCCACTAGCTCAATCTGATGATCCTGGCTGTTGCGGGCGATCCAGCCGGCCAGGCGCGGCCATACGGGGTGACTGGGCGAGGAACAAAGGATACTGATTCGCATACGGCGGGCTCTTGCTTGTTAGTGGCCCGAGCCCGCCGATTCTCTCTCGAAAGAAAGGCTGCTGTTAGTTGGTCTGTTCGAAAATAGCGAAATCGCCAGGATTCCACGCCTGCGCGATCACGTACATCTTCCCATTGATGCGCCGCGATACGGCATTGTGGATGTGCTGGAAGTTCGCCAGCCCCAGGTCTTCCTTCGCCATGATCGCCGACACCAGTTGGTCATTCTCCAGGATGTATATCGGGGCGCCTTTGCTACGGTCCGGCCCATGCAGCGACCCGACGATCGTATAGGGGCCATCGGCGAACGTATCACACGGGAATGAGCCAAGCGGCATCCGCAGCGTCGACAGATACTGGCCGAAGCGTGTATACCGGTCGATCTCCGAATTCGGCCGGTCCGCCACGTCAATCCGCTTGGTGCCTGGCGGAATCGTGATGCCATGTCCCGTACCCAACTGCCCCGGACCCGTACCGCGGCCGCCAAAAGCCAGATCATGCCACTGCATCTTCATCGGGTTGAAGCCCGTCACCTTCGCCGTCACCACGAAATCCAGGTTGGAATAACCCGTGGTCATGTACAGCACGCCGTCCATGTACTCCACATCCGTCGGAATGAAGTTTCCACGGCCGGCAAAGTAGTCGGTCGCCACCGGGTGGCCCACATCCGTACCCGGGGGTGGCGGCGTGAGCGTATGCACCAACTGCCCTTCCAGATTCGTCGTGAACACCCGGTTTACGCCATTGCCAGGAAAGCTCAGATACGGCGTCCCATCGGGTCCGGACCAGATGGTCGCGTTGTGCATATTGGTGTCGCGCATCTCCGGCGATGTGGGTAGCATCCGCGTGCTCTTCAGATCGGCGCTGATCTGGATGATGCCCGCGCCGGGTAACGCGAAGTAAGTTTCCCCCTTGCCGGGACGGCGATCAACGGCGAACCCGCCGTGCGCGGCTTTGAGAACTTTCTGGGCCTCCGGGGGCAGGTGGCTGGAGGTATAAAGAACGCGGAACTTGTATTTGCCGCTTCCGCTGACGCCCTGGCCTTGCGCCGCGCCGGGCTTGGAGCCCCATCCGCCAAACCAGGCGGCGGCGAGCAGGCCGAGGAAAAGAGTGCTGATTGTGGTTCGCCTCATCGGGGATATTTCATCACGACGAAGGGCGAAACACAAAGCGACTGTTCTAACGCAGGCTCATCTGGCGCAAGAACGTCTGCACATAATGCACCGCGCCATAGTCCAACCCCGACGCCTGGAACAGCACCGGCTCGGTCAACACCATCATCGTGAGCGCGGTGTTCTCGACCGGAGGCAGCGCCGACAGGATCGCGGCCGGCACCGTGAGCGTCCCCTGATCGGCCTTGGCGGTGCATTGGAAGCTGACCACCGCGTCGCGGCCCACACTCGCGGTTCCCATTACCGATACCGTGCGTTGGTCATCCCCGCCCGTCCAGTCGAGCTTCAGGTCCTGGTCGCGCGCCACGCAGCGGCCTTCCCCACAGGCGGTACCAAACGTGTCCGCATTCCGCCAGACCACCGGGGTGCCGATCCGGATCTGCGCCGAGAACGAGCCGACGTCCGCCCCGCCCGGTCCGCTGACCGTGTACTCCCCTGCTTCCAGGAATAGCGGCGTCTGGGGAATCGGGATCGGCGTCGGAATGTCGAAACGCTGCCCGTAGTCGCCGCTGTAGGACCCCTTCTCGCGAGTACCCGCCATCGGCCGCGTTCCGCCCGGCCCGGTCACCGATAACGCCGCACCGGCATCCAGCCCTTCAAACGGCGGAATCTCCGTCGTGCCCGTCTCCGGCACGCGCGCCCGCACCAGCGTGCAGTTGCCCACCGTCGACCACGACGCAAATCCGCCAACCCCCACCGGGCTCCACTGCGGGAAACGATAGAAAGAACCGCTGCCGGCATCCGCCACCAGCTTGATCCCGCGATTGCTCAACTCCGACCGCGACAGGCTGATCGTTCCCGTCCGTGCCCCCTCCCGCAGCAGTTTCTCGAGGTCCAGGCCGGCCGGAACCGCCGCGTCCTTGCAGGCTTCTCCTGCCGCGCCCACTGGCAGCGGAACGAAGTTGCTCAGGTAGTTCGCCCCGCGCAGGAACACCGGCACCGAACAGCCGGTCGCCGTCGCTGCCGGCAGTTCGAATGTCAGGTCATCCCATCCATTCGGCTGACGGGAAAGCCCGCCGATCGCCACAGCCGTGCCGCCGACGATAATCTCGTAGTTGCCCATCGCGGTGTCCGGTCCAATGCCCGTGGTGCGAATCCGGATCGTGTCGCCAGGCACGGCCGGCCGCGACGGCGTGATCTCGTTGGCGCTCGAATCCAATGCGAAAGCGGGCCCCGCACCCAAACTGCCGCGCGTGCCAATGCCCGGTGCCGAGGACACTACCGTAATGGGCGCGCTCAGTTCCGTGCCGTTCACCGTCAGACGCACCGTGCCGCTGCCGGCCGGCAGATCCGCCGGAACCAGGAACTCGACCCGCTGCGGCGCCACCAGCAGCACATAGGCATCGCGCTCGGCATCGCCCACCACCACCTTCGCCGTCACACCGGCAAATGCCAGAGATTCGGCCGTCGGCTGCTCCTGGAGTTCACCGGCCAGGTTCGTCCCCAGCACAACGGCCCGGGCTCCCGCAGCCACGCCGGACTGCGGCAGTCCCGCCGGCATGTAGCTGCCCGCGTTCAACGCAGCCGCATTGCGCACCAGCCGCGGCTCCTGCGCCATCGCCACCGCAATGGCACACAAGCTGCTTACCAGCAGTCGTATCGAAAAACTCATGAATTCTCCTCCAGGAGAGAACGCGACAAACTTCCCGGAAGATGATCAATCCCGAAAAGATTATCGACCGAAGATAAACCGCAGCCTGCGCGGATCAGCGCCGCCGTCCAGCACGCCGTCTCCGATCTTAATAATCGTCGGAGCCGAGCCATTGCTCCAGTCCCCCGTGATCGAAACACGGTGGCCCATGGTGGCCAGCGCCGCCGCCGTTTCCCGCTTGATGCGGCTCTCCAGGTTCAGCTTGCCCGGCACGAACTCGTGGTTCGCAAACGAGCTGTAAAAATGCTCCGTCTGGAAGCGAGGCGCCTCCGCCGCTTCCTGCGGGCCCATGTTGAAGTCGATCATGTTCAACAACACCTGCAGCATCGCCTGGTCCTGGTTGTCCCCGCCCGGCGTTGACATCGCCACCCACGGCTTCCCGTCTTTCAACACCAGCGTCGGGCTCAACGTCACCCGCGGACGCTTGTTCGGGCCCAATTGATTGGCATGCCCGGCGGTGAGCACGAACGACTGCAACCGGCTCGATAGCGGGATCCCCGTGTCGCCGGCAATCACCGACGGCAGCCAGGCCCCGCTCGGCGTCGCAGAGAACACATTCCCCTGCTTATCCACAACATTCACGCAAGTCGTGTCCTGCGCCTGCGATGCCGCACTCGTCGTGCTCGGCGGCGGCAGCGGCGGCAGGAAACTCCCCGGACGGTGTTCCATACTTGCCCGATTCGCATCGATCTGCTGCCGGCGCTTAGCCGCGTAATCCTTCGAAAGCAGCGTCTCGGACGGTATCTTGCTGAACTTCGGATCCCCGTAATACCGGTCGCGATCGGCGAACGCCAGCTTCACCGCTTCCGTCACCGTGTGCAGATACTGCGGCGAGTTGTGCCCCATCGCCTTCAAGTCGTAGCCCTCCAGGATGTTGAACGCCTGCACCATCACCGGGCCTTGCGTCCAGAATCCCGGCTTGCAGATCTCATACCCGCGATAAGTGCCGCACACCGGCGCGTCTTCCGATGCCGCAAACCCCGCCATGTCCTTCGCCGTGATCAGCCCGCCATTGGCTTCGCTGAACTCGGCGATCCGCTTGCCCAGCGCGCCTTTGTAGAAGTAATCCCGCACCGCCGTGATCTTCTTCTGGCGATTCCCACGGGCCTTCTTCTCCACCTTCGCCAACTCCCGCAGCGTGGCGGCCAGCGTCGGCTGCCGGAAGATCTTGCCCCGTTCGGGCACCGCGTTGTTCGGCAGAAAGAACGACGCCGAGGCCGGCCACAGCCGCAGCACGTTCTGATTCCGGTTGATGAAGCTCACAAACTCCTCGCCGATCGGAAACGCGTCGGCATACTCGATGGCCGGCGCCGCCACCTCGGCAAAACTCTTCGTCCCGTATTGCCGCAGAGCCAGCATCAGCCCATCGAACAACCCGGGCAGAATAGCCGAGCGGATCCCCTGGCCCGGAATGGGCGGCATGTCCCCCTGCGATTCCCACGGCTCCATCTGGCGCTGGCGGTAGTACTCTACCGTTGCCTTCTCCGGCGACGTGCCCACCCCGCTGATGATGGTCACCGGCTTCCCGTTCATCTTCACGATCAGCGGCATCTCGCCGCCCAGCCCAACGCGCGCCTGTTCGGTAACCGTCGCCGCCAGTACCCCGGCCACCCCCGCATCCACCGCGTTGCCCCCTTGCGTGAGCAGCCGGAATCCGGCCTCCACTTCGAAGTTAGTCGCGGCCGCGACCATCTCGCGCGTGCCGCGGACCGGGGGGAACATCGTCTGTTGCTGGGCTACGATCGCGGTAGCGGCGCCCAGCAGGGAAAGCAGCGGCAGGCAGGTACGGAGTTTCATCGCCTTATCCCAGCATTGTCTAACATCCGGCGCCGCTTGCGCAGAAGTTCATAGAGCACCACCCCGCCGGCTGTCGCCACGTTGAGGGAATGCTTGCGTCCCAGCATCGGCAGGCGGATGTGCCGGTCGCACTGCGCCAGCACCTCCGGCTGTATCCCGTCCACCTCATGCCCAAACACCACGCACACCGGCCACCGCGGCTCCCAATCAAACAGGTCTACCGAATGGACGCTGGTTTCAATCGCGGCGATCTCCACTTCCTGCGCCCGCAGACCGCGCAGCACCGCCGGCGCGTCCCAACTGTGCTCCCACGGCACCGTCTCATCTGCACCAAGGGCGGTCTTCGCGATCTGCTTCTTCGGCGGCGTACCGGTGATGCCGCACAGATACAGCTTCGACAACGACACCGCATCGGCAGTGCGAAAGAAGGAGCCGACGTTGTACATGCTCCGCACGTTATCCAGCAGCACCGACACGGGCAGCGGGCGGATGCCATCGTAGAGTTCGGCGGCAGTGGTCGCCAGGAAGGGAAGTCGCTCACTCACCGGAACTTCCCTCCGGATCTCGGGTTTGGCAATGGCATGAAGAAGCTATTTTCAATTATGGCGCTGGGCCTCCTGGCGGCCAACCTGTTTGCCGCCGCCATCGATGGCAAATGGAAAGGCGAGGCGAAGATCGAATCGAAAAAGAAAGAAGCCACCACCGTCGGCTTGACCTTCGATCTCAAGGCCGATGGCGACAAACTCACCGGCAGCGTGCTCAACTCGGCCGGCAAGCGCGGCCGCACCCTGGATGTCACCGAAGGCAAGCTCGACGGCAATTCGTTCACCTTTGTCACCGTGCAGAAATCGCGGAAAAAGGGCGACGTACGCGTGACCTGGACCGGCACCGTCGAAGGCGACGAACTGAAGGGCTCCTACAACGCCGGCCGCAAGCGGTCCACCGAATTCACCGCCAAGCGCCAGTAACGGCTATCGGTACAGCTTCGGGTACAACCCCCGGAAGGCCTCATACGGAGCCCGGTAGGCCTCCGCCGCCGCGCCGTCCGGCTGCACCCGCGACACCTCCGCAATCGCCGACTTCGCCACCTCCACCACCGATCGCCCTTCCCCAGCCAAGGCCAGCAGCGCCGCCCCATACGCCGAGCCTTCCTGCGTCGCCAGCGTCGCCACCGGCTTATCGAAAACATCCGCCAGCATCTGCCGCCAGAACGGGCTCTTCGCCCCACCGCCCGACACCCGTACCGACGACACCGGCACACCCATCCCCGTGATGATTTCCAGGCAATCCTTCTGGCTGAACGAAATGCCCTCCAGGATCGCCCGAATCAGGTCGGCGCGAGTGTGTTTCGCCGTCAGCCCTACCCACGCCGCACGGCAGGATGCGTCCAAATGCGGCGTCCGTTCCCCCATCAGGTACGGCAGCCAGCTCAGCCCCTGCGCGCCAATCGGCGACGTCGCGGCCTCCCCCGTCAGCGCGTCATACGAACTCCCCGGCGCAAAGTTGTTCCGGAACCACTGCAGGCTCAAGCCCGCCCCCTGCGTCACCCCCATCACGTGCCACTTCCCCGGCACCGCATGGCAGAAGGTATGCACCCTTCCCGCCGCATCATAGGCAGGCGAATCGGTATGCGCGAAAACCACGCCAGACGTCCCCAGCGTATCCGAAACATTGCCGGCCTCGACAATTCCATTGCCCACCGCGCTCGCCGCCTGGTCTCCGCCGCCGCCTACCACCGGCGTCCCCACCCGCAGCCCCGTCGTCGCCGCCGCCGCTTCCGAGATCCGCCCCGTGATCTCCGGCGATTCCGCAACCCGCGGCAGCCAGTTCATCGGAATCCCCAGCACCTCGCAAAGCTCGCCCGACCAGCGCCGGTTCACCACATCGAACAACGCCGTCCCGCTGGCATCGGAAACCTCGCTGGCAAACTCGCCCGTCAGCTGATAACGGACATAATCCTTCGGCAGCAGCACCTTCGCCACCCGCGCGAAGTGGGCAGGCTCATGATCCCGCACCCACAACAGCTTCGGCAGCGTGAAGCCTGTCAGCACAGGGTTAGCGATGCACCCCAGCACCTTCTCTTTGCCCACCTTGGCATTGATCGCATCCACCTGCGGCTGGCTCCGCTGGTCGCACCAGATCAGCGACGGGCGAATCACGGTGCCCGCCTCATCCAGAATCACCAGCCCGTGCATCTGGCCGCTCAGGCCAACGGCGCTCACCTGGCTGCCGTCAATGCCCGCTTCGGTCAGCACACCCCGCACCGCTGCCTGCGCCGCGTCCCACCAGTTCTCCGGCCGCTGCTCGGCCCACAACGGCCGCAGCATTGTCATGTCTTCATGAATGGCCGTGAAGCCGGCGCATACCTTGCCGGACTCGTCGATGAGCAGCGCACGCGACCCGCCAGTGCCGATATCGATACCAAGGCAGTACATAAGCGAGTCATTATCGCATTGCCGCGCGGTGGTTATACAATAGGCCCTACCCGTTATGAACCGCAGACGATTTTTCCAAAGCACCGCGGCCGGCTCGGTTGCCGCGCTGCCGGCCTCGGCGCCGGCGGCCCCCGCTACCGGGCGCTGGACGAAACCGATCCGATTTGTTCTGGGCTGCCAGAGCGGCCCCACCGACGACAAACGCCTCCAGTTTTTCAAGCGCCACAGTGTGAACAACATCTGCGGCTACGCGAAAAGCGAGAACCGCAACGGTCCCAACACGCTCGACGACCTGCAACGCCTGGTCGACCTGTGTAACAAGCACCAAGTGAAGGTTGATTGCCTGGCGCCTCCCTTCCTGGCCTCCAGCCACATCGACCGCACCGCCCGCCCCGCTATCATGCTGGCCGAAAGCCCTGAGCGCGACCGCGACATCGCCGAAGTTCAGGAGATGATCAAGAACTGTGCGAAGGTCGGCATCCCCAGCATCAAATACAACATGAGCCTTCTCGGCGTCGTCCGCACCGAGCGCACCCCGGGCCGCGGCGGCACGGACCTCAGCACCTGGCGCGTCAAGGACGCCAAGCCCAACCCCCCGCTCACCCGCGCCGGCGTCGTCAAAGCCGACCGCTATTGGGAACGCATCACATACTTCCTGGACCGCGTCATCCCCGTCGCCAACGAGTATAAGATCCGCATGGCCTGCCACCCGCATGACCCCGGCATGCCCCCCGAAGGCTACCAGGGCATCGACACCGTGCTCGGCACCGTCGACGGCATCAAGAAGTTCGTCAGCATCCGCGAAAGCCCCTACCATGGCCTGAACTTCTGCCAGGGCACCGTCTCCGAAATGCTCCAGAACCCCGGCAAGGAAATCTTCGACGTGATCCGCTACTTCGGCTCCCGGAAGAAGATTTTCAATGTCCACTTCCGGAACATCCGCGGCCGCCGTGGCGACTTCCAGGAAGTCTTCCCCGACGAGGGCGATATCGACTTCGTCGAAGCTATCAAGGTGTACCGGGAGGTCGAGTATCCCTATATGCTGATGCCCGATCACGTGCCGCACCACCCCGACGATCCCCGCGGCGAGCAGGCTTTCGCCTTCTGCTACGGCTATATTCGCGCCCTCATCCAGGCCTCGGATCGACTGGTGTAAAACAGGACGGTAAGGGTGGGATTTCCCCCATTCCCACCCTTACCGTACAAGGATTCACACCCTCTTCTGGTACTGATGGTAATTTTTTTCACATGTCACTTGACGAAGTGCTCCCGTAAGGTTAAAAATACATGGTCAGTTTCAGATGTCCCTTGGGCTCTCCGCTTAGCGCTGCGCCCAGAGGTGTGAGTAGGAGATTTCGCTAGTGAAAGAAAAAGGTGTAGTCAAGTGGTTCAATGCGGCGAAGGGGTACGGCTT
>JAEUQF010000097.1 GCA_016789745.1 Bryobacterales bacterium
TGAACGTCTTCTGGCTTTCGCCCGTTCTTCAGCCAGCTGTCGATCATCTCGTCCGGAAATGGCTGCCCTTCTTGCTGCTTCTTCATTTGATCTCCCTTCATTGTCAGGGAAACCGTTTACACAGTTTTTTAGACACCCTCGTGGCGCGACGTGGAGGAAGTGTCCAAGCTGGCACGACACTTCGACCGGGGCCCATCGATGGGGCCGATAGAGGTGCTCGTCACCGCCCCCGCGCCCGCAACGGTAACATCACCAAGACCCAGGCAATCGCCCCAAACCCGACCAGGCTCAACCACCCGCCCCAGGCCGGGAAGAAGGGCAGGCTCTCGGCGCCGGTTAGCAGAGACGTAAACGAAGGTATCCCCAACAGAAACGTTGTCGCCAGCAGGATCCCCACAATCGCCTCGCCCGACACCAGGCCTGACGCCAGCAACGTTCCCTTCTCCTCGATCGCCGCCCGTTCGGCTTCACTCCGGCTAGCCGACCACCCCTCCACAATCCTCTTCAACAGCCCACCCAGAAAGATCGCCGACGTCGTATCGAACGGCAGATACATCCCCACGGCAATCAGCATCAGCCCGCGAGTGCCGCACAGCATCAGCGCCACGCCAAATGCCGCGCCCATGCCCAGCAGTCCCCAAGCCATCTCGCCGCCGACGATCCCCTTGGCCAACTGCGCCATCAGCCCGGCCTGCGGCGCCGGCAGCGCCCGACCGCCAATGCCGCCGGTATCCAGATTCGCCTGGTGCAGGACTACGATCGGGAAGAGCAGGAAGAACGACAGCAGCACGACGGCGACAATCTCCACCAACTGCATCTTCCACGGCGTGCCGCCCAGCAGATGCCCGGCCTTCAGATCCTGAATCAGTGACCCCGACACACTGCACGCACAGGCAATTACTGCCGCCACACCCAGCACCGCCGCCACGCCCGCCGCGCCCGTCACGCCGATCCCCATAATCACTACCGAGGACAGCAACAGCGCCGATAGCGTCAATCCCGACAACGGTTGATTCGAACTGCCCACCAGCCCCACCAGATACCCGCCGCAGGCCGACAGCAAAAACCCAACCACGGCCATCACCAGCGCGGTCACCATCGCCGCCGGCAGGCTGCCCGTGAAAGAGTAATAGATGCCCGTGATCGGCACCAGCAGCGCCGCCGTGCCGCCCAGCACCCATTTCATCGGCATGTCCTGCTCGGTGCGCTCGGTCGAAGCCGTGCTCTTTGCGGTCGATGCCGCCAGCGCTCCGCGAAAGCTCTCCACCAGCGACGCCCGTATCGACCACATCGTCTGCGCCGCCGCTACCAGCATCGTTCCCACCGCGATCGGACGCACCACGTTGCGCCAGATGCTGGCAGCCAGTACCTCTGGCCCCAGATCCGTGCCAGCGCCCAGCCGCGTCACGAAATCCGGATCGAAAAACTGCAGCGCCGGAATCAGAAGCCACCAGGCGATAATCCCGCCCGCGAACGTCATCGATGATGGCACGAAGCCGATGATGTACCCGATGCCGATCAGCGCCGGCGAGAGGCTCGGCGTGGTCCACGCAATCCCGCCGCCATAGGACACGGCTCGGTCACCCGCGTGCCGGATAACGGACGGCGTGAAGCCGAACCAGCCCTCGCTATACTCCCGGAAGATCTGAATGCCCTTGTCGGACTTCAGGAACTGCATCAGCGCCCCAAAGCCCATCGCGCCGAAGATGGTGCGCGGCGCGTCGCCGCTTTCGGCGCCGGCCTTGACGATCTCCGCGCTTGCCACCGATTCCGGCCACGGCAACCCCGCGTCCACGCACAGCGGCCTTCGCAGCGCGATGATGAAGAACACCCCCAGCAACCCGCCAACCAGCAGAATCAGTCCGGCTTCCCAGTAATGATCCAGCAGATTCGCCCACAGCCGCTGGCCGTTCACTTCGGCCAGCAGAAACGCCGGCAGGGTAAAGATGGCACCCGCCACCAGAGCCTCGCCCACACTGGCCGCCGTGCGTACGATGTTCTGCTCCAGTACCGTGCCTTTGAACCAGGGTAGCCGGAACAGCGCCAGCGCAATCACAGCGGCAGGAATGGTTGCCGCCACCGTTTGCCCCGCCCTCATCCCTAAGTAGGCATTCGCCGCACCAAACACGAATGCCAGAAACAGGCCTAAGCCGACGGCCTTCGGCGTCAGCTCGCGCGGGGAACCGGAAGTGGAACTCATGGCAGCAATTCGGCGATCGCCTTTCCCAGGATGTCGATGTCGTCTTCGTTGTTGTAAAAATGCGGCGAGACGCGCAGGTTGCCGTGCCGCGCCGACGTCAGAATCCGGCGCTCGCGCAGTTGCCCGTACAGCCGCACCACATCCACGCCCGGCCAGCGCGCTGCGATAATCGGCCCATCGCAATGCGCCTCTTCGTCGCTCCGCAGCACCGCTCCGGTACGTCGCAGCACGTCGCGGGCATAGGCAGCCAAGCCCCACACGCGCGCCGCAATCTCATCGGGGCCTAACTCCAGCATCAGGTTCACCGATGCGCCCATGCCATAGAGGGAAGGGAAGGGCAGCATGCCGCCCTCATACCGCTCGGCCTCATCCTTGAATTCCGGCGCCCCGTGATGCAGGCTCGCCACCTCGCGCCACCGCCGGTCGCTCCGCCAACCTACGATATCCGGCGGGATCACCTTCCGCAGCGCCGGCGACACGTACGCAAACGTCGCTCCATTGGGTGACAGCATCCACTTATAGCCATCCACCAGGAAGAAGTCCGGCTGCACCTTCGCCACGTCGAACGGCAGCGCGCCCAACGATTGCGTTCCATCAATCACCAGCGTCGCGCCCACCTTGCGGCAGGCTTCCGCCATCCCATCGAGCGGCGGCATAAAGCCGGTGCTGTAGTTGGCGGTCGAAATGGTCACCAGCTTCACGCGTTCATCCAGCGCCGCGTAAAACCCGCTCCACGGTACAAGGCGGCTTTCCACCTGGTCCAGCCACTGCACCGCGTACAGGTGGTTCGGGAACTCGCCGTCCAGCGTCAACGCCGCATCGCCGGGCCTCAGCATCGCACGAGCCACCAACGAAAGCGCCGCACCCGCGTTCAGAAAGAAGCCGATATCCCCGGCTTGGCAGTGGATCAGCCGCCCAATCGATGCCCGAATCCCGTCCAGATCCTCAAACCACTCCAGGAAATCCGATGACGCGTTCTTTACGCGCCGCGCAAAGTGCGCCTCTACCGCGGCCATCACGCACCGCGGCAGCTGGCCGTAGGTGGCCGTATTCAGATACGTCCACCCCGCCAGAGAAGGAAACTCCTGCCGAACCGCGCCCCAGTCCGCCATCGCGCTAACTCGAGGCCAGAGCCGACTTCACCGCGGCGATTGCGTCATCCACCGCGATGTCCTTCTTCTCTTTCGTCCGCCTTATATTGAACTCCAGCAGGCCTTCGCTGAGCTTCTTGCCCACCGTGACGCGGAACGGGATGCCCACCAGGTCGGCGTCCTTGAATTTCACACCCGGGCGCTCATCGCGATCATCCAGCAGCGCGTCCAACCCCGCCGCCTTCGCCTCTTCGTACAGCTTCTCGGCCATCGCCTTCTGCGCCGCGTCGTTGCTGTTCACCGGCGTGATCACGACTGTGAAAGGAGCAATCGCCGCGGGCATCATGATACCGTCCGCGTCGTGGTACAGCTCAATCGACGCGCACAGGATCCGCTCAATGCCGATCCCGTATGACCCCATGATCGGCGTCAGTTCCTTGCCGTGTTCATCGGTCACCCGCAGGCCCATGGTGTCGGAGTACTTGTAGCCCAGCTTGAAGATATGCCCGGCCTCCAGCGACTTCACCAGTTGCAACGGCTCGCCTGTATTGACGTCGGTGTCGCCCGCCGCCACCTGCCGCAGATCCGCGAACTCGCAGGTGAAATCCTCACCCGGAGTGACGTTCTTCAGGTGATAGTCGTCCTTATTGGCGCCCGCCACCATGTTCTTCCGGCCCTGCAGCGCGAGGTCGGCGATGACCCGCATCTTCGTCACACCTACCGGACCTAACGACCCGGCCTCGGCCCCCATCAGGTCCTGGATCTCCGCCGGATGCGCCGGGCGGAACTCGCCGCAGCCGACCGCCGAGGAGAACTTCGTCTCGCTCAACTGGTGATCACCGCGCAGCAGCGCCAGCACCGGCTTGCCGTCGGCCATCAGCACCAGGCTCTTGATGTGCGACGTCGCCGGCATGCCGTCAAACGCACTCACATCGTCAATCGACTTCTTGCCCGGCGTGTGGAACTCCTCCGGAGCCAGATCGCCTTCCGGATCGGGCACCGCGGGCGGCACCGGCTTCGACACGGCCTTCTCCAGGTTCGCCGCATAGCCGCTCTGCTCGCCCAGCACGATGATGTCTTCGCCGGCATCGGAGGCCACCATGAACTCGTGGGACTGGCTGCCGCCCATCGACCCCGAATGGGCCTCCACAATCGCGAACTTCAACCCGCAGCGGGTGAAGATGCGGCAGTAGGCGTCGTAGTGCTTCTGGTAGGAAACATCCAGCCCCGCCTGATCCACGTCGAAGCTATACGAGTCCTTCATGATGAACTGGCGCACGCGCAGCAGCCCCGACTTCGGCCGCGGCTCATCGCGAAACTTCGTCTGAATCTGGTACCAGATCTGCGGCAGTTGCTTGTAGCTGCGCAGTTCGCCGCGCGCGATCGCGGTCATGACTTCCTCGTGCGTCATGCCCAGGCAGTAATCCCGCTGCCAGCGATCCTTCAGCCGGAACATGTTGTCGCCCATCACGTCCCAGCGGCCCGATTCCTGCCATACCTCCGCCGGATTCAGTGCCGGCAGATACATCTCCTGCGCCCCAATGGCGTCCATCTCCTCGCGCACAATCGCCTGGATCTTGTTGAGCGACCGCTGCGCCAGGTAAAGATAGCTATAGATGCCCGCCGACAGTTGGCGAACGTAGCCGGCGCGCAGCAACAGACGGTGGCTGGCGACTTCGGCCTCCGCGGGCACTTCCCGCAGAGTGGGTATGAACAGTTTGCTCCAACGCATGAATTCCTAGATTTTAGCAGGGTACCCGCTTACCGCCCGTTCACGAACTCTGATACTGTCGTCGGGGTGCCCGTGTCCCACTTTGCCCAACGCCACCCGTTAGACCGCTATTTCTTTCCCGCGATGGTTGCGGCGATCTGGACGATCATTCTTTCCGGATTCGCGTACAACAATGTCAACAAGTACTTGGCCGGACAACTCTCCTACCCCTGGATCGTTCCTATCCACGCGGCGTTCTTCTTCGCCTGGCTGGCGTTTCTCGCCGTGCAGACGCTACTGGTAAGGCGCGATCAAGCCGCCACCCACCGCCGGCTCGGCATCTTCGGCGCTGGCCTCGCGTCGGCCATGGTCCTGCTTGGCGTTGCGACCGCGATCGTCACCGAACGTCTCAAGTTCGGCACCCCCGCCGCCGACACCCGCTTCCTCAGCGTGATGTTCGCCGACATGCTGGTCTTTGGCAGCCTGGTCGCCGCTGGGATGATCGCTCGCAACCGGCCCGCCGCTCACAAGCGCCTGATGCTGCTTTCCACAGTCCTGCTAACCGACGCCGGCTTTGGCCGCTGGCTGAGTCATCGTCTGGCAGCCGCGCTAGGCAACCGCAACTTCTGGGAAATCCAGACACTTGCCGACGGCGCTTGGCCCTTCGTGTCCTTCCAGCTTTTGCCGATGTACGCCCTGGTCGCCGTGATCGGTCTCTACGATCTGCTCACCCGGAAACGGCTGAATCCGGCCTACCTCGCCGCCGTCGCCTGGAGTATTCCCATACATCTGCTGGCAGGCTGGCTCTACTTCCAACCTTTCTGGCTTACGGCTGCCGCGCGGATCATCGGACGCTAAGGGCGCCGCCACGCCTATTGGGCATCCACCACCAACACCACGGGTATCCGCAGCCGCTCCACCGCATCCCAGGCCGTCAATACCAACTCGGTCCGATACACCCCCGGTGCCAGCTTCGCCGGATCCACCAGTACCGTCACCGGATCCCCCTGGAACGCCGAACCCGCGCCGGGTGTCCGCCCACGCAACGCCTCGGCGCGCAGCCACGGCACAATCGTCTGCACCTCATAAGCCAGCCCCACACGGTTGGACCCGACTGTCACCGCCTGCGGGGCGGGCATAGGCCCTCCGTGCCGCCAGCGGAATTCCAGGCGCTCCACCGACGACGCCAGCAGCGGTGCCGCATCTACCCGGAGCGTATAGGCCTGTGTCGTCCAGGCACAATCGTTCGCCGCCCGTATCGCAAACGTATAATTTCCCATCTTCGTCGGCGTCCCCCGCAGATAGCCCGCCCCACTCAACACCAGCCCCGGCGGCAACTCTCCCAACACGACGCTCATCCCTATGTTGTTCACCGTACAGCGAAATCCCCCCGCCACCCGGATCGGCTCCGGCTGGTAGGGCCGGTCGACCAACGCCACCGGCAGCTCCAGGGTCAGGATCTCCAGAAACGCCAGAATTATTTTCGACATCCTTTGATGCTTATCGCCCGCGCTTTGCGCTTATTCATAGTGAGGGTCGCCGATGAGTTGTTCGGAGGAGGATCCTCAGGTGATCTGGCAAGTCTACTGTTCTTTGGCAATTGCATATGGCGTGGCGTTGGCGCAGTCTGCTCCGGAGACGGTTCCCACCGGAATTCGTCCGCAGCTGCTCACCAACCAGCGGGTTGTCCTTCTGGCGAAGGCCGGCTACAGCGAGGGATCCATCATCCAAATCATCCATCTAAAACAAACACAGTTTGATGTATCCCCGGAGGGCTTGGCTTGGCTCGGGCGTCAGGGACTCACCGAACCTATTATCGGGGCCATGGTGGCGGCTCAACGAAAACAAGAAAATATCCCGCCACTGCCCTTTCACATCATTTTTTCCACGCCGCAATCTACTCTCGCGGAGAACTATGTTCCGCACAATCGGGCTGGTGCCCGGGTAACCCCCCCACCGCCAGCCTCTCCCCTCTTGCCTGTATCTCCCAACGGCCCACTCCCCGGCCGCAAATGGGAAACACTGC
>JAEUQF010000115.1 GCA_016789745.1 Bryobacterales bacterium
CTCGCCGGAGCATCACGTCCTGCGCACGTACCTCGAGTACGTGATCGAACTGCCCTGGCGGACGCAGACCGAAGACAACCTTGACATCGCCAACGCCCGCAAGGTGCTCGACGACGACCACTACAACCTCAAGGACGTCAAACAGCGTATCCTCGAGCACCTCGCGGTGCTGAAGTTGAACCCCAACGCCAAGGCGCCCATCCTTTGCTTCGTCGGGCCTCCCGGCACCGGCAAAACCTCGCTCGGCCAGTCCATCGCCCGCGCCGTCGGACGCAAGTTCGAACGCTTCTCCGTTGGCGGCCTGCACGATGAGGCCGAACTCCGCGGCCATCGCCGCACCTACATCGGTGCCATGCCCGGACGCCTGATCCAGGCCATGCGCCGCGCCGGCGCCGCCAACCCGGTTATCCTCCTTGATGAGGTCGACAAGCTCGGCCGCGACTACCGTGGCGACCCCGCCGCCGCCCTGCTCGAGATCCTCGATCCGGAACAGAACAACAAGTTCCGCGACAACTACCTCGACCTGCCCTTCGACCTTTCGAAGGTCATGTTCATCGCCACCGCCAACACGCTGGAATCCATCCCGCGGCCGCTGCTTGACCGCATGGAGATCCTCCGCCTGGCCGGCTACAGCGAAGAAGAGAAGATCGAGATCGCCAAGAAGTACCTGATCCCGCGGCAGCTCAAGGAAACCGGCATCAGCCCCGAACAGGTCACCTTCACCGAAGAGGGTCTGGCCGCCATCATCAGCGGCTATACCCGCGAAGCCGGCCTGCGCCGCCTGGAACAGACCATCGGCCGCATCGCCCGTAAGATCGCGCTCAAGATCGCCGAATCGCAGGCCGAAAACATCGCCGTCAAACCGGAAGACCTCCTCGACCTGCTCGGCCCCGAGCCCTTCCACCTCGAACAGATGCGCAAGCAACTGCACACCGGCGTGGCGACGGGCCTCGCCTGGACCGAAACCGGCGGCGACGTCCTCTACGTCGAAGCCACGCTGCTGCCCGACGGCAAGGGCCTCACGCTCACCGGCCAGCTCGGCGAAGTCATGCAGGAATCGGCCAAGGCGGCCCAGAGCTACATCTGGTCGCACGCCGGCGTTTTCGGCATCGATACCGCCAAGTTCAAGGAATGCGGCGTCCACATCCACGTGCCCGCCGGCGCTGTCCCTAAGGATGGCCCTTCGGCCGGCATCACCACTGCCGTCGCCCTGGCCTCGCTCTATACCAGCCGCCCGGCCCGCGGCGACACGGCCATGACCGGCGAGATCACCCTCACCGGCCTCGTGCTCCCCATTGGCGGCCTCAAAGAGAAGGTGCTCGCCGCACGCCGCGCCGGCATCAAGCGCGTCATAGTGCCCAAGCCCAATATGAAGGACCTGCGGGACCTGCCCGAACACGTCCGCGCCGAACTGGAGTTCATCCCCGTCGAGCGCATCGAGCAGGTTATCGCCGCCTGCATCCCGCAATTGGCCGACGTCGTGCAATTGGCCGCCTGACCGCTTCCCTCCGTGCGGTGGGACCCACAAGGTCCCACCGCCGCATCGCAGATGTACAATCTCCCACCAATCGCCCGCCCGCCGTATCGATTCTGAGCCCTGCCGTTCGCGATAATGCTCCCAATGCATTCCACCCCCGACGTCCTCGTGATCGGCGGAGGCCCTGCCGGCTCCACCGTCAGCACCCTTCTCGCCCAGCAAGGCGTCTCGGTCGCCCTCTACGAACGAGACCACTTCCCTCGCTTCCACATCGGCGAATCTCTCATCCCGGAAACCTACTGGGTGCTGGAACGCCTGGGCATGCTCGACGAACTCAAAAAGAGCCCCTTCACCCACAAACACAGCGTCCAGTTCATCTCCGCCAACGGCCGCGTCTCGGCCCCCTTTTACTTCTGGGACAACAAGCCGCACGAATGCTCCCAAACCTGGCAGGTCGTTCGCAGTGAATTTGACCTGATGCTCCTTAACAACGCCCGCCGCCACGGCGTCCAGGTCCACGAAGGCACCCACGTCACCGACGTCCTGTTCAACGATACCGACACCGCCACCGGCATCCGCATCCGCAACCAGGACGGCACCACCTCCGACATCCCCGCCAAAGTTGTGGTCGACGCCAGCGGCCAAAGCGGCCTCCTCCAGCACAAACGCAAACTCCGCGTCTGGGATCCGGAGCTCAACAAAGGAGCCATCTGGACCTATTGGAAGGGCGCCTTCCGCGATACCGGCCGCAACGCCGGCGCCACCATGGTCATCCAGACCCCCGACCGCAAAGGCTGGTTCTGGTACATCCCCCTCCATGACGACCGTGTCAGCGTCGGCATTGTCCGCGACTTCGATTCGCTCTTCCCTGCCGGCAACAAGGATCACGAAGCCATCTACCAGCGTGAAGTCGACAACTGCCCCGGCCTCCAGCAACGCCTCAACGGCGCCACCCGCATCACCGGCTACTTCGCTACCCGCGACTACTCGTATCGCTCCACCCAGGTCTCCGGCAACGGTTGGGTCCTCATCGGCGACGCCTTCGCCTTCCTCGATCCTCTCTACTCTTCCGGCGTCCTGTTGGCCCTCAAGTCCGGCCAGCTTGCCGCCGACGCCATCGCCGACGGCCTCCGGAAGAACGACCTCTCCGCTGCCCAGCTCGGCCACTGGGGACCCGCTTTCACCCGCGGCATCGACCGCATGCGCCGCCTCGTCTGCGAGTTCTACGACGGCTTCAGCTTCGGCAAACTCATGCGCGCTAACCCCGAACTCCGCGGCACCGTCACCGACCTGTTAATCGGCGACCTGTTCACCGACCGTGTCGATTCCGTCTGGCCCCCACTCGAAGCCCTCTACCCGGAAGGCAAACAGCGCCCCCAGTCCTGGTTCGCCGGCACCCCCATGGACAACGCCACCCACAAACAGAACGAGCTCGTCCTCCCCGAAGGCCGCCGCCCCTAACCCGTTTCTGGGCCGCGGTCCTGTAAGTACCAACAGCCGCATGAACGGAAAATAATAACTTGTTGCCTGTCGTTTTCTTGACGCCATTCACGGCCGATAGTTACTATGGGCATTCCGCTTTCGCATAACTCAGCTTTGTTCAAGACTGCACGGCGACCTGCTTTGCCTTCTCACAACCCCCCGCGTTTTCTGAAGGAAACTACGTACATGAAATACAGGCTACTATCTGTCCGCGTTCTGGAAGATACAATATTTACGCTACTGCGGCTGGCTCTTTTCCCGCTTCTTTTGGGTGTAGTTGCTAGTTCGCCCGTCTTAGCTCAGGACGGAACTATGCCCTTGTCCCCACGGCAGAAAGTTGTCAAGGGCCGGAAGTACCAGGCTGCCGCCGGTGGCCACTACCTCACCTTCCAGCCCGACGGCAATCTCGTGGTCTACAACGCCGCCAACAAGAAAGTCTGGGGCCTCGATCAGGTCGTCCCCAACGTCAAAGCCCAAACCGTCGAGGTCGGCGCCGACGGCAATCTCCTCGCCAACGGCCCGGGCAACAAGTATCTCTGGTCTGCCTTAAGCGCCGATCCTGATCCGCGTTCGTTCGTCGATCTGACCCCCGCTGGCGCCCTCCAGATCGTCTCCTATGGCCGTGGCATTCTCTGGTCCAGCGACGGCAAACTCGGCCCTGCGCGCCCCGCCCCCACCTGCGTTCCCTATGAGCGCCTCGCCACGTGCACGGCCATTGCCAACCCCAAAATCCGGATCATGGCCACCAAGGCGGTCAGCCCCTCTGCCATCGCCGCCGCCAAACAGATCTACACCGACATGACCGCCTTCCTGACGCCCAAGTATCCCAGGAATAAGCTCGATGGCTTCGTCGTCTACATCACCAACGGCGAACCCTGGGCCCAGTTGAACGGCATCGGCCCCATCGGCCCTGACCTCGGCGCCAACAACAGCGGTGATGAACTCCGCGGCGGTGCTGCCCGGGATTACCTCTGGATCAGCGAGCAGATGATCTGCAAGACCGGTGTCAAAACCCGCGGTCCTAAGGACAAGGAAGCCCGAACCTTCGATCAGGTTGTGCACGAGTTCGCCCACTCCATTGAAGCCAACTATGGCTTCCACGATCGCGTGAACACGCTATTCGCAAAGTCCGGCAATGCCCGTGAAGCGTTCCCCTGGGCCGTTCAAGCCTGGTTCTCCACTCCGACCGGCAATATGACCCCCGAAGTGAAGAGCTTCCTCGGCGAAATCTTCTCCAAGCAGAAGACCTACGCCTGCACCGCCTATAAGCCCGGCGCCTAAGCCGGCATGCTCTAAAGGGGCGAAGCGGTCATCGTACCGCATCGCCTCTTCCCCTCACCTTCGCCCCCGCTTGCGCGTACACCCAAACGCTGCCGTCCGCTGCACCTCCACCTCCTTGCCGGCCAACACCGCCGCCACAGCCTCCTCCGCATAACGCCCAAACTGCCCCTGATACCGCAAATCCCCCTTCCCTCCGGCGTCACGGTCGACCCCAGGTAATCCCCCAACGCCCCGCCATCCTTCCACAGAAGCGCCTGCATCCGCCACTCCGCCCGTACCCGCCGCAAATCCTCCAACCCCTCATTCGCATCCACAATCTACAGCCTCACAGCTCCCGCGGAGCAAATGGCTTCGGCCGGTAATCATCGGCCCCGAACTCCAGGCCTTGGATCCGATCGGTGTGCTGCCCCCTGGCCGACAACATCAACACCGGCACACTCGATTGCTCCCCAGCATCCCCGTCAACGCGCGGTCGTCATCGATGAGCAGCAGTCTCGGTTCCACGCGATCCTGATTGTAGCGTGTAGCACCGGCGCGCTCCCAACATCACCCCAAACCCCAAACCGAACGCCAATCCCATCCGCACCCACACCGGCACCGGCTTCGCCCGTAACGCCAACGGCGCCAGCAGCGGCCGCACCTGGTGCCCCAGCCACGTTCCCACTCCTGACCCCGGCACCGCACGCTCCATATCGATCACACTTTGCGGCGCCCCTCGCCGCAGCGCCACCCACCCATCCGCCATCGACGGCAGCAGGTGCGGCACTCGGTCATAGCCATCCTCCACAACCCCCACCCCATCCTGCGCCAGCAGCTTCTCCAACGCCCGGTGCAGCGTCGGCGCATGCGTCCACATGTTGTAGAACGCCACCCGCCCCTCCGCATCGATCACGTACGTGGGATCCGCCATCCCGCCATACACCTGGTGCGTGGTCCCATCCAGATCATCTACCAGCACCGGATACGGCACCCCGTCCTCTCGCTTGTGCCGCTCCCCATCCGCCATCTTCTCTTCCACGCTCGTGTAGGGCGGCGCCCCAGGACCGGGGTGTGCCTGCCGGATCAGCACATCCACGAAGTGCACCCGGTCTTTCCACTCGCCATGCAGCTTCTTTAACGGCTCGACCGAGCCGCTCATCACCGGTCAACTGTACGAACTGAAGTGCACCACCACCGGCTTGCCGCGCAGTTCGCTTAGCTGCACCAGCCCGTCATCGCCCGCTCCCGGCAACTCGAAGTCCGGCGCCTCCGCCCCGGGCCGTACCCCGGCCCGCTCCCGCGTCCGCCGCGCATCCTCCCACAAGTGCCGCCTCTCGAAATGCCGGAAGTTGTAAACCTCCCGCGGCTCCCGCGTGCATAACTGCTCAAATTGCTCTTGTGCTGTCGTTGCCATCAAGTCACGTCCCCGGCCATTAGAGTGCGCCTCCGCCGGTCACGTTTCCCGTGTTCCTAACCACCATCGCCGCCCAGTGGCCGCAACCGCACCGGGCGGTATCCAACGCCCCTAAGGCTCTGGATAGAGGCACCGGATTCTCTGCCCGTTGCTGTCGATAAATAGTATGCTTCCATCTTCCCGCGCCCACAGGCTCGATGGATTCACCAGCACCTCCCGCGCCGGTCCATCGGCCGTGAACCCAGGCACCACATCGCCCGCAATCTGCTCCAACCACCCGGCCGCGCTTACGCGATAGATGCCGCGATACGTGCTGAATACGAAACTGCCATCGGCCAGGCTCGCCACCCCGCGTGGGGCATCGATTGCCAACGCCGTTGCCATCCCACTCCCGCTTGCAGTACCGCCGCCCGCCACGGTCCGAATCACGCCGTCCGCCCCGACCCGCCGGATGCGGCTGTTCACTGCCTCAGCGATCAGCAGGCTCCCATCCCGCTCCACAGCCAACGCCGTGGGCTCCATCTTCGCTCCCACCGCCGCGCTGCCGTCCGCCGTAAAGCCCCGTTCCCCGGATCCTGCCACGGTGTCGATCCGACCGTCCCGGCTCACCTTGCGCACCCGGGGAAAGTTGATAAAGTACACCGCCCCGTCCCCATCCACGGCCATGTCCGTGACGGTCGCTATCTGTGCCGCCGTCGCTGGACCCCCGTCACCCCCCAGCCCGCGCGTCCCATTCCCAGCCACAGTATTCACCACGCTGTTCCAGCGCGTTACTCGCCGGATACGCGCATTCTGCTGATCTTCCAACCATAAGTCCCCGCCCGGTCCGCTCGCCATTATCCCTGGCCGCAGGTTCGCGCCGCTCAGTAACCCGCCATCGCCCAGGTCCATCGAGCCCGAGCGCTCGAAAAGCGTCCGCAGGATCCCATGCGTATCGATCACCTGAATCCGCTGCGCCCCAGGTTCGGAAAAGTAGATCAAACCGTCGTTATCCGCCGTCAGGCCCACCGGCGCAACCAGAGCCTCTCTCGCGAACGCCACGTCAGGATCGAGCCATGTGTTGCCAATCGCGGTGGCAACAGAGCCGCTCCGTAGGAGCGCGATAGAACTCGTCGCACCCAGCCACAGATTCCCCTCCCGGTCCCGCGCCACCGCCCGGTAGCTCGGCAGCGAATAGGCCTGCACGTGCGTCCGAATGATTCCGTCTGCCGCAATCACCCGGATCCGATCCCCAGCCATCACGTACAGGCTCCCCATCGTGTCCAGCCACAACGCCTGTGGCATGTTGATCTGCGCCTCTACGGCCGGCCCATCATCTCCCGCCACGCCGGGTACCCCGGTGCCTGTCACCGTCGAGATGATCCCTACCGGCGTGATCTTTCTCACCGCGTACCGCGTCTGCTCCGCAATGTAGAGGTTCCCCTCCGCGTCCCTCACCAAACCCCACGGCTGCAGCAGCCGGGCATTCCGCGCCGGACCCCCATCGGCCTCCAGCCCGAGAGTGCCGCCGCCCGCAAGCGTCCGCAGCCGCCCATCCGTCCCCACCGCCCGCACAAAACCAAGGGCATCGGTGAAATACACCGAACCCCCACCTGTCGCGAGCGCCGCCACATAACCCAAGCGTGCGCTCGTCGCGGCCATCTCTGCCGGCCCCGGTTCCACATCCCCTCCACCGGCGATCGTCGTGATGATGCCCTGTTGGTCGATCTTTCGAATCCGCCGGCTGCCGGAGTCCGCGATGTACACCTCCCCCGTTTCTCCGAACGCCACCGCCGTTGGCGAAGACAGGTGCGCACTCACCGCCGGACCCCCGTCCCCCTCCACGCTCGGGCTCCCGACCCCCGCCATTGTCTCAATCCGGCCAAGGATCATCGCCTGGTACGCATCCGCCTGCGAACGGTCCGGCGTCACCGCCCGCACGCGGTGCGCGCTGTTGTCCGCAATCCACAATCTCCCCGCTGGATCGAACGCCAGCCCGGAGACACTGCGCAACAAGCCCCGCCTCGCCGGCACCCCGTCCCGTACGGGATCTCCACCCGCGATCGTTCGAATCCGGTAAGTCCCGCCCGGCTGGCCAAACCCGCTCGTTACACCGAGCCAGAAGCCAACCATCGCCAACACCACCATTTTCCGCGTCATGGCGCCCTCCTCTCTATCGCGTCCACGATCCGCACCTTGGCCTCCGATTGCAGCAGCACCGCCAGGTCCCACCGCCCGTCTCCGTCCCATTGCAATGCCCCCACTGCCACCGGTTCACCTGCCAGCGGAAACCCTTGTGGCGGGTAGAAGCCGTCCGGTGTGCTGAAGAAAACCATCCCACCGCCCCAAACATCATCGATCGCAAACACAACCGCCACATCCAGCAGACCGTCTCCGTCGAAATCGGCTGCAGTCGCCGCCGGCCTCCGGCCGTAGCGAAACGCGGGCATCTGGTACTTCACCTCCCGGCTGAATTCTCCTCCGGCAGCCCCCGTGAACAGGGACATTCCGAAAGAACACACCGCCACCAGGTCAGGTCCTGCGTCTCCACTGAACTGCCCTGCCAACAACCCTAGAATGTAACTGCAGGTCGTCACCGATCGCGTCTCCCGGAATCGCCCCCCGGGTCCCGTGAAGTGAATGCGCGCGGTCGTGCCGGCCCCGCTAACCACATCCGCCAACCCGTCCCGGTCAAAGTCCGCGGCCGTGAGAACCTCCGTGGCAATCCCACTCAGGCTCGCCCCCGCCGTGAACGACCAATCTCCCTTGCTCACAAACAGTTGCAGCGTTCCTGACGACCCATTGAAGAACGCAAAGTCGCCGATTCCGTCCCCGGAGAAGTCTCCCGCCACAATCGCCGGCAAGGCGATCCCAGGCGCCACCACAAACGACAGGTCCACCAGGGTTCGCAGCGGTCCCAGTCCACCCGACGCCAACCCCGCGGCAATCCACAGCGTTGCCACCAGATCATCACCCGCCACACCGTCCAGGCTCCGCAACGTCACCAATACCAGGTCCGCGTATCCGTCCCGGTTGAAGTCCGCGAAGGCGCCGTCCATCGGGTACCCCCGCGTGGCCTGCATCGCCATGGGCTGCCCGGCACTGCCCAGCACATCCACCATCTTCCGCCCCATCACCAGCAGCGCCGTGCCCGCCGGCCGGTTCACCTCCGATACCGTTGGCCGGAACACCGACCGCGAAAACAGCGCACCCAACAACGCCGGACTCGCGAACTTCCCACCCCCCAGCCCCAACGCCACCACGCCGCTGCTCGACGAGTTGCTCGTTCCCACAATGTCCAGCACCCCGTCTCCATCGAAGTCCGCGAACGCGATACCAAAGATATCCCCCGCGCCCGACATCTCCATCGACACCGTGTACGTCCCGTCCTTTGCCCCCAGGTAGACCGAGATGCGCCCGCCGTAGTAGTTCCCCACGACAACATCGGCAACGCCATCGGCGTTCAGATCCGCAACATCCAGCGTCAGCGGCCGGCTGTTCCCCGGGATCACTCGCCGGTATGTCCCCGCACCTGCTCCGGACCCGTACCAGACGCCAATACCCAACTCGCTCGCCGCCGCCAGATCCGCGATGCCATCCCCATTCCAATCGGCGCTCCTCAAATCGCGGATACCGCCATCGTTACCGGACTCCAACGGCGATGGCGGCCCGAATTCCCCATCCCCCAATCCCAGGTATAGCGTCAGCGTGGAATAGGATGCCGCCGCCAGATCCATCTTGCCGTCGCCATTCCAATCCCCGGCTGCGAGTGCGGCGATCGACGAAGGCCCAACCAGAAACTTCGGCGGTCGAAAGCTGCCGTCCCCGATGCCTGCAAAAAACGCAATGCCGGTGAACTGGCTCACCGCCAGGTCCAGCACACCGTCCTGGTTCAGATCCGCCGCTACCAACCCGGTCGACCCGAAACTCGCCACCGCCAGCGATCCGCTTTGTGCGAACTCACCGTCCCCGCTCCCCTTCCAAAGGGCGACACTGTCGGAATCCGGGCAATGCGCCGCCATATCGGCATGGCCATCCCCGTCGAAGTCCGCCGCCACCAACCGCGCTGGGCGGCAGTCGCCCGCCACCGGCACCCCGGGCGCTATTACCCCCTCCGCTGCCCCCAGAATTCGGACGACGCCCGCAGCCGTACCGATCAGTAGATCCTGTCGTGAGTCGTGATTGAGGTCGGCCGTCGCCAGCCCATATGCCTGCGGGAGTGGTTCTCCTACAGGAAGAAATGTGGACGAGTCAGCTGCAAAAGACGCAGCTATCGAGCACAGGAGAATTCCCCAACCGCGGAGCACTATGCCCCAGTTGGGTGCTAACGCGTGCCTGTGAGCCGTCGGCTCTGTGTGTCCAGGACCCACAACGGCCTCCGTTCCCGGCACGGTATCGTGCTGGATCTACGAAGCAAGGCGGACCGATCCTGTCGAACCGTGCCGTCCTATTCATTGTGCGACCAGCCCTATTCCAGGCACGTGCGTGACCATCCACACCCATCACCCCCGCACTAACTTCTCGTGAAACACCCCATCTCCACCCACATCCGTCAACCGGAACTCCCGCCCCTGAAACGGATACGTCACCCGCTTATGATCCAGCCCCAGTAACCCTAACAGCGTCCCATGCAAATCATGCATGGACACCCTATCGGTCACCGCCCGCATGCCAATCTCATCCGTCCCGCCAATCACTTTCCCGCCTTTAATCCCGCCGCCCGCCATCCAGACCGTAAACCCATACGGGTTATGATCCCGCCCATTCCGGTTCGCCCCATTCCCCCCAGCCCCATCGGTAAACGGCGTCCGTCCGAAATCCCCACCCCACAACACCACGGTACTGTCCAACAACCCCCGCCCCTTCAAATCCGCCAATAATCCAGCAATCGGCCGGTCCACCTTGCTCGCCATGAACTCATGATTCTGGTCGCACTCATTGTGCCCGTCCCACCCAACCTCCGACCCCTTCTTCCCACCCGAATACAACTGCACAAACCGCACTCCGCGCTCCACCAGCCGCCGCGCCATCAGACATTGCGTCCCGAACTCCGCCGTCCGCGCCTCGTCCAACCCATACAGCCGCCGCGTGGCCGCGGACTCACCTGCCAGATCCGCCACCTCCGGCACCGACATCTGCATCTTGAACGCCAGCTCATACGCCGCCATCCGCGCCGCCCACTCCCCGTCCTCGGCCCGCGTCTCCCGATGCCCCTCGTTCAACTCCCGCAACACCCGGAACATCTCTCCCTGCTGCGCCTCGCTGATCTGTTCCGGCCGCTTCACGTTCAATATCGGCGGTCCCTCGCTCCGCAGCACCGTTCCCTGGTACATCGCCGGCAGGAACCCCGACCCCCATGCCGGCGACCCCGCCTTGATCCCGCCATCCAGCATCACCACGTATGCCGGCAGATTCTCACTCTCGTTCCCCAGCCCATACACCACCCAACTCCCTACGCTCGGCCGCCCAATCCGCTCCCATCCCGTATTGAGCCACGTCTGCCCGGTCACATGCGTGAACCCATCGTGATAGCAGGACCGGATCACCGCCAGATCGTCGGCATGCTTTGCCACCTCCGGAAACAGATCGCTGATCTCTAACCCGCTCTGCCCATGCTTCCGGAACACCCGCGGCGTGGCCATCAGCGGAGCCGTATCCACCTTGGTGAACTGATAATCGGCCTTCCCGAAACTCGGCGGCACCGGCTTGCCATGCAACTTCTGCAATAACGGCTTTGGATCAAACGTGTCTAAGTGGCTCGGCCCTCCATGCATGAACAGGAAGATCACACTCTTCCCCTTCGCCGCGAAATGCTGCGCCTTGGCCGCAAATGGATTCTGCGAAGCGGCCGGAGGCGCCCCCATCAGCACCGAAGCCGCCAGAGCCCCAAAGCCCAACCCGCTCTTTTCCAGAAACTCCCGCCGTGACCAACTCATCTCGCGCCCCCCTAATCCACGTACAGAAACTCGTTCATGTTGAACAGCACCAGGCATAGCCGCGCCAGCCCGCCGTCATCCTTGCCAACAACAGCGTCGGCCTTGGAACGCTCCACGGACGAAGGCGCCCGGCCGAACGCGGCTCGCCAGGCAGCACCCACCGCGTCTTCCTGCTCTCGCAGCCGCTCCGCCATCGCCTCCGCCTGCCGCATCGAAAACTCCCCATTGATCAGCGTCAGTGCCTGCGGGGCCACCGTCGTGCTATCGCGCCGCGAACAACTCACCGAAGTGTCCGGCGCATCAAACGTCGACAACATCGGCAGCGGAAACGTCCGCTTGCTGTATAGGTACACACTCCGCCGGTTCTGCTCCGTCGGCTCTAAAGCCTCCGGCCACTGACTCCGCGACCACAACGTCGAATACTCTTCTTTACTCAACGTCGGAATCACCGGCCGCCCGCCCATCTTCAAATTCAACTCCCCACTCACCGCCAGCATCGAATCGCGCAGTGTCTCGGCATCCAGTCGCTGCCGGTTGAACCGCCACAAATACCGGTTATTCGCATCTACCTGCAGATTCCCCTCATCGGCCGTACTCCCCCGGCGATACGTCTCCGACAACAGAATCCAGCGGTGCAACTTCTTCACACTCCATCCCTGAGCGACGAACTCACTCGCCAGCCAGTCCAGCAACTCCGGATGCGTCGGCTCCTCGCCCTGCCGCCCAAAGTCGTTCGGCGTCGCCACAATTCCCCGCCCGAAATGCCAGTGCCACACCCGGTTCACCATCACCCGCGCCGTCAGCGGATGATCCGCCGCCGTCAGCCACTCCGCCAGCGCCTTTCGCCGATTCGTCCCCGGCACCGTCGCCCCGCCCGACAGCGCCGCCGGAAACGCCGCGTCCACCTTCTCCCCAACCGATCGCCAATCCCCCCGATACGTCATCCGCACCTCCGGCACCACCGCCGCGGGCCCCAATATTGTTGCCGTCGGCAGCACCGGATTCGCCTTCAACGCCGCCTGCCCCAACTCCACCACCAACTCCGCCCGCCGCTTGCTTTCCTCCGCGGTGTACGGAATATCGGCGTCCTTGCCTTCGGCATTCTCCTGCAGGCCCGCCTCCGTCATCGCCTTCTCCACCTGCGCCGCAAGTGCCCGCTGCTCCGGCGTCCGCTTCGCCGACGGCACATCGTACGCCGCCAGCACATCCTTGGGAAACCGCCGCCGGACCCCGTTCACCACCCGCTGCCGGGCCCCGCGATCAATCCGCCCGATTGCCGCCTTCAACTCCTCCACCTTCAGCCAATTCGGATACCCCGATTTGAAACCAAAGATGGAAAACTGGCTCATCACCGGCACTTCGCGCTCCTCACTGGCCGCGAACACCGCCATCATCGCGTGATAATCCCGCTGCGTCAGCGGATCGAACTTATGGTTGTGGCACCGCGAACACCCCAACGTCAGGCCCAGGAAAGCCTCGCCCGTCGTATCCACCACATCGGTCAGCCACTCATAGCGCACCTGCCCGCCGAACAGGGCGGCCTCATGATACGCCGGCCCGATGGTGTACATGCCGGTCGCAATCCGCGCCGCCAGATGCTCCTGCTTCTTCGCCGGTACCTCGAAATCCCCGTCCAGATCCAGGTTGTCCGGCCACATTTCGTCGCCTGCCACCTGCTCCTGCACGAAGCGGTTATAGGGTTTGTCTGTCTGGAAGGCCTGGATCACATAGTCCCGATACCGCCACGCATTCGGAAAGTAGATATCGGTCTCAAAGCCGCCCGTATCGGCATATCGCACGACATCTAGCCAGTGCCGCCCCCAACGCTCGCCATACCGTGGCGAATCCAGCATGCGGTCCACCAGATCTTCCCAGGCCGACGTCCGGTCATCCTTCAGAAAACGCGCCACCTCCTCGGCCGTCGGCGGCAGCCCATGCAGATCGAATGACAGCCGCCGGATCAACGTCCGCTTGTCCGCCGGAGAAACCGGCCGCAGCCCTTTCTCGCGCAGCTTCGCCATCACGAACGCGTCAATCTGCTCGGCCGCATTCGCAGACGGCGCCTGCGCCCGCGGCAACCGCCGGAACGACCACCACGCCCCTCCGCCCTCCGTCCCTTCCCACCTGGCTCCCGCATCAATCCAGGCCCGCAGCGTCTTCACATCCTCGGCCGCCAGCGCCTTCTTGCCCGGAGGCATCTGTAACTTGCCCTCGCGCCTGACGGCCTGGTACAGCAGACTCTCGCCAGCCTTGCCCGGAACTACCACCTTCGAAAGCCCGTCCCGTGCCCGCATGTCCAGGCCACCCATCGCCGACGCTCCGTGACACCCCAGACAGTTCGCCGTCAGCACGCGCCGGGCCCCCTGCTCCACCGTCTCGCCAGACAGCCAAGCCGCCGTGAATCCGATCAACCAGAGCGCCCGCATCATCCCACATTCATATCACGTTGGCGTTCTCCCTTTTTTCATCCCCAGGAAAATTAGTCAGGCTCGGTACCGCCACCCTCACTTCCCAACTTACTTCTGTCCCGTAAGCCACCTACCCAAACCACCCCCCTCCCTCGTTCAACCACCCAATGGCCAACCAACTGCATCGCGAGTAGTAAGGAGGGCTAGGGTGAGAACCTGTAGGAAATGCGGAACCGACACCATGCTGCTGGTCCATGGCGTACCTCTCTGCGTCGATTGTGACCGTGAGATCGAAGAACAGCCGTGTCTGGAGGCCGTGGCCATGCTTTCCAGCCTCATTGAGGCGGATCCCGCCACCCCGTCCGACCCGCCTCCGGACGACAGATAGCCGGGCACTGTCGGATTTTGTGGAGCCGCCAATTCTGTTCCCGGCCGCTACGCCATCACTAACCCGCTCTGTATCAAAGGGTTACTCGCCACCACCCGCGGAACCGCCAATCCCGCGTGCCACGGTAAAGATCAGGCCGGCCGTGTCACGCTCGCCCAAGTCAGGAAAGGATTTCGTCCAAATGCAGCCCGTCGAAACACAAAAAAGTGCACGTCCGAACCCAAGGACCGGCTTTCACCCCTGCCGCAATGCCGCCATCAGCCGTGCCTTCAGTTCCTCCGGCAACGGCCGCGGTGCCGCCTCCACCTCCACCGCCATTCCCTTGCACAGCCCCACCGTCTTCTTCAGGCTCTCCACAAACTCCACACAAGGCGGGCAGTCCTCGATGTGTCCCGAGATCTGCTCGCAAACATCCGGCGGCAGTTCCCCGTCCAGATACTCCGATAACTGCGCAAAAATCTCACGGCATTCCATGGTTGTCATCGAGCCGCAGTCTCCATCCTCATCCGGTGGTCCATCTTCTGCCGTAGCGCCAGCCGCGCCCGGTGCAGTCTCGTCTTTACCGCGTCGGTGTTGATCGCCAACACCTCCGCCGTCTCCTCGGTCGAAAGCTCTTCCATATCGCGCAGCAACAGCGTATGCCGGTAAATGTCCGGCAACTCCAATATCGACTTCCGCAGCATCTCCCGGGTTTCGGCGCTCATCGCTTCCTTCTCCGGCAAATGCGACCAGTCGGCGATCTCCAACTTCCTCCCATCGGAATCATCACGAAATCCCGGCATGAGTTGATCGAGCGATAGCTCTTCCTCAGGGGCGTAGATGCTTTTTCGCCGCCGCATGTAACAGATATTTTTCGCGATCCGGAACACCCAAGGCCGGATCCGCTCCGGCTCCCGCAACTGCTTCAAACTCTCGAACACCTTGAGCAGCGTCTCCTGCGCTACCTCCTCGGCATCTTCTCTCTGCCCGCAGTTGGCGAACGCAAACCGGAACAGCCGCCCCTGCATCCCTTCGACAAAGGGTTCGAACGCTGAGGTGTCGCCCGCCATCAGCCGCTTCGCCAATTCCACTTCCGTTACTTGGCTCATGTACTGGAATCTCCAGTTTGTCACCTTAAGCCACCGGCTGCATCCTCCTGCCTGAAAGGATGCGCTGCTTATGAATGTCGATCGTTACCTTCGCATGATCGCCGGGGCTTTCGTCATGGCTTCGGTCGCCCTCGGCCACTACGTTCACCCCTACTTCTACCTCTTCACCGCCTTCGTCGGCCTCAATCTGTTCCAATCGGCCTTCACCAACTGGTGCCCTATGATCACCTTCCTGCGCAAACTCGGAGTCCGCGGATGACCTTCCTAGTCGCCCTGCTTGCCACGGCCGCCTTGGCGCAGCTCGCCTTGGCGCAGGACCTCTCCCTGGCCGATGCCGTCGCGCTCGCCCAGAAACAGCATGCCGCCATTACCGCGGCACGCCTGCGTACCCAGGCCGCCGCCCATCGCGTCACCCAGGCCCGCGCCGGCTACCTTCCCCAGGTCGATTACAACGAGTCCTACCAGCGCAGCAACAATCCTGTCTTTGTCTTCGGCACCTTGCTCACCCAGCGCCGCTTCGCCGAATCCAACTTCGCCCTCCAAACCCTCAACAACCCCGCTTCCGTCCAGAACTTCCAGTCTCAGGTCGGCGCCTCGCAGATGATCTACAACGGCGGCGCTACCAGACTCCAAGTCCAATCGGCCGACCTCGAACGCAAGCTCTCCACCGAGACCGAACGCGCCACCGCCAATGACCTTGGCGTGAATGCCGCCCGAGCCTACCTCGGCCTGCAACTGGCCGCCGAACGCCTCAAGGTCTCGGCCGAGTCCCTTCGTTCGGCCCAAGCCAGCCTGGAACGCGCTACCAACCTCCGCAATGCCGGCATGGCCACCGATGCCGACGTGCTCTCCATCCAGGTCCACGTCGCCGCCATGCAGGAACAGCAGATCCGCGCCAAACTCGATGCCGATGTCGCCCAGGCCGCCTTCAACGAAGCCGTCGGCGCCCCGCTCGACAACCGCTGGAACCTCACCACCCCACTCACCGTCCTCGCCACCCTTTCCAAAGACCGCGCCGCCCTCGAACAGCAGGCCCTCTCCTCTCGCCCCGACGCCCGCCAGGCCGGACT
>JAEUQF010000244.1 GCA_016789745.1 Bryobacterales bacterium
CCGTAAGATCAACTATGACGGCTGCCTGGTGTTCGAGATCGGCGGCCCGGGCAACGAAATCGTCAACAACCTCCGCACCGCCAAAGGCAAACTGGAAGC
Source organism: Bryobacterales bacterium (assembly GCA_016789745.1). Lineage (GTDB taxonomy): Bacteria > Acidobacteriota > Terriglobia > Bryobacterales > Bryobacteraceae > CADEFT01. Next base: position 100 of record JAEUQF010000244.1, read on the forward strand.
CTGGATGCGCAACGGCTGAGTATCATAGGGAGCATGCGTCTGTGCCTGACCCTGCTCTCGGCGGCTCTCACCGCGATGGCGGCCGACCGCGTTCCCTTCGGCCTCACACTCGATCAGAAAGTCATTGAGGCGTGGGCGAGTCCCGCGGAACCCGGCCTGCCGCGCGTCGTCTGGATCGGCGGCCTGGATGGCAAAGCCAACGATGAACTCCAGAAGGAGTTCCAGGCATGGGACCGGAACCGCAGCCGCAAACGCATCGAACTGTGGGCGATCCCCAACGCTAACCCCGCCGGCGAAAAGCTTGTCTTCCCACCCACCGGCGATGCCTATCGCGAGAACGCCACCGCCAACGCGCTCTGGCGTTCCCTTGCAACCCTGGCGCCTGACCTCGTTCTCATCAGCGGTCCCGATTCGGGCCTTGCCGCCGTGCTCAGTAGCCAACGCGTCGCCACGGTTGGCGCTATCCCCGCCCGCGTTGTCACGGGCAGCCTGCGCAAGGCCATGGGCAACGACATCCCCAAGTCGCCGGCGCGCACCGAAATCGAAGCCCGCCAGGTACGCACGCCCCGAGAAGTCGCTCTCCAGATGGCCAAAGTCTACGGCAACGAACTGCAGCAGGTGGCCTACATCCCCGCCTTCGCTGTCTGGGGCAGGCTGCGTTTAGGCGAACTCGCCCATGCTGAAGCGCTCGCCGCGCCTTACATCAATGGGCAGAAGAACAGCCTCGACAAGGCCACGAGCAGCCATCTTTCCGGCCACCTTATCTTCGCCGAACTTGCGGAGAAGACCGGCAACAGGGCCTACGTCGACCGCGTCCGCGCTGCCGCCGATATGGGCTTTAGTCCGTCCGGCGAAATGCTGGAATCCATGCCGATGCACAGCAAGATGAGCGACTCCGTCTTCATGGGTTGCCCCATCCTTGTCAAAGCCGGCAAGCTCACCGGAGAGCGCAAGTACTTCGACATGGCACACAAGCATTACCGCTTCATGAAAGCCATGGACCTGCGTCCTGACGGCCTCTGGCGCCATAGCCCCGCCGACGAAGCCGCCTGGGGGCGCGGCAACGCCTTCGCCATTCTCGGCCTCGCACTTTCCCTCAGCGACCTGCCCAAGGATCACCCTGCCTACGACGAAATGCTCCGCGATTACCGCAGCCTTGTCGCCGCGCTCGCCAAACAACAGGATTCCACGGGCATGTTCCGCCAAGTCATCGATTTCCCCGGTGCCTACCGCGAACTCAGTTCTACCTCCATAATCGGCGCCATGATCCACCGCGGCGTCAAGCGGGGCTGGCTCGACGAGAAGACCCACGCACCCCTCGTCCAAAAGGCGTGGAGAGCGGTTTCCGCCCGCACATCCCCCCGCGGAGAACTCATCGATGTTTGCGAGGGCACCGGTGCCATGAAGTCCCTCACCGATTACCTACGCCGCAAAGCGCTGCTCGGCACGGACCCGCGTGGCGGAGCCATGCTCCTGTTGTTTTCCACTGAACTCGCGGGTTTATAGCCCGCCACTAACTTTTCCAACTTACTTAAAAATAACTCTTGCAATCCGCGACTCACTCCGGTTATCCTGATTGAGTCGCGAGGTTATCCCCATGCCACAGTACAACGCCATACATTGCAATCGGAACCAGGGAACGAATCCCTCCGATCCGGCGTTCGGCATGTCCCGCGATTCCATCCTTTGGCGCGGCAGACAGTAAGCCCGGCGCCTCATCGATTCTCCAACGTCTGGTTGACGCGTCCTTGCTCCTATCGTCCCGGCTTCAATCCCCGGGCGGGTGCGGGTAATCGCTGATTCCTCCGTATGCCGGAGCGCGGACACTGCGTCAATTGGCCACCACCGTGTGTATAGCTCAATCGGGTAGGGCAGCAGACTCATAATCTGCGGGTTGCGGGTTCGACTCCCGTTACACAGCCACTGCAAATGGCTCCTCCACACACGGCATCCGCGCCGGACACCGTTTCGGCGTAACTTACTCGCGTCCCACCTGTCGGCAGCCGTATCGCCGCCAGGTAATAACTCTGAGTACTAACTGCGCACCATAACTTCCGCCCTGCGGTAAGTGAGGGAATGCTGTCGATTCACTTACCCCGCGAGAAGCCGTGGGAGACGTGTGCGCCGGCGCGGATCCACACCCAAGCTTTGCTGTAACTGATCAACGAAAGGTAGGTGATTCTTCGTGTTGTTCTACAAGCGGATTCTGGTGGGCGACAACCAACGTGCCCTCCTGTTCCGAAATGAGCGGCTGGTCGAGATCCTTGGTCCCGGTGTGTATTTCCGTGCGCAGGTCCTGAACACCCTGCGGGTGGAGATCCACTCCGTCACCTCCCTGGTGTTCACAAGCGAAACGATCGACTTCCTTGTGACCCAGCGCCCGGATCTCGTTGCCGAGCACTTCCTCATCGTCCAAACCGGCGACCTGCAGGTGGCGCTCGTCCGTATGAACGGCATTCTCATCCGTGTGGTCGGCCCCGGTTGCCGCGTCCTGTTCTGGAAGGGCTACCGCGACCTCACGGCGCAGATGGTGAACGTACTCGATTCCCCCGAAGTCGACAAGGACTTAACTCTTGCGCTAATGAAACTGGGGCGCGAATCGCTGGCATTGTTCACGGCTGTGGAAGAGAACAAGGCGGGCCTGCTCTATCTCGACAATCGCTTTGTGCGCGTCCTGGAAGCCGGAAGCTACGGCTTCTGGGCCATTCGCGCGCCGCGTGTGGACGTGATCGACCTGCGCCGGCAGACCCTCGAGGTCTCCGGCCAGGACATCCTCACCAAGGACAAGGTCACGCTCCGTGTGAACATCACCGCTGAGTTCAAGGTCAACGATCCGGTGAAGGCCGGAACGCTGGTCAAGAGCTTCAGCGATCATCTCTACCGCCAGTTGCAGTTGGCGGTGCGCCAGACCCTCGGCAAGCGCACACTCGACGAGGTGTTGGCCGACAAAGTTGACGTGGACCCCGCCATGCTGGCCGAGGTCCGCGCCGAGATGGCCACGCTGGGTATCGACGTCGGTATCATCGCCCTCAAGGATGTCATCCTGCCGGGCGAGATCCGCGAGATCCTGAACCAGGTGGTGGCGGCGGAGAAGCAGGCGCAAGCCAACCTGATCCGCCGCCGTGAGGAAACGGCTGCCACCCGCAGTCTGCTCAACACGGCCAACCTGATGAAGGACCACCCGGTGCTGATGCGCCTGAAGGAACTGGAAACGTTGGAGAAGCTCACTGAGAAAGTGGGGAGCGTCACCCTCCACGGCACCGGCTTCCAGTCGCTGTTAACCAAATTGATGGACTAAGGCGGGTTGCGGCCCGCCTTGCCTTCCCGCTCGAATCGTTCCGCACTCCCCCATTCCCGGTACTCCTGTCCAGCGTTCTGTACGTTACAATAGAGCAAATTTTCACATGGCCCACGTCGGCCGCGGTGGAACTCTCCACGCGGACCGTGAGGTTTTGTTCTCGCCCAAGTCTGGAAAGGAGTTCAACCGCACCTTATGAGAAGACTGCTTCTCTGTCTATTGCTATTGCTCTGCACGTCCGGCGCAATGCTTGCGCAGACGTTCGGAGACATTTCAGGGGAAGTTCGCGACGAGTCCGGCGCCGTGGTTGCCGGGGTCAGCGTCACCCTTACCAACGTCGGCACTAACGCGACTCGGAGCACCGAATCGAATGACCAGGGAGTCTACGCGTTCCCTGCTCTACAGCCGGGAGAATACGTTCTTAAAGCCGAAAAGCAAGGCTTCAAGACGTTCAACCGTACCGGTATCCAGATCGAAGTGCAGCTGAGCGCCCGCATCAATATCGACATGCAGGTCGGCGCCGTCTCCGAATCGATTGAAGTGTCCGCCCAGGCCGCCCTGCTCCAGAGCGAGAATGCTACCGTCGGTACCGTTATCGACAACAAGCGTATTCTCGAACTGCCGCTCGCCGGCCGCAATGCCTTCAACCTGGTTGCTCTGGCCCCGAACGTCAGCTTTGGCTTCCCGGCTGCCGGGCAGGCCGGCTCCCGTCAGGGTGGCATCCGCTCGGATCAATCGATCTCGGTGGGCGGCCAGCGCGCCAACTATAACCGCTACACCCTCGACGGCGTCGAAAACACCGACCCCAACTTCAACACCTTCGTCGTCCTGCCTTCGGTCGATGCGCTGCAGGAATTCAAGGTCCAGAGCGGTGTCTACCCCGCCGAGTTCGGCCGCGGCGCCACTCAGATCAACATGTCCACCAAGTCCGGCACCAACGACTATCACGGCACGTTGTTCTACTTCCTCCGCAACGACAAGCTCGACGCCAAGAACTATGCCTTCACCGCCGCCCGTCCCGCCAAGGATCCGTTCAAGTGGAACCAGTTCGGCTTCACGCTCGGCGGCCCTGTCTCGATCCCCAAAATCATCGACGGCAAGAACCGCCTGTTTTTCATGACGAACTATGAGTGGTTCCGCCAGCGGCGCCAGGTGCAATCGGTCAACAGCGTTCCCAGCGTGGTCATGCACAGCGGGAACTTCAACGAGCTGACGCTGCTCGCCACCAGCAACGCCACACAGTCGGTCGGAATCTTTGACCCGCGCACCCGCGTTGCCGGCAGCAACACCGCCGCACCATTCCCGGGCAACGTCATCCCCACCTCGCGCATCTCCGGCATTTCCCGCCAGATGCTGGAGTTTCTGCCCGCCCCCAACCTCAACAACCCGGACCTCCGCAACAACTTTGTCCAGGCCCAGGGCCGTCCCATCAATCGCGACCAGTTCACCGGCCGCTTCGATGTGGTGGAAAGCTCCGCCTCGCAGTGGTCCGGCCGCTATAGCTGGGGCGATGAGAACCAACTCATCGAGTCGCTGCGGCTGAACGGCGATGCCATCGTCACCAACTTCCGTCAGTACATGGTCTCGAACACCCGCGTGCTCACCTCGGCCACGGTCAACGAGCTCCGCTTCGGCTACACCAAGTTCTACAACACCAACGGCCCTGAGCTCGCCTTCACGCGCGACGTCGTCAGTGAATTGAAGATCCCTGGGCTCGCCGGCGGTCCTGCGGTCCAGTGGGGTATTCCTAATGTCTCCCTGCAGGGCGTCTACGCCGGCTTCGGCAACAGTTCCGAAGGCCCGTACGAGAACAACAACGCCTCCATCCAGTTCGTCGACAACTTCTCGTGGGTTCGCGGTAAGCATAGCTTCAAGTTCGGCGGCGAAATCCGCCAGGACCGCTATGACCAGGTCGGCAACCAGTTCGCCCGCGGCCAGTTCACCTTCACCCGCAACGCCACCCAGAGCCTCGCGGTCACCGGCCGCTCGGGCGATCCCTTCGCCGACTTCCTGCTGGGCGAAACCTTCCAGGCCGAAGCCGCCGTCTCCATCGCTCAGGCCAAGTTCCGGTCTACCGGCTTTGCCCTCTACTTCGATGACGTCTGGAAGGCCACACAGAAGCTAACCGTCAACTTCGGTCTCCGCTACGAACTGACGCCGCCCTGGGAAGACCAGACTGGCACGCTTTTCAACGGCATTGTCCCGTTCGATGCCAAGATGACGCTGGCAAACGCCAACGTCACAGACCCGAACCTCTTCCCGTTCTTCCAACGCCAGGGCGCCGCGCGCCAGAACTGCTATGAGGGCATCAACCTCCGCTGGCCGAACATCGCCACCCGCTGCGATGGCTCGCTCGGCAACCGGCTGGTCGGCATCGATAAGAATGACTGGGCTCCCCGCCTTGGCATTTCCTGGTCGCCGACCGCCAAGTGGGTCCTCCGCGCCGGCGCCGGCGTCTTCTACAGCCAGGACACGGGCAACCCCCGCTTCGACATGGCTCGCAACCTCGCCGGCCGCCTTCGTGACAACTCCAACCAGCAGTTGCCGAACCTCACCTGGAGCAATGCCCTCGCTTCGGTTGCCGGCGGCGTCGCCAACGTTCCCCGGCCCTACACGTTCGCCAACCCCTACGATCGCCGCACGCCCTACACCCAGCAGTGGATGCTGAATGTGCAGCGCGAACTGCCCTCGAACATGGTGCTGGAAGTCGGCTACCTCGGCAGCGTTTCCCATCGCCTGGAATCCCTCCGCGCCGTAAACGAAGCGCTCCCGGCCGATCCACGCATCGACCGCCGCTCGGTTCCGGATCGCTCTCCGTTCCCGACCTTCGGCCGCATCCAGCTTGTGGACAACGGCGGCAACGGCAACTACCACTCGCTGGCGACCAAGTTCACCAAACGCTACTCCAATGGCTTGACGTACCTGGTCAGCTATACCTTCGGCAAGTCCATCGACACCGCTACCGCCATCCGCAACCTCGGCGGCGACACCCTGTTCCCCCAGAACAGCTACTGCCGTGATTGCGAACGCGCCCGGTCGAGCCATGACGTCCGCCACCGCGTCGTCACCTCCGCCATCTGGGATCTCCCCTTCGGCCGCGGCCGCCAGATGGAGATCGCCAACCCCGTCGGCAATGCCATCGCGGGCGGCTGGCAGTTGAGCACCATTATGACGCTGCAGACCGGCTTCCCCATCACCGTTACCAACGGCTTGGATACGTCCAACGTCGGCGGCTTCTTCGATCGCCCCAATGCGACCGGCCAGAAGCCCGATCTGCCCCGCGGGCAGCAGGATCCGCAGCGCTTCTTCAACACCGGCGCCTTCGTCGTCAACAACATCGGCGAATTCGGCAATGTCGGCCGCAACACCCTCAACTCGCCCGGCATCATTGGCTGGGACTTCAGCATGCTCAAGAACTTCAACCTGAAGTCAGACCGCCGCTATCTGCAGCTCCGCTTTGAGTGGTTCAACTTCCCGAATCACCCGAACTGGGGCAACCCGAACACTAATGTCAGCTCCGGCGGCTTCGGCCAGATCACTGGAACGCGCAATAACATGCGGCAGTTGCAGGTGGGCATGAAGCTCAACTTCTAACCGCTGCGCGACTCGCGTTGATAAGGGCCGGCCGCTCCTTCCCGGAGAGGCCGGCCTTTTCTTGCCTAACTCACCCCCCAAACCGCTCCCGCAGCCTCTCCAAAACCCAATCCTCCACCTGCGCCCCACCTAACTTGACATGCGGCTTCACCGTCCCATGAAAGTCCGATCCGCCCGTCACCGCCAACCCGTACTTGTCGGCAATCTGCCGGTACTCGCTCTGCACCAGCGCCCCGTGATCGCTATGCTGCACCTCCACGGCACGCAGCCCCTTATCCGCCAGACCGGCAACAAACCTCTCCACTGACGGTACCCGCACCCTTACCGGATGCGCCAGCGAACTCACCCCGCCGGCATCATTGATCTGCTGAATCGCCTCTTCAATCGGCGGCCCTTCGTGCTTTACGAACGCCACGCCGTCCTCACCCAGGTAGCGGTCGAAGGCCTCCTCATAACTGCGCGCGTAGCCCTTCTGCATCAGCACCCGCGCAAAGTGCGGGCGCCCTGTCATCCGCCGCCCTACCGCTTCCACCTCTTCGAACTCGATCCGGATCCCCAGCGTCTGCAGCTTCTTCACCAGCCGCACATTGCGGTCCCGCCGCTGCAATTGCCCTTCATGGATCCACTTCCGGAACGCAACCCCCGGCTCGCCGCTCAGGAAATACCCCAGCAGGTGCACACTCTGCCCCGCCGCCCGTGTGGTCACCTCAATCCCGCAGATCAGCTCCAACCCCACCGGCCGCGGTAATCGCAGAGCATGGTCATAGCCGGTGAAGTCGTCATGATCGGTAATCCCCAAGGCCGACAGACCCACCTCGCCCGCCAGCGCCAGCAGTTCCTCCGGCGACGAACTTCCATCTGAAAAATAGGTATGAGAGTGAAGATCAATCACGGAGCCGGCAGCTCCGAAGGCAACACAAAGGTCTCACCCGCGGCGCGCACCACAAGGCGCCCAGGTCCCAGCAGTTTGCCCTGGTTCGAGTAGAACACCGCGCCATCGGTGGTCTCGCCAGGCTTCAACTTCGTGTCCACGAACGCTATCGCCGACGCTGCTGCCGCGGCCTTTATCTTGGCCGACGTCAACTCGGCGAACGCCGCCTGCCGCCGCTGCTCATATCCGTTGGTGGATTGCAGCCGCGTCAGCCCGTACAGCCCCATCTCGTAGGTCGAAACCAGCCGGATCACATCATTGCGGCCGGCTTTCTCAATCAGTTCGTTCACCACCACCCGCGGATTCATCGGCTGCAGCACGCTGCCATCGGCTTTCTCAAACCGGAAATCAGCCGTCTTCAACGCCCACGGAATCTGCGAGCCATTCGACACCGCCACCTGCAGAATCGTGTATTCGCGCACGAGCGACGGCATGGGCGCGAACATGATGGTCACCCCGTTCCGCGTCAGCGTCTTGTACTTTAGCCCGCCGGACTCGAACTCAATCACCTGGGCCGGCAGTATTGCCGCTGCGAATAGCGCTATGAACAACAACCGGCCACGCCCCATGCCCCCATTATCGTATAGCAAAACTGTGCTGCCCACTACGGCAATCCAAAAACATACAACACTCGCTCGGCGGCTAATGCCACATGCTGTTTGCCGTCAACTAAAAAAGAGATCGGATTCGCCGCCACCATCCCACCCGCCTGAAAATCCCACAGCGGCTGGCCCGTCTTCGCATCCACGGCAAAAATGTTGCCCTCGTTGGTGCCCGAAAACACCAGGCCGCCCGCCGTCGACAGCACACCCGCCCATGGCGGCGACTGCAACCGGAACTCCCACACCTTCTTCCCAGAGGTCGCCTCCAACGCCCGCAGCGCACCCCATTGCTCTCGTTCCGGAATGCGCGTCTCCCCGCCGCCGGCAAAGAAGGTGCCGGGCTTGTACTCCGCCTCGCGCTTGTAATAGGTGGCGCCGGACTCGCGCGTCATCACGTACAGCAGCCCGGTCCGCGGACTGTACGATGGGCTGAACCACACTGTCGCCCCATTCAACGCCGGCCATACCAGCACGCCCTCGGCATTCGGCTCCATGCCCGGCACCGGCACCGGCCGCCCCTTATCGTCTAACCCCTTTGCCCACGTCTGCTTCGCATATTCCCGGCCGGCGACGAACTCGCCGGTTACACGGTCCAGCGCATAGTAGAACGCGTTGCGATTGGGATTCACCACCAGCTTCCGCTTCTTCCCACGCACCTCCGCGTCCAGCAGCACCGGCACATGCGTCGAATCCCAGTCATGCGTGTCGTGCGGCGTGAACTGGAAATGCCACTTCAATTTCCCCGTATCGCCATCCAGCGCCACAAACGAGCACGAATACAAGTTGTCGCCCTTGCGCGAATCGCCGTTCCAGTCCGGCCCCGGATTCCCAATCCCCCAATAGACAAGGTTCAACTCCGCATCGTAGGAGCCCGTTACCCAACTCGACCCCGCGCCCGTTTTCCAACTGTCGCCCGCCCACGTCTCGTGCCCCGGTTCGCCCGGCCCTGGAATCGTATAGAAGCGCCACGCCAGCTTACCTGTCGCCGCATCATAGGCATCGACAAAGCCGCGAATACCGGCCTCGCCGCCGCTGACGCCCACAATCACCTTGCCCTTGATGGCCAGCGGCGCCAGCGTCATGCTGTAGCCGGGCTTGTAGTCCTCCACCTTCACCGCCCATCGCTGCTGTCCCGTCTTGGCATCCAACGCCACCAGGTAGCAGTCCAGCGTGGCCACGTAAAGCTTGTCATCCAGGATCGCCGGCCCGCGGTTCACCTGCCCGAAGCCAATCGACTGGTAGTCTCTCGGAATCGGCCGCTCCCACTTCCATAGCGTATTGCCGCTGCGCAGGTCCAACGCCTCGGCGCGGTTCGGCGCCGTGATGTACATGATCCCGTCGACGACAATCGGCGACACCTGCGTGCGCCCCATCGTGAACTGCTTGGCCCAGCGTACCTTCAGTCCACCCACGTTGGCGGGCGTCAACTGCGACAGTGGCGAATAGCGATGCCCCTGGTAGTTGCCCGAATATGTCAGCCAGTTGCCCGGCTCCTTCTCCGCCGCCACTATGCGCTCATACGGCACCTGCGCCGCCAGCACCGCGACCAGCAGTAGGCCGATTGCCAACACCTTCATTTCGAGTCCCCCCGGAGTGATGCCAGATATGCCACCAGGTCATCCACCTGCCCCGCCGGCAGGTTCCCATACGCCGGCATCGTGCTCTCCCCGGGCTGGCGTTGGATCTCCTTCAAGCCCGACTTCCGGAAGCTCTCGTAGTTGCCGTTCGATACGTAGCGGATCTGGATGGAGAACGGATCTTCGGCCGCCACCACCCCGCGTGCCACCTTGCCCTCCGCGGTGATCAGGTTCACCAGCAGATACCCGTCCGGCAGATCCTTCGATGGCTCCACCATGGCCCGTTTCAGGAACGCCGCGTTGCGCCGCGCCCCGATTGCCGATAGATCCGGCCCCACCGCCGTGCCCACTCCATTGACCAGGTGACAGCCGGAGCAGCCTGTGGTCTTGAATAACGCAAAGCCTCGCCCCGCGTCGCCCGGCAGCGGCTCCGGCTTCACCGAGCCCAGGGACCGCACATAGCCCGCAACCGATGCCACTTCACGCACCGATAACTGCCACGAGCCCGGCATCTCCGGCGGCAAACCCATCGCGATCACTTTACGCAGCGCCCCGTCATCCGGCGCTTTCGGCAGCAGAGGCTTCGTCAACGCCGGCCCGCGCCCGCCCGTGCCGCCCTGCCCGTGACACACCGTGCACTGCGAGTCGAAGATGCGCTTGCCCAGCGCCACGTCCGCCACCGCGTCATGCGCCGATTGCGCAAACGCGGCCACTACCAGCAACTGCCACATAGCGCACAGTATACTCCGACACCACAAAGCGCTACGCTGAAACCGTCATGCCCCGTATTCTGATCCTCGGCGGCTATGGCAATGCAGGTCTGCACATCGCCCGCCTCCTCCGCCAGGAGACACAAGCCGCCCTCATCCTGGCCGGACGTAGTCAACAGAAAGCAGAGGCCGCTGCCGCCCCACTCCACGCAACGGCACGGCGCGTCGATGCCGCCGACCCTCACTCCCTCGCTCAGGCGCTTGAGGGCGTCGACCTGCTCGTCAACGCCTCCAGCACCATCCACTACACCGCCAGCATCGCCGAAGCCGCCATACAGGCGCGCGCGGACTACTTCGATATCCAACTCTCTTCGCCGCGGAAATGGGATGTGCTCCGCCGCCTGCTGCCGCGCATCCATGCCGCCAAGCGCTGCTTCCTCACCGACGGCGGCTACCATCCGGGCATGCCGGCCGCACTCATTCGCTACGCCGCGGCACACCTCGACACTGTACGGTCCGCTATCGCCTCCAGCGTCATGCGCCTGCCCTGGAGGACTTTCCGCTTCTCACCGGAATCCGTCGCCGAGTTCACGCAGGAACTCCGCGAATACCGGCCGCTGTATTATTCCGGCGGCCGCTGGAGGCAAAGCTGGTCGCAAACCAGACTGGTCGATTTCGGCCCTCCCTGGAGCGTGCAACGCTGTGCACCCATGGCGCTGGAAGAACTGCACGAGTTGCCGGAGAAGCTTGCGGGCCTGGAAGAAACAGGCTTCTATGCGAATGCCTTCGATGGCTTCACATCGAACCTTGTCATCCCGCTGGGTGTGCTGATCGTCAACTATCTGCCGGCAGGAACATCGCTGTTCGAGCGGCTCTTCCTCTGGAGCGCGCAACGATTTGCCGATCCGCCTTTCGCCGTGGTGCTGGAGGTGGATGTGGAAGGCATGCGCAACGGTCAACCGCGGCGCATGCGCCTGCGCGTGGAACACCACGATGCCTACTTCTTCACGGCCGTGCCCGCAGTCGCCTGCCTCCTACAATACCTGGACGGCTCGGTACGGCGCCCCGGCCTGTCCTGCCAGGCCAACGCCGTGGAACCGGAGCGATTCTACCACGATCTTGCCCGTCTGGGACTCAGAACCGGCAGTGCAGTCCCAGCGGCGTAATGCGCGCCCCGCTCAGCCCTTCATCCCCGCCAATACCTTCTCAGCATGACCTGCCGCCTTCACCTTCCGATACACCTTGCTCACCTTGCCATCAGGCCCGATGATAAACGTCGAGCGTTCCAGCCCCATGCTCTTCTTGCCGTACATGTTTTTCTCCACCCATACGCCGCAGGCTTCGGCCAGCGCATGGTCGGGGTCGCAGAGCAATGTGAACGGCAAGCTGTACTTCTCCTTGAATTTCGCCTGCGCCGCCGGCTTGTCCGGCGACACGCCGAGCACCATCGCGTCGATGCCGCTGAAATCCGGCACCGCGTCGCGGAACTCGCAGGACTCGGTCGTGCAGCCAGGCGTATCGGCCTTCGGATAGAAATAGACAATCACCTTCTTGCCGGCAGTGCTCGCCCAGTCAAACGGCACACCAGCGTCGGTCAGCAGCGGAAGCTGCGGAAAGGAATCACCAGATTGAATAGCCATGTTTATTCCACGGAAACTTTGGCGCCGCGGTTGGGCTTGGAGGCAGCCGACAGATCCGCGATGCGTTGATCAATAAGGGCGCGCAGCCCCTTCAAAACCTCGATGCGCGCGGCCCGGAAATGCTGGCGCACATTCTCGTCAGGCCCCAGGCGCGAGGCCAGTTCGGAGAGCATTGGACCGGCTCCCATGCAGGCACAGCCCTGTCCGGACTTCGTCTCAGGTGCGGGATTCTCGTTCGTCATGCGACATCCTCCTTCATCGTTACCGTTAGCACACCCTGCTCCAGGCGTGCACGTGCTGGAACCAATGATGCCATGCGCGTGGGCAGGCCGATGTGCCGCCGCAGGCTGCCAATCTCCACCACCAGTTCATCGCCCTTCTTGAACAGGCCAACTTCGCCTTTGGCCGCAAAGGGCACCGTAAGGCGCACGGCATAATCCTCGCCGACCTTATCGAACGTGTACGGCCGCTCCGTGCGGATCGTAGCGGCGGGGTCGGCATCGCCATAGAGCCGGTCGCCGAGTTCCTCCAAGCGGTCCTTGCCCAGCACCTCGCGGGCAAACAGAGGGACGCGCTTGACCGACACTGGAGCGAAGTAGGAATCCATCTCCGCCAGCACCTTCTGCTGCGATTCGCGCCATTCGCGGAAGTATTCATCGGTCACGGTGTCGGGCAGCACGCGGTTGGCGATGATGTTGTCGACGCAGAGGCCGTGCAGCGAGAAGTACACATACGCACGCTGCGTCTCGCGCAGGACCATCTGTTCTGGATTGGTGATCAGACGCACGCTGGTGATTTCCGGGTCTTCCAATACCTCATTCACTCCCTCCAGTTTGCTGAACAGGTCGAGGATGTTCTTGAAGTAGGTGTCGGGGGGCAGTTCCACCGGCGAGACGCGATTGGCAATCGGCCGCACCGCTTTGAGCAGGCTGCGCTGGATGGGGAAGACGTGCTTCATGTACCAGTCGAGCGTATTCGGCATGCTGATGAAGCGGATGGACTCGGCGGTAGGCGCGCAGTCCAGCACGATGACGTCGAAGGTGTTCTGGCGGCGGTACTGGTTGACGTAAAGCAGCGCGCTCAACTCTTCCATACCAGGGAGAATGGCGAGTTCCTCGGCTTCGACATTGCCGATACCCGTGGTGCGCAGCACGCTGGTGACATAGGCGGAGATCTCCTGCCAGTGGCGGCGGATCTCCTTCTGGATGTTCACCTCCTGCAGGAACAGGTTCTCGCGCAGTTCCAGGGGATCGGAGGTTTTGCCGTGGAACAGATCGCCCTGCAGGTTGAAGCTGTCGGCCAGGCTGTGCGCCGGGTCGACGCTCATCACAAGCGTGCGCTTGCCCTGTTGCGCCAGACGCAGTCCGGTAGCCGCGGCCACGCTGGTTTTGCCCACGCCGCCTTTGCCGCTGAATAGCAGAATCCTCATGCTCCTATTAGACGCACGTCCACGGCAGTTGGCGTAGAGAATGTCCGCGCGGTCCTCCCGCATGAAAGCAGCTTCACATTAAGGTTTGCCAACCTGTGTAGCGGACAGGCGGCCGTTGGCGTCGATCTCATTGGAAGCCGCAACGGCGCTCCGTGTAGTAATCTGTTAAGAGTTCATCATCATCCGAGAAAGTCTGTTGAGGAGGATTGCTAACCCCCATGAAGAAGATTGTCTTGACCGCTGCCGCTGCGGTGGTAATTGCTGCTTTCACGGCCCCGGCGCCGGCGTTCCAGGGGAAGAAAGCGGCAGGCGGCGATGCTGCCAAGGGCAAGGAAGTGTTTGAGCAGTGCAGTGTCTGCCACAACGCCGATAGCGACGAGAAGAAGATGGGGCCGGGCCTCAAGGGCCTGTTCAAGAAGGCTAAGCTGTCCAACGGCAAGCCTGCCAATGAAGCCAACATCCGGGCCTTCGTGGATCAGGGCGGCAACGGCATGCCCGCGTATGAATCCATCCTCAGTAAGACGGAGAAAGACGACCTGATCGCGTACCTGAAGACGCTGTAAGGCGCCACAAATTCTCAAGACCAGACCGGGCCGCCCGGGGCACATAACGCCCTGTGGCGGCCCTCGTCTTTGGCACGTGATAAGTTGGGAGGAACGATGAATTCCTGGGCCGCCACTCGTAAAGACTTCCTTCGCCTGCTTGCCGCAATGCCGATGGCGCCGCTGGCTGGGGCGCAGTCGCTCACCGTACCCGGCAAGCGGCCGATGCTGGTGCATAACGACTTCCCCGAAGTGCTGGAGTCGCCGCTGGAAGCCTTCGAAACCTGGCTTACTCCGCTCGATGCCTTCTTCGTGCGGCAGCACCTGCCTCGGCCGAAAGTGGACCCAGGCTCCTGGAAACTGACCGTCGACGGACTCGTGGACATGCCCCTGAGCCTCTCGCTCGCTCAGTTGAAAGCGATGCCGATGTATACGGTGCCCGCAGTCCTCGAATGCACCGGCAACGGCCGTGGTTACTTCAAACCGGCCGTGCCCGGTTTGCAGTGGAAGAAGGGCGGCATGGGTAACGCCGAGTGGCGCGGTGTGAAACTGGCGGACATCCTGGCGCAGGCCAAGGTGAAGCCCGGGGCCGGCTTCGTGGACGCCGATGGCGCCGACAAAGGGGTAGCCAAGACGCCCGACTACATTCGCTCCATCTCCTTGAAGAAGGCGCTGCTGCCGGACACGATCGTCGCATTGGAGATGAACGGACAGCCGGTGCCTGAGATTCACGGCGGTCCGCTGCGGCTGGTGGTGCCGGGCTGGAATGGCGCCAACTGGATCAAGTGGCTGAATAAGCTCACCGTTGCCGCGCAGATGAATAACGGCTTCTATATGAATCCGGCCTATCGCTATCCAAAGCGCCCCGTTCCGCCCGGCACAGCCGTGAAGCCGGAGGATCTGGCCGTTCTCGAAACCATGCCCGTGAAGTCCTTCATTGTCAGCCCCGCCGACGGCTACAAGCACCCCAGCGGCGCGCTGGAGGTTCGGGGCATTGCATGGGCGGGCGAACGAAAGATCATGAAGGTGGAAGTCTCCACTGACCGCGGCATCACCTGGAGCACGGCGCAATTGGGCAAAGAGAACTTCGACTCCTCGTTCCGCATGTTCCGCTATAGCTGGAAGCCTTCCGGCCCCGGCTATCACCTGCTTATGTCCCGTGCCACCGACAGCAAGGGCGCCACCCAGCCGATCGACGCCGCATGGAACCCTTCCGGCTATCTATGGAACTCGATCGACCGCGTCGGTGTGGTGGTGGAGGGATAACTCGCATGCGTTACCTGCTTGGAATGCTCTTGGCGATGCCGCTGCTGGCGGCCGATTTCGAGGCCGGCAAGGCTGAAGAGCGCCGCGCCTGCACCAGTTGCCATGGGCTGCGCATCATCCACGTACAGCGGCTGCCCCGGGCCACCTGGGAACGCGAACTGACCAAGATGGAAGGCTGGGGCACGGTGATCAAGGATCGCGCCGCGCTGCTGGAGTACTTGGCCGCCAGCTACAGCGACACGACACCGCCTCCCACGCCCATGCTGTCCGGCGACGGCCGCAAGAAGTAGCCGCCGTGCAGTTCGCCTTCGGGGAATCCGCTTTCACGATTGACACCAATGCCGAACCGTTAGTTCATCGCGGGGCGGCGGCAATCGCCGATGAGCATGGCGCCGTACTGGCCGCCTTGCGCAACCCCATCGGCACGGCTCCGCTGTGCGAACTCGTGAAGCCCGGAGAACGCGTCGCCATCCTGGTGAACGACATCACGCGGCTCACGCGGACCGACCTGTTTCTGCCTTTGCTGATCGCCGAGTTGAATGCGGCTGGGGTGCCCGATCGCGATCTGTTTATCGTCTTCGCCACCGGCATTCACCGCCGCCAGACCCCCGAAGAACATCGGCGAATCCTGGGCGACGAAATTGCCCGCCGCATCCGGCACCTTGACCATCGCTGTGAGGATGACTCTGCGCTGGTGGAAGTCGGCGTCACGAGCTTTGGGAACCGCGTGGAGATCAACCGCGAGGTGTACGAAGCCGACCGCATCATTCTCACCGGCGAGATCATGCATCACTTGATCGCCGGTTATAGCGGCGGCCGGAAGAGCCTGGTGCCCGGCGTTGCCGGCCATCGCACCACAACCTTCAACCACAACATGATCTTCGACCCGCGTTGTAAGGCCGGGCTGCTCGATGGCAATCCGGCCCATGAAGACATGCTGGAAGGCTGCCGCATGGTGGAACCGGACTCTCTGTTGAACGTGATTCTCAGTCCCGAAGGCGGGCTGATCGGCGTGGTGGCCGGGCACTATGAGCAGGCGCACCGCGTGGGTTGCCGCATTGTGGACGAGGCTTTATGCGCGCCGATAGGTGAGCCGTATGACCTGCTAATTGCCTCGGCCGGGGGCTTTCCCTTGGATATCGACTTGCGTCAGGCGCACAAGGGACTGGAGAATGCCTGCCGGGCATTAAAACCAAATGGGGCAGTTTTGTTTTTCGCCGAATGTCCGAACGTTGCGGGGCATCCGCGCTTTCTCGACTATGTCAACCAGTACGGCGACGAGTTCGAAATGGAACAGGCGCTGCGGCAACACTTCGAAGTGGGCGGGCATAAGGCGTGGTGGGTGGTGCGCTTGGGGCGGATGTTCGACATCCACGTGGTTACCCGCGCGCCTCAGGAGTTCATCGAACGCTGCCACTTGCACTACGTCAACCCGGACGAGTGGCCGGCGCGCTGGGCGGACTTGGTGGCGCGCGCCGGACCCGGAGCAAGAATTGGAGCGATGCCGCATGCGGGCCACACCTTGCCGGTGCTGGTTTAGGTCCAGTTCACGACGCCCTTCACAATCCCGTCGTCGCGGTTAAGCCACTTCGGAAAACGGGTCTGCATCAGCGAAGGCGCAATCAGATCCGTAGGCCAGGACGACACATCCACCTGGCCAGACTCCATCAGCTCCAATGTCTTGCGGTGCTCGGTGGGCGTGCTGTTCCTTGAGGCGAAGATGGTGGCTTCCCGGCGGTGAATGTCCGGATCGAAGATGCTGATGTGATCGTTGATCAGGCCCACGAAGACCAGACGGCCGCCCTGCTCCAACAAATGAATGGCGGTGTCCATGGAGCCTTTGTCGCCGGTGGCGTCAAAGACGATGGTGGACGGCCCGTCCTGCATGGCTTCGTCATGCGAGGGGTAGAAGCGGGTGAGGTTGTGTTTCTGCCGGGCGTACTCCAGGCGTGACGGGATCTTCTCGACCACGCCGATATCGGCGCCGGCCAGCTTCAGGAATTCGACTACGGAGAGGCCGATGGGGCCCGCGCCGCGCACCAGCGCCCGTTCGCCCGGCTGCACCATCGCCCGATTGACGGCATGGATGCCGACGGCCAGTGTCTCTACCAGCGGGATCATGGCAGGGGTCAGTTTCGCGCACCTGTAGAGTTGCCTGGCAGGCAGCAGTATGGTGTCGCGCATGCCGCCGTCGCTATGCACGCCGATGACGCGCATCTTCGCGCAGCAGTTGGTGCGGCCGCGGACGCAGGCGGCACACTCGCCGCAAGCCATGTAGGGATTGACGGCGCACTGGTCACCGGGCGCGAGCCCTTCCACACCATCGCCCGTCTCCAGGATCTCCACTGCCAGTTCATGGCCCAGGATACGCGGATAGGAGAAGAAAGGCTGGGTGCCTTCGAAGGCATGCAGGTCCGTGCCGCAGATACCAACCATCGTGACGCGCACACGGACTTCGCCGGAAGCAGGCGGGCCGGGCTGTTGCGTTTCGGTGGCCGTGAAGCGGCCCGGCTGCTCAAGGACGTAGGTTCTCATCGGTACTTACTGTATCAGGCCCTTGGGGGTGGGGCACCAGCGGGCGAGGGCAGCACGAACCTCATCAAAGTGGATAGGCTTGGCCAGGTAGGCGTTCATGCCGGCCTGGAAGCAACGGTCCTTATCGCTGGGGGCGATGCTGGCGGTAACGGCCAGAATAGGGGTATCAACGCCCGCGGCACGCAGGATCGAGGCGGCGGCAAAACCGTCCAGGACGGGCATAGCACAGTCCATCAGAATAAGGTCGTAGCTTCGCGTGATGGCTTTGTCGACGGCCTGTTCGCCGTTAACGGCGGTCTCCACCCGGCAACCAAGCTTCTCCAGAAAACGAACGATGAGACGCTGGTTGATCGGATTATCTTCCGCCAGCAGGATGAACGGCGAGTGAGCCGGTTGCGATGCGGGAACTGCCACCGGAGGCGCGGGAATAGCGAACCAGAACGTTGAGCCCGCATCGGGCCGGCTGGTCATGCCGATCTCGCCGCCCAGGGCCGAGATAATCTCGCGGCACATGGAGAGCCCAATGCCGGCCCCGCCGTGTGCGCGCGTCGTGGACCCATCGGCCTGCACGAACTTATCGAAAATGGTGTGCTGACGGTGAAAGGGGATGCCGACGCCAGTGTCGCGGACTTCGACACGGAGGCGGTTCAGACCATCGCGGGAGGCAGCCACCGTGATCGAGCCGGCGCTGGTGAACGCGATGGCGTTATCCAGCAGATGCGCAAGCACCTGGCGGAAGCGGAGCGGATCGCTGAAGGTAAGGGTAGGCGCGGTTGGCGGCCACTGTACGTCAAGACGGATCGGCTTGGAGTCGAGCTTAGTCGCGAACTCGCGGCACACGTCGAGGGCGATCTCGTGAAGATTGCAGGCGACCGGATCAATGGCCATGCGCCCCGCTTCGAACTGCGAAAAGTCGAGAAGGTTGTTGATCAGACGGAGCAGAGAGCGCGCCGCATCGCGGATGTGGTGCGCCGCGGTGAGATCTTCCCCGCTCAAGGGGGACAACGACAGCAACTCAGAGAAGCCCAGGATGGCGTTGAGGGGCGTGCGAATTTCGTGGCTGATGTTGGAGAGGAACTCGCGCTGTGCCCGTCCGGCGGCAGTGACGTTCTCAAAGGCAAGGAGCCAACCGCCAGGTTGGCCGGCAACAATCTGCCACGGGTGCGCCTCCCAGCGCAGCCAGTGCGGCTGGCCATGGCGGGGGACGAAGCGGTCTTCGCGCGAGGGAACAGGCAGACGATCGTTGGTCCGCGTCAGCCAACTGGCGAACGCCGCGGCAGGTTCCAGGAAAGTAGCGGCCAGGGACGCCTGATCGTGCGTATCGGACTGGAGGTACTCGGCCCGAAACCGGCGGCTGGTTAGCAGGTAGCGGAGATCGTTGTCGAGCATGGCAACAGCAGCCGGGGCATTCTCGACAAAGGTCTCCAGATGCTGGCGGGCCGTATGGGCGGCCTGTTCGGCTTCCTTGAGTGGCGTAAGGTCAATGGCAACGCCGAGCAGCCCGAGGAACGTGCCGTCATCGGCCGTCAGGGCAGAAACCGAAAGAAGAACGCGCAGGCGGGAGCCGTCTTTACGGACATACCACCACTCATTCAGTTCCGGAATACCCTTGCGAGCCTGATCGGCAAAGGCCTCCATGCGGTTGGTGACCGTAACACCGGAAGCTGCTTCCATCAGCCGCAGGCGCTCGGTGACTTCATCCACATCGTGGATGAGTTCCGGCGTATGGCGGCCGCAGAGTTCTTCGGCGGTGTAGCCGAGCATGTGCTCCGCGCCCTTGTTCACCGTGCGGATGACGCCATCGGGGAAGGTGGTGATGATGGAGGCGACCGAAGAATCCAGAATGGCAGCCTGCCACGCGTTGCTCTCGCGAAGTCTTTGTTCGGCCTCCTTGCGGGCGGTCACTTCAAAACGGATGGCGGTGTAGCCGGTGATGGCACCGCTGTGGTTCCGGAAGGGAGTGATGGTAGTGTCCACCCAGTAGATACGGCCGTCTTTGGTGCGATTGCGGAGTTCGCCGCGCCAGACTTTACCGCCGCGGATGGTGCGGTAGAGGTTGGCGAAGAACTCGGGCGGGTGATAGCCGGAGTTGACGATGCGATGATCCGCGCCGAGGAGTTCCTCGCGGCTGTAACCGGAGACCTCGCAAAAGCGGTCGTTGGCAAACGTGATGCGGCCGCGGTCGTCGGTCCGAGCGACGATCGCCGATTGGTCGAGTGCGAAGAGAGTCTGCTGCAGATCCGTCTTCAACCGGCGGCACTGGAGGCATTTGTGTACAAATACGACCAGCGCCACGGCGCCGAGCGAACTGAGCAGCAGTGCGGGGAGAAGCGGCACGCGGCGTGATCCTGTCTCTGAACCTAGAGGCCTTGCAGAAACTCCAACAACTCGAGGAACTGGCGGTTCTTATCGAAAAAGTGGGTGGCGCCCATGCGGAAACAACGGTCTCGCATGGTGGGATCGACGTGGTTGGTAACGACCACGAAGTGAGGCGGCGAGCCACAGTTGGCAAGGGCCTCAAGGACTTCGGTTCCCGAGCTTTGCTCAAGTTCGAGGTCCAGCAGGACGACATCAGGGTGATTCTGTTCGATGCCGGCAATGGCCTCGGAAGCACTGACAGCCTCGCCGCAAAGAGTTAGGTGCGGCATGGCCCGCAGTTCGTCGCGATAGCGGTCACGAATCACGGCGGCGTCCTCAACGAGGAACACGCGAACGGGTTCGGTACGGTTGGGCGACATCAGTTCGATAGTACGGGCAAGCGGGGCGGGAAAGAATCGGCGCCCTACTGAACGCGCTGTAGGATGGGTTCGGCTGTGTTGTCAGTATCCGTCTGACAATCATCATGTGATCTTGTTTTCGATGGCGTAACGGATGAGATCCGCGGTGGTTTGCAGATTTAGCTTCTCAAGAACACGGGCGCGGTACGTGGAGACCGTCTTTACACTGAGGTGCAACTGGTCGGCGATGTCTGTTGGCGAATGACCGGAGCCGAGAAGCTTCAGGATTTGGTATTCACGGTCGGAGAGCAGGTCGACAGCCGTGCCGGTTTCCGGCTGGGCCAGAAACTGGGCCATCCGATCGGCGAGCGTATCGCTAATGTAGCGCTTACCTTCCAGTATCCGTCGAACGGCGCTGACCAGTTCTTCCGGAGCGCGTTCCTTATTGAGAAACCCATCGGCGCCGGACCGCAGAGCGCGGACGCCGAGTTGATCCTCCGGATGCATGGTGTAGACAAGAACGGCGGTTGAAGGACTCAGATCCTTGATCTCGCGAACGGCTTCCAGGCCGCTGCGCCCCGGCATGGTCAAGTCCAACAGGACAAGATCCCAATGCGAGGCGGTGAGAGCAGCCATGAGCGCCGGCTGATTCGGGACACCCCCGTAATCGTAGTTGGGCCAGGTGTCGCGGAGCAGCGCCTGGACGCCCTCGCGAACGGCGAAGTGATCATCAGCAATGAGAATGCGGCGAGGCATTCAGGCGGCCTCCACTGGAATGGGGATAGGAACACGGGCGGTAACACGGGTGCCTTGGCCGGGAGCACTGTCGAGCAGGAGTTCGCCCCCGACGGTACGGAGTCGCTCGCGCATCCCGAAGATGCCCAGGTTTCGATGGTGGGAGGCCTGCAGGTCCATGCCTGCGCCGTCGTCCTGGACAGTCAACTCCACACAATGCCCGACAGGCTGGATCGCAACGGCCACGGAGGTCGCGTGGGCGTGGCGGGAAACGTTGGTCAAGGCCTCCTGCAGAACGCGAAACAGAGCAAGTTTGGTGTCTCGCGAGAGCGCGGGTTCGGAGCTTTCGGCATTCCACGAGACTGCGATGCCCGTACGGGTTTGGAACTCGTGGACCTGCCAGTCGGCGGCAGCCAACAGACCGGCCTGGTCGAGGATGGCGGGGCGGAGTTCCATGGAAAGGTTGCGGGCAATCTGAACGGTCTGGTCCAGCAGTTCGGTGGTTCGGGAGAGGCGGTTGCGCTGGCCGTCGGGGTCCTGGTCCAGGCGCCGCAGCGCGAGTATGATATCAATTTTCGCGGCGGTGAGATTCTGCCCGATCTCGTCGTGGACTTTACGGGCCATGGAGGCGCGTTCCTCCTCATGGGTGTTCTGGAGATTGGAGGCGAAGTCACGGTAGCGGGTTTCCTGCGCCGCAAGGTCAGCTGACAACTTCTGTTCGGTGGCGAGGCTGCGGCCCAGGCGCCAGTAGGCAAGACCGAGCAGGAAACTAGCCGAAGCGCCGGCAAGAATGGACATCCACATGGCGCGATAGGTGGTGGCTTCGCGGACCTGGACGCGGCTGCGGGTGGCACGCCGGGTTACCTCCCTGGCCTCGGCCGCAAGAGCACGGACACGGTCCATGGACCGTTTGCCGCGATCGGAGTTGACCAGGGCGAGGGCGGCTTGAGGGCCAGCGCCCCGGTACAGGTCAACCGTCTCCATGATGATCCGGAGTTTCATGTCCACGGCTTCATCCATCTGCTGGGCGTGGAAGGGGAGTACCGGAAGGTTCCGCAAATTGCCGCGAAGATCGGCTCGTGCAGCGGGAATGCGCTGAAGAGTGAGCAAATAGGGATCGAGATAGGTGTCGCGGCCCGTCAGTACGTAGCCGCGGGTGCCGGTTTCGCCATCCGTCAGGAGTTGGACAATCTCAGCGGTGAGCCGCTCCACCCGGTCGAACTGCTCCGCCTCGCGCTGGGCAGCCCGGGCGAGTTGGAGGTCGCGACGGAACAACAGGGTCATCGTGGCGAACAGGACCGCAGCAACGACGAACGGAAGCCACCGGAGCGTTTCGGGTAGACGGGCATGGTGCACGGCCGCAACTCCGTATCGATCATCTCTTTATCGTGACTAAAACTGAGTCAGTCTTATCCTACAACGATTTCCAAAATTCTGGCACACAAATTGGATTAGTCCGTCAAGATGTCAGGACTACTGCTGATCGTGCCCCAGGGGGTGCCGGCCCCATACTGTTTCAGAAAGCAGTCAGCAACATGATGTTCTCCTCCTCTTCTGAAAAGGTTTCCCTGGATTTGCAGGTACAGTCCGAGATTTGTGTCGGAGTTCGGGACGGTGTCCATGCCGACCAGGAACGCCTGTACCTGCTGGTGAAGGGTTTAGTGGCGGGATATGTGAGGAGAGCCTCGACGTGGGGGCACGATCCCGACGATATGCTGCATGACATCTATGTCGCGGTCTGTCGGGCGATCCGGTCGGGAGTCCTGCGCGACCCGGAGCGCTTGGTGGCCTACACACTGGCAACAGCGTACCGCCAAGGTTGCAGTTCGCTGCACCAGCGAGTGGCCTCGCGGCGGCAGGTGGCGGTGGATGACACGTCGCCGTTACGCGGAGGGGCGCCGGGTGTCGATGAAGTGATGGAGGATGACGAGCAGCGGCAGGAGTTGCAGCGCCGGCTACAGCGATTGCCGGAGATCGACCGGACGATTGTGATGCGTTTCTACTTTGGCGAAGTACCGTGGCAGCGTATTGCGGCGGATTTAAATCTAACGCCGACGCAATTCCGGTTACGGAAGACGCGTGCGCTGGCGCGGATGCGTGAGATGGAGGGGGCACCCGTCGCGGCGCGGTGTTCGTAAAGCCCGCTCACGCCAGCGGCATACGGTATAGCATCCAGTACACTACCACCCCGGTAACGCTGACATAAAGCCAGATTGGGAGTGTCCAACGGGCGATGGTCCGATGGTGGTCAAATCGGGCGGCGAGGGCTCGCTTCAGCGATACGATGGCAAGCACGGGCACTGCGGCAGCCAGGACAGTATGCGTGAGCAGGATAGAGAGGTAAACCGTCCGGATAGTGCCGGTGCCGGGGAACTTCACACTGCCCACCTGGAAATGATAGACGAGATAGCTGATCAAAAAGACAATTGAGGTGGTAAAGGCGGCCCACATGACCTTTCTGTGGGCCTCGCGCTTTTTCTGGCGGATGAGGATATAGCCCACCACTAGCAGCACCGCCGCAGTGGCATTGAGGAACGCATTTAAGGTCGGAAGATCACGGAAGGTCATGTGTTTGGCTTGGCCAGCCGCTTGATGTCGGCTATCACTCTGGAGATGCTGTCGGGCTCGGATGTGTCGTAAAAAGCGCGGATCTGGCCGTTCTGGTCCACCAGCACGAAGCGCGTGCTGTGGTTGAGTTGGCCATCGACATTGCCAAGCAGGAAGACTTCCCGCTTCAGTTTATGAAGGGTAGCCTGCGGGCCGGTGAGAAAGCTCCATTTCGGCCCGGCATGGTGGCGTTTGGCGTAGGCGGCCAGAGCCTCCGGGGTGTCGCGATCCGGGTCCACCGTGATCGACACGAAGCGCACATCGGGAAGGCTCTCCGTAGCAGCCTGGACCTTGCCCATCTGCGAGGTCATCCGGGGACAAGGGCCCTGGCAATTGGTGAAGATGAAATCGACCACCCAGATTTTGCCCGCCAGTTCTTGCGAACTGACGAACGGAGCGCCCGTATGGGCACTGAGCGTGAACTCCGGAACGGTGCCGTAGACCTCAAGAGGCTGCTGTGGGGCACCGCATCCGGCCAGACACGCCAGGAGCACGGCGGCCGGTGCGAGTCTCACAGCCCGGCGAGGAGCAGCCCGTAGAGGACGGGCAGGTAGATGACCGAAGTGAGCAGCACACTCCGGGCGCGCAACGCGGTACGTTCGCGGGCCACACGCCAGCCGGAATAGAAGAACATAGCGCCGAGCACGACCGCGCCGGCGGTGTAGACCATGCCAGCCATGTTGAGATAAGCAGGAGCCAGACTGACGGGCACCAGTACGATGCTCGCGATGAGGATCTGGCGGGCGGTGGACGCGCCGTCTGGCTCCACTACCGGAAGCATGCGGATACCGGCCTTGGCGTAGTCGTCACGGTACATCCAGGCGATGGCGTAAAAGTGAGGGAACTGCCAGATAAAGAGAATGGCGTAAAGCGCCCACGCTTCCCAGGTGAGCGTGTTGGCGGCGGCGGCAAAGCCGATGAGCGGAGGCATGGCACCGGGGATAGCTCCCACGGTGGTGGAATGCCAGGAGCGCTGTTTGAGCGGAGTATAAAGCCCCAGGTAGGAAGCCTCGGTGAAGAGGCCCAGCCAGGCGGTGAGCGGATTCGCACCCCAGTACAACTGTGCAAAGCCGACGACGGAAAGAAGTATGCCGAATAAGAGCGCCTGCCAAGGCAGGATGCGGCCGGTGGGCAGGGGCCGTTGCCGGGTGCGGTTCATCCGGGAATCCGCTTCGCGCTCATACCACTGGTTGAGCGTAAAGGTTCCACCCGCGATGAGAGCCGTCCCGATCACCGCGTGGAGTAACACCATCCACGCGATGGACCCAGGCGCACCGAACCAAAAGCCGACCGCGGTGCTCATCAGAATGAGCCAGGTCACACGCGGCTTGGTCAGCTCGATGTAGTCGTTCATTAAGTCCTTGATGAATTGGATGACGTGGACCCAGATCCCCGTCTTTCTTAGTTTAGCTCTTGAATGTGAAGTCTGCCGACTGGGACTGTTTGGGCTCCACCTTCACTTTGATCTCCTGCGTACCGTAACGTTCGTGCCAGGCTTCGAGCGTGTACTCGCCCGGCGGAAGGGCCTTGAGGGAGAAACTGCCGTCGTCGCCGGTGACCGCGAAGTAGGGGTGCTTGACGACGCCCACCCAGGCGCGCATCCAGGGGTGCACGTTGCACTTGAACAGAATGGGTGGCACCTCGGCCTTGGGGAACGTCTTCACCTTCACGTCGCCCTTGGGCGGCTGCGATTCGTTCCACTCGCGGTTCAGCTTAGGCAGGGGGTGGATGTTGTGGTTGGTGCTGTCGGAATTGGAGATCTCAATCGGCTGGTTGACCATCACGCCCAGAACATGGGGGGTGTAGACGCAGCCCACCTGGTCGAGTTTGACCGGGGTGGTGGGGACGGACCAATCGCCTTCGGGCAGGCCGGCTTTGACGTAGATAAAGACGTTGCGGAGTGTACCGTTGTCGTTCAAAACCACGTCTTCGGAAAGTGCCGGCTTTTCGTGCATGCGGGCACAGGCCGGGGTGGCGTCCATCGAGAGGGGTTGGGGCTTGGGCTTGGTGCCGCTGAAAGCGACCTTGCCGGTGATGCTGCCGGCGGTGGCCGGGTCGACCTTGACGGTGGCGGCGGAGGGAGCCGCGGCCGGGGTCTCTTGCTTCTCCGCGGTGGAGGAACCGCCGCCGCAGCCAGTGAACAGACCTGTAGCCAGCACTACGAAACAGAACACAAACTTCATGTTTTAGAGCCTCTTGCCAGAACGGGAAACCCATAGGGTAGCAGACCGGAGCGGGGGTTTGCCTGCAGGCTGTACACCCGGCGGGATACGCTGTAGGAATGCGATTTGCGTTTCTGGTTTTGTGCGCCTTCACGGTGGGGGCATCGGCGGAGTTCCTAAAGGTGGAACAGACGTTTGGAGGGATGGATTGCGCCTCCTGCGCGGACTTCGTACAGAAGAAGCTAACGGGGAATCCGGGCGTGCAGGCCGTGAAGATCGACAACAAGAAGGGCACGCTGGTGGTGGAGTTGAAGCCGGGCAATACGGTGAAGTTGCGCGCGATTCGCGACCTGGTGCAGCAGAGCGGGTACACGCCGAAGGATCTGAGGGTGACGGTGATTGGGACGACAGTGGTGGATCGCGGGTATACGAACTTCAAGGTGGAAGGGCAGCCGGAGATGATCCGCGTCAAGGATAAGGAAGGCTATCTGCGCGAGTTGGGCAACCGGAAGGCCCGCGTGGAAGGCGTGATCGAGACATCGACGATTGATGGGAACCGGATGGACTTCCTCGTTCCCACCAAGGGCGACGCGGTCAAGGGCGCCAAGTAAGTTCGGCGTCGTCGATATGCCGGCGCAGCAGCGCGTTTGTGAGGGCCGGGTGCGTGAGCGGAAGGCCGTGGCCGGCGTCTTCGATTTCGATGTAGCGGGAGTTGGAGATGCCCGTAGCAATGGCTTTGCCGGCCTGGGGGCGGGCGATGAGGTCGTGTTTGGCGCTTACGATCAGCGACGGGACGGCCTGAAGATCACCTAAACGCGAACTGAGGCTGTAGCCTTTCATGGCGAACAGTTGCTGCATGGCCACCGGCGGCTGGGTACCGAGATCGTGGCCGAAGAGCGGTTCCAGTTCCGCGGCGAGTCGGGCGTGATCGCAGCTTTGGTGCGCCTGCGGTGTCAGCAGCAGTTCCAGAAACGCCCGGCGTCGCGCTGCCAGGGTGCCGATTCGTGTGCGGATGCCGATCCGCAGTAGCGGCCAGGACAGCCGGGTAGGTTCGGCTCCGTCGGCAAACGTGCACAGCAAGCTCAGGCTGCGAACACGCTGCCTTGCTCGAAGTGCGGCAGCGAGCGTAATCAGCCCGCCAAGCGAATGGCCCACCAGATGTGCCGATCGCCAGCCCAGGCCATCCATCGCCGCCAGTGCGTCCTCAGCAAGAAGATCCACGGTGATGCGGTCCCGCCCCGCCTCGCTCCGGCCCATGCCTCGGTTGTCGAACCACGCGCATTCGTAGAAAGCCGACAGCAGGTCTACCTGCGGCTGCCAGCCCTGCCCGCATACGCCCACGCCCTGGATGAAAAGGACCGGGGCGCCTTGGCCTCTCGACTCATACCAGATGCGGCACCCGCCCGAGGTTACGTCCATCGCCGTACCTTAGCAAAGTTAAACAAACGTGTAAGCCTTTACGCGTCTCGCTTCGTTGTTGGGTACGAGTCGTAACCATAACAATGGCCGGGGACTACCCCCGCCCTCCACCAAGAACAACAAAACAGCAACCACGAAAGGTGTATCTCGCCTATGGGCCGTATTGTTTCCACAGCTGGCACGGGAGTGACGCTGGTATTGGCATCAGCATTGTTATCGCAGCAGGGTCCGCCGGGACCGGGACCAGGCCCCCGGCCCCCTCGTCCCCAGGAGAGTGCCGTTCGCGACCCCGGCGTGCGGTCAGGCGCAGCAGGCGCGGGAGAAGCGCTGGCCGGCCTGAACACCGCGCAGTTGCGCTACTTCCTGGACGGCAAGGAAGCCTTCGAAGAAGAGAGCTTCGTGAAGGATCCGCCGCCCAATGGTGATGCCGGGCTGGGCCCCGGGTTCAATGGCCTCTCGTGCGGGCAGTGCCATGCGGCACCAGCAGCGGGCGGCACCAGTCCCGCGCTGAACCCGCAGATTGAGGCGGCCACCAAATTCGGAGCGCGCAACGTGGTGCCGCCGTTCCTTTCGTTAGCGGGGCCCGTTCGTGTCGTCCGCTTCGCGCGCCGCCCCGATGGCAGCCCCGATGGCGGAGTCCACAATCTCTTCGTGATCACGGGCCGGCAGGATGCGGCTGGGTGCAATGCCCGGCAGGAGGATTTTTCCAACGCCACGAATCTGCGGTTCCGCATTCCCACGCCGGTCTTTGGCGGAGGCTTACTGGAAGCGATTCCGGATGCTGCCTTGGAACAGAACCTTGCGGCCAGTGCGGCTGAAAAACGGGCGTTGGGCATCGCGGGACGCTTCAACCGCAGCGATAACGACGGCACCATCACACGCTTTGGCTGGAAGGCTCAGGTGAAGTCGTTGTCCGTATTCGGCGGCGAGGCGTACAACGTGGAGATGGGCGTGTCGAACCTGCTGTTCCCGCAGGAGCGGAATGCCATGCCAGGCTGTATCTTCCACGCCGGCCCGGAGGATGACGTCGACTTCGAAGCAGGCGACACCGATGACGTACCGCTGTTCGCCGCGTTCATGCGATTCCTGGCGCCACCCGCGCCCGCGGCGGGCAACAGCGAAGGGCGTGCCCTGTTTGCCGCGGTGGGTTGCGCGGGCTGCCACACGCCATCGCTGCGCACAGGCGCCAGCCGGATCGCTGCCCTCCATGAAAAGGAAGTGGGGCTGTATTCCGACCTCGCCCTGCACCGCATGGGTCCGGCCCTGGCCGACGATATCAGCCAGGGTGTAGCCGGCGGCGATGAATGGCGTACGGCGCCGCTATGGGGTCTGGGCAAGCGGATCTTCTTCCTGCACGACGGCAGGTCAAAAGACCTGGTCGAGACCATCCGCATGCATGGCGGACAGGGCTCGGACCGCTACCAGCCTTCGGAAGCCACCGGCGCGGTCCAGCGGTTCAACGAATTGACCTCCGCGCAGCAGCAGGCGCTTCTGGCCTTCTTGCGCTCGCTCTGACCTGGTGGTTACGCATGGGCCGGTGGCAACACCGCCTCGGCCGCTTCAAGCGCCTTGACGGCATCGGCACTGACCACCGTCACGCCTCCCTCGCTAACCGTGAAGCCACGCCGCCGGTCCTCCTCAAGATCCACGCCAATCTCCGTATTCTCCGGGATCCGTACACCGGTATCCAGAATGGCATTGCGGATGCGGCAGAAGCGGCCAACGTGCGCGTCGTGCAGCAGAATCGAGTTCTCCACGTCGCAGAAACTGTTGACGCGGACTCCCGGGCTGAGCACACTGCGCATCACCCGCCCCCCGGACACGATACAGCCAGGGGCCACGATGGAATCAATCGCCACACCCATGCGGCGACCCTCCTGCGCGAACACGAACTTCGCCGGAGGCTGCTGCTGCATGTTGGTCCGGATGGGCCAGCGGGTGTCGTACAGGTTGAACTCCGGCGTGACCGCGACCAGGTCCATATTCGCCTCGTAATAGGCGTCGATCGTCCCGACATCACGCCAGTAGTTCATTTTCTTGTCGTTGAGATCATGGAAATCATACGCAATCACTCGCGCATTGGACTGCACTAGTTTAGGAAGCACGTCCTTGCCGAAGTCATGCGAGCCGGGCGTATCGGCATCGGCACGCAGGGCATCCAACAGCACCTGCTTGCGGAATACGTAGATGCCCATTGAGGCACTCACCATCTCCGGATTGAAGATGCTGCGCTGCGGACGGCCGTGTTTCGGCTTCTCTTCGAAGCCATTGATGCGATAGTCGCTGTCAATCTGCGCGACTCCAAATCGCGTCGCCTCGGCGGGCGGGATCTGGATGGTGGCGATGGTCACGTCGGCCTGTTGGGCCCGGTGCCAATCGAGCATCTCCCGGTAATCCATCTTGTAAATGTGATCGCCGGATAAGATGATGACGTCCTGCGGATCCTCCGCTTCGATGCTCTCGATGTTCTGGTAAACGGCGTCGGCTGTGCCGAGATACCAGTCGTCATGCATCCGCTTCATCGGCGTAATGACTTCGATGAACTCACCGAGTTCGGGCGAAAGAATGCTCCAACCTTCCCTGAGATGACGGATCATCTCCAGAGCTTTGTATTGCGCCAATACAAACACGCGGCGTAATCCGGAATTAATGCAGTTGGAAAGGGTGAAATCGATAATGCGGTACATACCGCCAAAGGCAACGGCGGGCTTGGCTGTTTTGCGGGTCAGCGGGAATAACCGCTCGCCCGCGCCCCCTGCCAGTAAGATTGCCAGGGAATCGTTCATGGCTCCTTTACGGTAGCGTATTCGAGCCCAAACCTGAACCCCCGTGTCAGTTCTTTTGAACGAAACAATATAGGGAGTTTGTGGTCCGCAAGTAGATTTTGCCGTCCAGCAACGCGGGTGTGGCTTTCATGCCTTCTTCCATATCGTTTACCCGCAGTAACTGCCAGTCAGCACCGGCCTGAATCACGGCAGCTTTCCCATCTTCCCCGACGACAAAGATCTTGCCGTCGGCGGCCACCGGCGAAGCGAAGTACTGGCTGAGAGCTCCGGTAAGCCGCGCCTGCTTCTGTACGGCACCAGTCTTGGGATCGTATGAGGTGAAGATGCCGCCTTCCTTCAGCATGTACAGGACATCGCGATAGAAAAGCGGGGAGGGCACGTTGGGCAGGGTCTTCGAGATTTTCCACAGAAAGTTGGAATCGGTGACGTCGCCGGAGCCGCCCAGCCGGTAGGCGCGAAGCGCATTCTCCCCTTGCCGCCGTTCCTGCAACTGACGCCAATCGCGCTCTTCCAGAAATCCGGTGTTATCCAAATCCAGATACTCGGCAAAACGCGCCTGGATCTTCTTGTCGGGGATTTCGTCCTTGGCGAGTTTCCCGTCTTTGTTGCCGTCGTACTTCGAAAGAGCCTCTGCGAAGGGCGGGACGTTCTCCTGGTCGCCAGGCTCAGACTCCGCCGAGTAGGTGGTGAAGAAGACCATGTCGCCGGCGACGACGGGCGTGGGCTTTACCTGCCAAGGCAGGCGCCGGATCCACCACAATTCCTTGCCGCTGCGCACATCGTAAGCAGACAGGCGATACGACCCTGCAACCAGCACTTGCTCTGCGCCATCGGGAGCCTTCCACAGAACCGGCGTGGCATAGCCCCGCTGCGCATGCGGACGCGGCGTCCGCCAGAGCGTCTTGCCCGTATTTTTATCCACCGCGAGCAGGAACGAGTCCGTGTCCTGGTCGACGTTCATCAGCAGTGTATTGCCGGCCAGCACCGGCGACGCCCCGTGTCCGAAGGGGTTATTCAGAGGCCCGATCGGAATGCGCCATAGTTCGTTGCCATCCGGCCCGTAGGCCAGCAGACCGAAGTCCTGAAAGAACACAAAGACGCGGCTGCCATCGGTGGCCGGCGTGGCCGAAGCAGGCCCGTTCGCCGGACGCTCGATCTCCTGCTGGCGCGGACGCGGGGCTTCCCGCCGCCAGAGAATGCGCCCCGTGGCGCGATCCACCGCGAAGGTGAGAAGCTTGTCCCCTTCGTGGGCGGTCAGGTAGATACGATTGCCGGCGATCGCGGGTGACGAGTTGCCGGGAGGAAGAGCCGTCTTCCACAGGACGTTCGTGGTGGGACCAAACTCGGAAGGAAGGTTGGTGGTTTCCTGGATACCGGTGGCGTTGGGGCCGCGGAAGGAGGGCCAGTCGGCGGCAAAAGCCGGCAGCGTCAGAATCCAGAAAGCCCAGGATCGCATGAAGCAAGTTGTATCACAGGGGGGCGAGCGCGGATAGCCAATAGCTAAGCGCTAAAATAGAGCGGAAATGCTTCGATACCTGCATGATCTTTGGAATGACGCCGACGTGAAGGCGTTAGGTGGCGACGAGTTGGAAATCCTCCGCTACCGCTCAAACCTGCTGGGGGCCGACCTGCGCATCACGAACTTTGGCGGCGGCAACACCAGTTCCAAGTACACCGTTAGCGATCCGCTCACCGGTAACCCCGTGAAAGTGATGGCGGTGAAGGGCAGCGGCGGCGACCTCGGCAGCATCAAACGCGGCGGCTTTGCGGTGCTCTACATGGACCGTCTGCTGCAGTTGGAAGCCGTCTATCGCGGCGAAGAATACGAAGATGAGATGGTCGGGCTCTACCCGGGCTGTGCCTTCGTGGGCAACGGCGTCGCCACCTCCATCGACACGCCGCTGCACGGTTTTCTGCCATTCGACCACGTTGACCACCTGCATCCCGATTGGGCTATCGCCATGGCTGCCAGCCGCAACGGCAAGCAACGCATGGAAGAGTTCAACAAGCGCTACAACCATCAGCTGGTATGGCTTCCCTGGCAGCGGCCAGGCTTTGAATTGGGCCTTATGCTGCGCCAGGCCGTAAAGGAAAATCCCGGCTGCGACGGTATCGTTCTCGGCAGCCATGGGCTCTTCACCTGGGGCGCCACCCAGCGCGAATCCTACATCAACAGCGTCACCGTCATCGATCAGATGGGCGAGATGGTCCAGGAGCTTGGCGCAGGCAAGAAACTGTTTGGCGGCCCGCGCGTGCAGTCTCGAACCGACGCGGCCGAAGTCGCGGCGTCCATCCTTCCGGTGGTGCGCGGCCGGGTTGGCAAGAGCAAACGCTCCATTGCCCACTTCGATGGCGCCGCCGAGGCGCTGGAGTTTATCAACTCCGCCGATGCCGCCAGGCTCGCCTCGCTCGGCACCAGTTGCCCGGACCATTTCCTGCGCACCCGCATCAGCCCCCTGCTGGTCGACTGGAATCCACAGACGTCGGACCTGGCGGGCTTGGAGAAGGCTCTGGACGCGGGTCTGGAGCAGTATCGTAAGGACTACGTCGCCTACTATGAAGCCAATAAGGAAGAGGGCTCTCCGGCTTGCCGCGACCAGAACCCAACCGTGGTTCTCATTCCCGGCGTCGGCATGGTGAGCTTCGGCCGTTCCAAGAAGGAAGCCCGCATCACCGGCGAGTTCTACCGCAATGCCATCCGCGTCATGGCCGGCGCCACCGGCATGGCGTCCGATGGCGGAGATAGCGATCCGCTGCCGCATGCCAAGTATCCCGAACTGGCCAAGAACTTCGATACCCACAACAACTACGTCAGCCTGCCGCGGCGGGAGGCATTCCGCATCGAATACTGGGCGCTCGAAGAAGCCAAACTGCGCCGCATGCCCCCCGAAGCCGAGTTCAGCCGCAGAATCATCCTCGTGGTTGGCGGCGGATCGGGTATCGGCCGGTCCACCGCGCTAAAGCTGGCCGCCGGCGGCGCGCACCTCATGATTGCCGATCTCAATGCGGAGTCCGCCGCC
>JAEUQF010000131.1 GCA_016789745.1 Bryobacterales bacterium
ATCGCCGCTTCCTGGATCAGCCGCTGCGGTTCCACACCGGCACCCTGCAGCAGGTTTCCCAGGCGGTCCTGCAAGCGTTGCTGTAACACCGGCACGGCGCCCTCGCGCAGTTTCGCCATCTCGCCGGCATGGTCGCGAATCTTGCGATTCGCATCGCGGATCACACCCGCCAGCGCCGCCCCTTCGGTCTGACGCGATTCATTGAACAGCGTCACCGCCTCGTCAATCGCCCCCACCAGCAGCGCTTCGAACGACTCGTCGGGTTCGGCGTCGGCCTCGCTCAACATGCCGGGGATACGGAAAGCAGCGTTCAAATCCGGCGCCGACGCCAACCCGTAGACGGCCTTGGCTTCTTTGAAGGCGTTCATCCAGGAATCCAGCAGCGGCCGGTTCAGCTTCAACAAAGCCGAACTGGCTACCCGGTTCCAACTCATCCGAACATCCACATGCCCGCGCGAAACGCGACGCTTCACCGCACTGCGCAAGGGGTGCTCATAGGCATCCAGATCCGCCGGCAGGTGCATGTGCACGTCCAGCGAACGATGGTTCACGCTCTTCAGCGTGAACACCATCTCCCCGTGCGGCGTCAGCTTACGGAGCCGCGCAAATCCGGTCATGCTTCGCAGTATTGCCATTTACAAGTCCACCAACGAGTCCGGTTCCAGGTACTGCAACTCGTGCAGGCGCTGGTAAACGCCCCCCTGCTGCAGCAGATTTTCATGTGTTCCGGTCTCCACTACTTTCCCATGTTCCAGCACGATAATGCGATCGGCGCGGCGAATGGTGGATAGCCGGTGGGCGATGACGATCACCGTCCGCCCACTGATCAGGTTCGCCAGCGCGCGCTGCACCAGCAGTTCGGATTCGGTGTCGAGATGGGACGTCGCTTCGTCCAGGATGAGGATGGGCGCGTTCTTCAGCAGCGCCCGGGCAATCGCGATCCGCTGCCGCTGGCCGCCCGAGAGCTTCATGCCACGCTCGCCGATCACGGTGTTATACGCATGCGGCAGGCGGTTGATAAACTCCTCGGCCAAGGCGTTGCGGGCGGCTTCCCATACCCGCTCCTCGCTGGCGTCCGGGCAGCCGTAGCGGATGTTGTTGGCGACGGTGTCATTGAACAGGAAGGTGTCCTGCGCAACGATGCCGATCTGCCTGCGGAGGCCGGCCAGTTCCAGATCGCGCACATCATGCCCATCCACCCGAATCGCCCCGCCCACCGGGTCATAGAACCGCGGCAGCAGCGAGGCCAGCGTGCTCTTCCCTGCCCCGCTCGGCCCCACTAACGCCACCATCTCCCCGGCATTCACTTTCAGCGAAATGTCCCGCAATATCCAATGTTCTGAGGTGGGGTATTTAAACGAGACATCGTCCAGTTCGATAGACTCGCTGAACTTGTCCAGACGGATGGCGTCGGGCTTGTCCTTGACGGCCTGATCCTGGTCCAGGTATTCGAACACCTTTTGCGACGCGCCCAACGCCTGCTGGAAGATGTTGTGGATTCCGGTGAGCCGCTTGACCGGTTCATACAGCATCAGCAGCGCGATGACGAAACTGGTGAACTCGCCGGTGGTCAGGTTGCCGGTCTTGATTTCGTTACGCGCATAGGTGACCAGGCCCACGATGGTCAGCGCGCCGAAGAATTCGATCAGAGGCGATGCCAGCGCCTGCTGCGCCACGTAGCGCAGGTTCGACGAACGCAGCCGTTGCGCGGCCTTGTGAAATCGCTCCGCTTCAATCGCCTCCGCCCCGAAACTCTTCACCACGTGATGACCGCTCAACGTTTCCTGGATGATCTGCGTCAGTTCGGCGGCATCGTCCTGGGCGCGGCGCGTGGCGCGGCGCAGTTTCTTGCCCAGACGCACGGTGGGCACCAGCACAAACGGCAGCACGGTCAGGCTGACCACCGCCAGTTTCCAATCCATCTGCAGCACCACCCACAGCAGACCAAGGGCGGAGAACGTCTGCCGCAGCCAGTCGGCCAGCAGGTGCGACGTCGCCACCTGGATTTTTTCGATGTCGTTCATGATGGACGACAGCAGGCGGCCCGTTGTATGCGCTTCGAAGAAATGCGAATCCTGGCGGACAACGCGATCAAAGACGCGCTGCCGCAGGTCCGTGACGGCACCAAAGCCCGCGTAGTTCACAAGGTAGTTGCCCGCATAGTCGGCGATGCCGCGCAGCAGGAACACCATCAGAATGCCCACCGCCACCAACGTCCACACGTTGTGGATCGGGAACGGGATGATCTGATGCAGGAACAGCGGCTGGTTGATGATGGGGATGACGGTAAGCTGCACCGGCGCGTCGGCCGTAGCCGGGTTCAGCACGCGGTCGAAGATCGGCCGGATCAGCAGCGCCACCATGGCATGGCAGAAGCCGGCCAGCGCCATAAGCAGCACGGATACCGAAAGTGCGGGCCAATACGGCACGGCAAAGCCGAGCAGCCGCCTTAGCATGCTTTCACTCGCAGGCGGTCCACCGCAGCCTGTACCTGTTCCACCGCCAGTTGCGCCATGCCGCCGCCGGCCACGACAACTTCCGCCGCCGTGCGCCACGGCGCCCACGTCACCGGGTTGCTGTTTCCGAACAGCACCACCAGGGGGATACCGAAGGCCGCCGCCATATGGGCCGGACCGGAATCATTGCCTAGAAAGAACGACGCTCCGGCAATCAGGTTCTTGGTCTCGCTGAGCGAGGTCTGCGAGGTACGGAATTCGCGGGCAAAGATAGACAGATCGTCGGCGGGGCTGCCGATGAAGACCGGGACGAGCGCCGCATGCTCCTGCAGGTGCCGGGCGACCGAGAGGAAGCGCTCCGCCGGCCAGGTCTTGTCGGGGCTGGAAGCATTCGGGTGCAGTACCGCGTAGTGGTAACTGGTGTGGACGGGCTTGGCCGCCAGGTGCGCCCGCGGGATATCCTTACGCGGCACGCCCAGATAAAACATCGCCGATGCCAAATGTTCCGCCGTATGCACGGGGCGCTCTTCGTGCAGAATCTGCTGCGCGCGCGGAATGCGGATGTTGTAGAGCGCGGCGAAGCGATGATGCGCGAAACCGGCCCGGAGCGGGGCGAAGCTGGCGGCGGTCAACCAAGCACTGCGCGTGCCGCCGTGCAGGTTCACACACAATTGCGAACGGTAGCGTAGAACGGCTAGCGGCACCGGTTCCAGAATGTCATCAATGTCGGGATGGCCTTCGAAGATGGCGCGGAACGGAGGATCCACGGCCACGCCGATGCGCAGGTCCGGGCGATAATCCTTCAACAGCGAAATAGCCGGCGTCGTCAGGACACAATCGCCAAGCGAGCGCAGCCGCAACAGGCAGACATGCGCCCCTTTTCCGAGTTGGTCGAGCACGGACGGCATCGCAAGCCGGCTTAGTCTTCCACCTTCGCTTCGTCGATGAGCATGACGGGGATGCCATCGCGAATGGGGTAGACGCGGCGGCAGGAGACGCACTTCAACCCCGTTTCGTTATTGTGCAAATGCACGTCGCCCCGGCAAAAGGGGCATATGAGGATCTCCAACAGCTCTTTATCGATGGCCATAGCGCAGGCTAACTTTTCAGTGTAACAGGATGCCGGTCGCGGCTTCGGGTCAAATGCGAGTCAGGGGACGGTACGCGGGGGTGATCGGGGCCGGAAGGCCCACCGGCTCCGGGCTCAGCAGGCAAAACTCTGGCGAAGGTCCCAATACCATCAACCGCCGGAATACCGCGCCGCCATTGATCGCCAACGGTTGCAGGATCGCGTTGATCTCGTCGTAGGTCATGCCGGCAGGCTTGGAGAACCAGTAGCCGTGGCCGACGGCCGCGGGATCGAGCAGGCCGAAACGCATCTCATACAAACTGCCCGCGCCGGAGCCGAACAGCGCCGCGATATCGGCGTGCGGCTGCGTGAGCGGGCCGGTAACGGAGGCCGTGTTCAGCAACTCCATGGACGCGAAGCTGTCGAGCGGATAAGCGTCCAGGTACACGGCGCGTCCGGTGTTCATCCACGGAACGTCCTCCAGGCGGTACGATTGCGGATCGGCAAGCAGGCCAGTCACTCCCGAGCCGAGCGCCTCCAATTCCTCCTGAAAGCGAACGAGGCGCGCGGCATAGACGGCTTCATCGACGCCGGTGCGCGGGACGTGCCAGAAAAAGTAGGTGACGTTCATGGTTGGGGGAACTCGACGCTGCGATAGATCGACTGCAGCGGAATGGAGACTGCGGGCTCTTCGATTTCAAGCACGGCATCGGCGCCATCATAAGCCCGGTAGATCCAGGTGGCGCCAGTACCGCGGGTATACGTCTCGATCCGCATGCGGTCGCAGGAAACCAGGATGTAGGTCTTGATCGACGGTACGGTCTGGTATTGGCGAAACTTCTCGCCGCGATCGTAGGATCCGCTGGATGGTGACAAGACCTCAACAACAACAAGCGGGTTCAACAGCGTGTCATTCGACTTGTCAAGGTAGCTCGGCTTTTCGCAGGTAACGGAGATATCCGGGTACGTGTAGAGGCCGGTGGAAGGGACGTAGATCTTCAGGTCAGAGGTCGCCACACGGCAGCTTCCACGAAGAGCGAAACGCAGCTCCGAAATTAGTTCCGCCGCCAGAAAGGAGTGATCGCCGGTTCCCCCCGACATTGCGAACATTTCCCCGCGGTAGTACTCATGACGAACGTCGCTTTTGCGTTCCAACTCCAGGTACTGCTCTTCGGTGATGTAGGGGATCTGGTTAGCAGCCATCGCTACCCTCCGCCGGCGGAAACTCCACGCGGCGATAAACAGCCTTGAGCGGAATGGACAACGGCGGGTGTTCCACTTCCAGCATGGCGTCCGGACCTTCAAGGACCCGGTAGTTCCAGGAATCGCGCCCCGTGCGCGTGTAGACCTCCACCAGCATATCGTCCTGCTCCACCAGTACGTAGGTTTGCAGGCTTGGAATCCGCTGGTATTGGCGGAACTTCTCGCCGCGATCGAAGTTGCGGCTGGACTTCGATAGCACTTCGACCAGCAGGATGGGATTCAGGACGCAATCTTTGGTGTCATCCGAATACTGAATAGGGCTGCACACAACAGACAAATCCGGGTATGCATGGAATCGCGTTGCTGGTACGCGCACTCGCTGATCTGAGCCGAATATTTCGCAGGGGCTTCCTTCAAGGCGATTGCTAATCTGAACGAGCAGATCAGCGGAGAGCCTGTTGTGGTTAGTAGTTCCCCCCGACATCGCGAACACCTCGCCATGCAGATACTCATGGCGGAGTTCGCTTTCCCGTTCCATCTGCAGATACTGCTCTTCGGTGACGAACGGCAGCGGGGTGGTGGCCATATTCTCTATGGTAACGGCTTCGGCGTCGCCGCCTTTCTCCGCTCTTCCAACTCGCGCTTCAGATTCTCTTCTTCGCGCTTCTTCCGCAGTTCGTCCAACTCCTCCGGCGACATGCGACGCCGTTGGGGCGGCGGCACGGGCCTGGCGGTCACCAACTCCCGCAGCGTTGCAATGATCAGTTCGCGTTTCGATGCATCGACGGTCAGCCTCCGGTGCTTGCCCGTAGCGCCCGGCGTGAACCGGAACTCGCCCGAATCGCTGACGTCCAGAGTCCCTGGCTCCGACAACACGAAGCCCTCCGTCTTCGGCCGCACCGCATACAGGATCGCGGCCATATCCAACGCTGGCTCATCGACCGGCGACGGCACCGACGCACGCCAGTAATCCACTACCGGATGATTCGGCGTCCAGGCGAAATCCTTCTCCAACGCCGCGGCCGGGAACCGCAACGCCGCCCCGACATCCGCACCCGCAAACACCACCGGCGTCGGCCAATCCGCCAACAAGCGCCGGCACGCTGCCGCATCCTGTCTGCCTTCGCAGATCACCAGATGCTGCACCTTCTGCTGGATCAATTCCTTGGTCCCGGGATACGCCAGCGTGCGAGCCAGATACGTCGCCGGCGCACTCAGCACCGCCACCGCCTTGCCATCCGGAAAATACGCCAGCGAGTTGCGCATCAAGGCCGAAGGCTCCGCCGTATCGGGCACCCGCCGCACACCGCGCGCGTACACCAACTGCCCCTTGTCGTCCTTCTTTTCAATCACGGCTTTGAACGCCGCCCCGTCGGCGGGTAGCGGCTTGTCCACCGCCAACCCGATCGGCAGCACGCGGTTGGTATTCGCCACCGGCCCCAGTTGATACAGCCGGTACACGGCATCGGCAAACGCCGCCGCCGCAAAGCCGTTCTCCGTGATCGCAATCGACGCCGGGCGCGCCTCGCGCTTGCCTTCTAACCCATACAGCAGGCACAGGCTCAACGCCGCGCCGGGGCGGCTCATCGTGGTGTTATAGACCACGCCGGTTAACGCAGGCGCGCCGAATTGCATTCGTGCGTGCTCCCTAGCTCAGGCTCAGGTCCAGCAACTGGCCCGTCGAATCGCCGATATGGTCCGCCCGCACGCCCATTCTCTGCGCCATGGTGGCGAACAGATTCGTCACCGGCGTTTCGCGCTGGTACATGATGTGGCGGCCAGGCGTGAAGAAGCGCCCGCCCGTACCGGCCAGAATCGTCGGCAACTCATCATGCAGGTGCGTATCGCCGTCCGACAGCCCGCTGCCGTAGCAGATCATGGAGTTGTCCAGCATGTTCGAATCGCCTTCGGGCGTGCTCTTCAGCTTCGCTAGGAACTCCGTGAACAGCTTCACGTGATACGTATTGATGGCCGAAATCTTATCCAGAAGCACCGGGTTCTTCTGGTGGTGCGTGATGGGGTGATGGCTGTCCGGAATGCCGATCTCCGGATACGGCCGGTTGGAGCCCTCGCGCCCGATCATCACCGTCGCCACGCGCGTCAGATCGGACTTAAACGCGATGAACAGCATGTCGGTCATTAGCTTAAAGTAATCACCGAACTCGGCCGGTACGCCGAAGGGCTTCTCCATGCCCGGGTCAATCACGGTGCCCGAAGCTTCCGCCTTCGCCACTTGCTGCTCCACTTCGCGCACCGACGTCAGATACTCATCCAGCTTGCGCTGATCCACCGGGCCAAGCTTCGCCTTCACCTGCGCCGTCGATTCCAACACCGAATCGAGAATGCTCCGCCGCATCGACAATCGCCGCGCACGGTCCTCCGGACTCGTGAAATGATCCACGCCGAACAGCCGTTCAAACAGCGCCCGCGGATTCGAAATCGGCGGCAGCGGCTGCGTCGGCGTCTTCCACGCAATGTTGTAGGCGTAAGCGCACGAATAGCCGTTATCGCAATTGCCGGCCTGCCGCGTTTCTTCCAGACCAATTTCCAGCGACGGCAGCATGGTCTGCTTGCCTACCACCTCGGCGATGATCTGGTCGGCCGATACGCCCAGCTTCAGGTTCGACACCGATTGATGCACAAAGCTGCCGGTCATATACGCGGCCAGCGCGCGCCCGTGATCGCCGGCACCCACCAGCAGCGGCCGTCCCCAATTGGCAGTCAGGTTCGACAGCACCAGCACGTCGTTCTTCACGGCTTCCAGAGGCTTCAGAATCGGCGGTAGCGCACCCAGCGGGCCGGGCTCCTCGATCACCCAGTTGCGCATATCGATGCCGTTCGGCACATAGAACCAGGCCGACCGCAGCGGAGCAGCCGTCGCCGCCGACAGTGCGGGCGTCATCGCATCCAACAGCGGCAGCGCCAAAGCCGCGCCGGCACCACGCAGCAGCATGCGTCGGGAAAGAGCCTTCTTCTGGATAATCACCGGGTACTTGCCACCTTCACAGGCTGATTCTGTTGTCCGCGGCGCGCCTGGAATGGCAGGCTCTGGACGATCTCGCGTACCACGGCCTGCATCTGGCCGCCGGACGCCTCCACTTTGCGCACAATATCACGAACCACCGGCCGGTCGTAGGATTCCAAGCCGCGGCCCAACGCATACGTCAACATCTTCTCCGTCAGGTTGCGGTTGAAGTCCGGCAGATCCTTCAGCAACAGTGCCTTCAACTCCGCGGGCGTGGAAAACTCCACACCGTTCGGCAGCGTGCCTCCGGCCTGGATGGGCGTCTCACCATCCTTCACGCGCCAGCGCCCGGTAGCATCGTAGTTCTCCAAGCCAAAGCCGAGCGGGTCCATGCGGCTATGGCAGGACGCGCAGATGGCATCGCTACGGTGCCGCGCCAGAGCCTCGCGCAACGACGCCGCGGTGCCCACCTTCGACTCGTTCAACCCCGGCACATCGGGTGGCGGCGCCGGCGGCGGGGCGCCGAGCACGACATCCAAAATATACTTGCCGCGCAACACCGGCGAGGTGCGAATCGGGTAGCTGGTCAACGTCAGAATGCTGCCCTGCGTGAGGATGCCGCCGCGCTGCGCCGGATCAACCTGCACCTTGCGGAAGTCAGAACCCGTGATGCCCACAATACCGTAATGCTGCGCCAAGCGCCCATTCAGGAACGC
Source organism: Bryobacterales bacterium (assembly GCA_016789745.1). Classification (GTDB taxonomy): domain Bacteria; phylum Acidobacteriota; class Terriglobia; order Bryobacterales; family Bryobacteraceae; genus CADEFT01. Next base: position 8,410 of record JAEUQF010000131.1, read on the forward strand.
GTAGTCCGCCGTGATGAACTCGGCAATCGGCCGGTTCTCGCGCAAAATATGGTCGAAGAACAGCGCCGTCTCGGTCTGCATGTCCTCCTGCAGCGCCGGACTCCAGGTGGGAAACTTCAAAGCATCGGGCTTCACGCCGGCCAAACTGCGCGTCTCCAGCCATTGCCCGGCGAAGTTCTCCGACAGCGCCCGCGACCGCTTATCGGCCAGCAGGCGCGTGACCTGCTGTTCCAGCACGCCCGGCTTGCGCAGCCGCTTCTGTTCGGCCAGCGTCAGCAATTCGTCATCGGGCGCGGAACTCCACAGGAAGTAGCTCAGCCGCGACGCCAGTTCCAAATCGCTCACCGGCGCGAACCGCCCCTTCGGATCCTGCTCGATGCGGAACAGAAATTGCGGCGACACCAGAATCGCCTGGATGGCGAACTGCACGCACTGTGCAGGCGTGAAACCCTTCGTCGATGCCAGTTGCGCCACGGCCATTAACTTGTCGGTCTCCGCCGCCGTCACCGGACGCCGGTAGGCACGGCGCGCGATCGGCGTCACGATGCGGCGAATGCAGTCCGAGCCGGTGGCCGGATCGCACGTCAGCAGCTTCGAGCGCGATGCCGTGCCATCCTTGGCGGCGAAGGGCCCCTGCAAGTCGAACTTCTCCGGGAACACCCCGCTGGGCGGCGGCAGGAAGCCGTTGCGCCGCGCCGGCGGCGGCGGAATCGGCTTGCGGAAATCATCGCCGATCAGCTCCGCGCGGAAGGTGTGTTCCCCTGCAGGCAGGAACAGCCGAACCTCGTGATTGCTACGCTGTGCATCGCGAGCCACCGTCGTGGTCTCATTCTCTTTGGTGGGAACCTCGACAGTCTTCACCACCTTGCCGTCAACCACAATGTTCATCGGCACCGGAGCGCCCTGCGGCCCCAAATGCCCACGCACCCACACTCGGAAGACGTACTCTGCCGCGTAGTCTACATAGTCCGTGATCTCCGTGCCGCCGACGTCGATGCGCCGCACCTTCTCGGGCTTGTACTCGGTAAACAGCGGCTTCGGCAGCGGATCGCCGCCGACGGCCAGCGACGCAATCGTCTCCGCCGCGTGAACATACTTGTCCATCAACAGCGGCGATACCGTCAGCACTTCCCCGATATTGTCAAAGCCCAGCACCGAATCATCGGCGGGAAACTCTTCGCCAGCTTTGAACCGTACGCCCAAGATATCGCGCACGGTGTTCGCATACTCGGCGCGATTCAAACGCCGGGCGAGAATACGACCCGGGTCCGGCGGCCGGCTCTTATCCGCGGTTTCAAAAGCATCCATCAAGGTGCGCAGGAAGTCTTGCCGCTTCTCGTCGGCAAGAGGCGGTGCACTCTTCGGCGGCATCTCGCCCGAGCGCACTTTAGTCGCAATCTTCTCCCAGGCTTCCCGTTGCGTGCCAACGCTGGCAGGCGCGTGAAAGCCCTCCAGGTTCAGATTGCCCGAAGCCACTTTGCCGTTATGACAAAACACGCAGTTTTGTTTCAGAACAGCCGTGACGGACTGGTCGAAGGACGCAGACGCAGCGGTGGTCTGCGCGGCCGGAATCCGCGGACACAGCGACAGCAACACCAGACTGGAACCCAGGAGAAGGCGCATTCCTGATAATCAGGTTACAACGTTCCGGCCTTATGGTAGAGTCATCCAAAACCATGACATTGCTCGCCCTGTTCGCAGTTGTGCTCTCCGCTACGGCGCAATCCCTGCCACCGTTACCCGCCCCACAGGCGATCCCCAAGCCAGGCCCCGCAGCCACCGACGGCGCCTATGTACCGCAAGCGATTCGCCCCGGCGGCGTCGTCATTCCGCTCTTCCCACCGAACTCGCCCTTTTTGAAGGTAGAGCGCGTCAAGGAAGCCGAAGTCTACAACATGAGCCAGGTGGTTCCGGCCCGCATCGCGAGCATTGTGAACATCCACAACCCTTCGATTGAAGTGCATCGCGTGGAGCGCGGCATCAACACCGGCGCGGTGATTATCCTGGTGGCCGGCGGCGGCCATCGCACACTGAATGTCGGCGGCGAGGCGGCCGACTTCATCCCGTTCTTCTACAACTACGGCATCAATTGCGTGATTCTTCGCAACCGCCTGCGAGCCGATGGCTACAACGCGCAGACCGACGCGGTATACGATGCGCAGCAGGCCATCCGCATGGTGCGTGCCTACGCCAAGGAGTTCGACTTCGACCCCAACAAGATCGGCATCATCGGCTTCTCCGCGGGCGCGGAACTCACGTCCGCCGCGGCTGTCGAATACGAAGCCTTCGACCAGAAGGTGAAAGGTGACGCGTTGGGCAACGTCTCGTCCCGTCCCGATTGGACCGGCATCATCTACCCCGGCCCGACGCCGTTCGCGCGGAACCGCACCGCGCCGGCGATTCCGAAGAACGTGCCACCGGCGTTTATCGCCACACCCGGTTCTGGCGACCGCGTGCATGCGGTTTGGGCGATGGAGTACTTCGACGCGATGCTGAAGGCCGGCGTGCCGAACATCGAGATGCACGTGTATGGGAACGGGCGACACCCCGGCGATCCGCTGCCCGATGGCAGCCGCATGTCCGGCGGATTGACGGACCGCAACGGCATCCCGCTGGGCACCTGGCAGTATCGCTTCATTGATTGGTACCGCGACCTCGGCTTCCTGCAGAAGCCCGGCGCCGAAACAAAGGCGGCGAAGGATGTCGCGGACTTCGTGGCCAAGCCGCCGCGGCCCTTTGGTCAGCGCTGAAGCGTGAACGTCACCTCGATTTCGGTGACCACCTCCACCGGCTCTCCATTCAGCAACGTGCGCTCATAACGGTATTGCCGCACGGCCTCCACCGCAGCCGGCACCAGAACGGGATGGCCCGCTACCAGTTGCAGATTGTCGACCGCGCCGTCCTTCGCGATCATGCCGGTGAAGCGCACGACTCCTTGGATGCGCGCCTGCCGGGCCACTTCCGGATAGACAGCTTCGGGCTTCGACATCAGTTTCGCCGCCATCACTGCCGCACCCACGCGAATGCGATTCGGAGGTACCGCCGGCGCCGGTCGAGGCGGCTCCATGCGAAACTCCAGCGTCCCCACGTGCTGCGCGCTACGAAATGACTGGAATTCTCGAATCAGCGGCATGGGTCCACGGAACTCCGTATCGTGCGGCGCCAGTTCCCGCGCCCGAGCCATCAACCGCGCCGACAAGTCGAATACCGACCGGTCACCGTTGGATTCACGGGCTGCGCGAGTAGTCGGGAACAGATTCGGCAGAGCCACGCCGGCGGCCCCTAATACGAAGGGATTGCGGCTGGCATCCAGCGCTGCCCTCGCATGCTCTGCCAAAGCGCGCGTGTCAGCCGAGTCGGGACGCACACCGCCCGCGGCGTTGCGCAAGCCAAGGACGTTCAAGGCGTAGAGGAAGCCCAGGTTCGTCGCCACCATCCGTTCCTCCGGCAGTCGCAGGACACCATCGGCCAGCAGACGCTCCGCCTCCTCCGGATGGTCCGTTTGGAGGAACCGAGCGGCACTCACCAGAACCATCGGCGTGTTGGAACCAGCGGCCACACGCGCCCAAACCTGCCGGAGCATCTCGTGCCCATGCGGATTCTGCGCCGCGGTGATTTGAAGCATCGGGTTCGCAAACAGCGGATCATCGGGGAACTTCTCGATCCAATACAACACGTGCGGCACGCGATCCGGATGCCCGGGTGCAACAGTCAGGTAATGCTGCAGCAGCCGCGTGCGCGGCGCGCGGGCATCCGGGTTAGTCCGTACTGCCCCCTCAAGGTTCGCTACGTCTTCCGGTGTCAGCGGAGTTTGAATGATCGTCACCTGACCGAAGGCAACGGCCGCGAACAACAGAACAGCCGGGTACAACATACCCGCATTCTATCGCCGCGCCGGCTCGAATAACCCAAACGTATAAATATCCGTCTCCGCCGCAATCGTCACATACTGCTTACCCTCCACCTCATACGTGATCGGCGAAGCATACAGCGTATGGCCCATCTGGAAATTCCAAAGATCCTTCCCGGTC
>JAEUQF010000160.1 GCA_016789745.1 Bryobacterales bacterium
GCGGGCGAGGCCGGGGAAGTCGGGGGTGACGTCGCCCTGGCCGTAGTAGCTCATGGGATGGGTGGAGTAGCAATGCAGCGCGGCGAGCGGCCTATCGCCGTTGAAGAAGCTGATGGTCTTCAACTGCGGGTCGATGAGGCCTTCGGGCTGGTTGCGGATGTTAGGGTCGCGCGTGGCGCTGGTGCGGCCGAACGAGATGCGGCCGTCAGGCAGGACGTAGCGGCGGTTAGACGCCACCTGTTCGACTTTAGCGCTGCCGGTGCCGGTGTGGGTCACGGGCTGCGGTTGAGCGGCTTTGATGGCGTTGGCGACGGCGGCGATGGCCTGGTCTTCGAAGGCCGTGTCACAGAGTTTGTGGGGGGAGTTGGCCTGGTCGAGCAGGACCTGCGCATCACGGTCGGTGTAGGGCGCATCATGCGGGTGGATGCAACTGAGGAGCACGTTCTGCCGTGTGGTGCCGGCCGCGGCGGCGAGCTTGTCGCGCCAGGCATCGTAGGAGCGATTGCGGATCTCGCACCAATCCAGGGAGACGATGACGACCGGCTTGGGGCCGCCGTTGAGAACAATGCCGCGGGCTTCCAGACGGTCGACGATGGAGCGTGCGGTGCCGGTGTAGATAGGCGCGCCGACGGCCGGTGTGATGTCGGCCTGGAAGGTGGCGAGCGTGAACGCGGCGGCGCGGGCAGGCGCGGCAGCAGTGGCGGCGAGCAGAAACGAACGGCGCGTCATTCGATTAGTTTGCCACTCCACGGGCCGCGGCGACATCGATAAAAGCAGGCCAATGGTAAACTGGAGATTGTCCCCAACGCCGTCTCATTCTGCTGTACCCCTTGTGTCCGCAGTCAGCTACCTGAACACCACACCACTGGTTTGGGGGTTGGACCGCTCGCCGGATTTGCACTTGGAGTTTGACCTGCCGTCGCGCTGTGCAGACCGTGTACGGGAGGGGTCGGCGGATATCGGCATTCTGCCGGTGGTGGAGATCCAACGGCAGGAACTGGCGTTCTTTCCGGAGACCGGCATTGCCTGCCGTGGGCCAGTACGGAGCATTCTGCTGGTATCGAAGGTGGATCCGCGGCGGATTCGAACGCTGGCAGCGGATCGTGGGTCTCGCACGTCGGTGATGTTGACGCGGATTCTGCTGGCGGAGCGCTACGCGACGGAACCGAATGTCCTAACGATGCCCGCGGCGTTGGAGCCGATGCTGGCGGAGGCCGACGCGGCGCTGCTGATTGGCGATGCGGCGCTGCATGTGGATCCGGTCACGTTACGCGAAACTTATGTGGTTCTGGACCTGGGCGAGGAGTGGATCAAACATACCGGGCTGCCGATGATTTTTGCGTTGTGGGCCGGAGCCAAGGAACGGATGACGGACCGGCTGCGCCAGGTTTTTCTGGAAGCCGCGCGGGCCGGTGTGCAGCACATTGACGAAATTGTGGTGCGCGAATGCCCGCCGCGCGACATTCCGCTGCTGTTAGGGCGCGAGTATCTGACCGAGAATATTGCGTTTCTATTGAACGAGCGTGACCACCAGGGCAGGGAAGCGTACCTGCGGCTGGCGCGCCAATTCGATACGCTGGGAGTTTCCACCACCGTATGATGACCCATCGCGAAGCCTGTGACCTGTTTCAGGATAAAGACATTGTCGGCATCGGCATGGCGGCCGACGCCGTGCGCCGCAGCCTACATCCGGAAGGCGTGGTCACCTACATCATCGACCGCAACATCAACTACACCAACTTCTGCACCGAGTACTGCAGCTTCTGTGCGTTCTACCGGCCGATGGGGCACAAGGAAGGCTATGTGCTCGACATCGACACGATTGCCGCGAAGGTGCAGGAGACTGTGGACCTGGGCGGCACGGGCGTGTTGATGCAGGGCGGGCTGCATCCGGAGTTGAAGATCGAGTGGTACGAGGACATGCTGCGGGAGTTGAAGAAGCGTTTCCCGAAGGTGCACATGCATTGCTTCTCCGCGCCTGAGGTGACGAACATCGCTGAGGTGAGCGGGTTGACGCTGCGCGATACGATTGCGCGGTTGCGGGATGCGGGTCTCGATTCCATCCCGGGCGGCGGCGCGGAGATTTTGGACGATGCGGTGCGTTACCGCATCAGCCGGCTGAAGTGCAGTTCGCAGGAGTGGGTGGATGTGCATCGCACGGCGCATGCACTGGGTATGCGGACCACGGCGACGATGATGTTCGGCTGCGGGGAAACGATTGAGCAGCGGGTGAATCATCTGGAACTGGTGCGCCAGATCCAGGAAGACACGGGCGGGTTCACGGCTTTTATTCCGTGGAGCTTCCAGCGCGAGAACACGTCGCTGGGGCGCTTCGTGAAGCAGGAGGCCACGGCTGTGGAATACCTGCAGACCCTTGCGATTTCGCGCCTCTACCTGCCGAATATTCTGAACGTGCAGAGTTCGTGGGTGACGCAGGGGTTGAAGACCTGTCAGCTTGGCCTGCGCTTCGGCGGCAACGACGTGGGCAGCATCATGATCGAAGAGAACGTGGTGTCGGCGGCGGGCGCGCGGAACAAGGCCAATGAAGAGGAATTGCGGCGTATCATCCGCGACGCGGGCTTCCTGCCGAAGCAGCGTGACACGCTGTATCGTACTTACTTTCTGAACTAGCGCGAGACGCGGTTTTCACGGGTTGGCGTGATAGGCTTGAAGGGGGAAAGCCCCACCCTGTTCCATGCCAGCCTTGATTGATGTTGCGGACCTGGTGAAGGACTTCCGAGGCTTCAAACGGCAGCCCGGCATCGCCGGGGCGATTCGCAACCTCTTCGCCCGCGAATACACCTACACGCGCGCCGTTGACCACATCAGCTTTCAAATTCCCTCCAGTGAGATGGTGGGCTACATCGGGCCGAACGGAGCGGGGAAGTCCACCACCATTAAGATGCTGACGGGCATCCTGATGCCGACTTCGGGCAGCATCGTATCCAATGGCTTTGAGCCTTTTGGACAGCGCACGCGTTACACACGCACCATCGGCGTGGTGTTCGGGCAGCGGACGCAACTATGGTGGGACATTCCCGTGGTGGAATCCTTCCGGCTGTTGCAGAACATCTACGACGTTTCCGACGCGGATTACAAGGCGCGGATGAAGCGGTTCGATGAGGTGCTGGAGATCGAACGCTATCTCAACACTCCGGTACGCAAGCTGAGTTTAGGCGAACGGATGCGTTGCGACGTGGCCGCCGCGCTATTACATAATCCGCCGATTCTGTTCTTAGATGAGCCGACCATCGGGCTGGATATCGTGGCCAAGGAGCATATCCGCGAGTTCCTGAAGCAGATCAACCAGCAGTACGGAACCACCATGCTGTTGACTACGCATGACCTGGCGGACATTGAACATCTGTGCCGGCGATTGATGGTGATCGACCGCGGCAAACTGCTGTTTGACGGGCCTCTGGCGGAGTTGAAACGCCGGCTGTGGCGCGAGAATGCCGTAAAGTTCGACCTGAAGGATCGCGAGGCGGCGGACCGTCTGGAGCATACCGACATCCCGTTCGTGACCGCTGAGCGCGCCGGCGAACTCACGGTGCGTCTGCGATTTCCCCGCGAGACGCATTCGACGGCGGAAGTGATCCGGCGGGTGGTGACCACCGTGGACGTTTCCGATATCGCGATTGAAGGCCAGTCGATTGATGACGTGGTGAAGGAGATCTACACTACGAACACTCTGGTGGACAAGGTGTAGCGATGCGGGTGCTGCTGGCGTTCGCGCGCATCGGCTTTCTGGACATGCTGGCATACCGGCTGCGCTATTACACCGGCGTGATCAACTACTTCATCAGCGTCACGGTTTACTACTTCATCTACAAGGCAGTCTTCACGGCGAATCCGGGGTTCGGCGGGTTTCGCTTCGACGAGATGATCACCTATGTGACGGTGGGCTGGATCATCCGCTCGCTCTACTACAACAACATCGACTGGGATCTGGCGATGGAGATCCAGGAAGGCAAGATCGCCATGTCGATGATGCGTCCGGTGAACCTGCCGTTGACGTATATTGGCAAGGCGTTGGGAGAGGCGGCGTTTCGTTCCATCCTGTTGTCTGTGCCGACGTCGCTGGTGCTGGCGCTGGTGTTTCCCGTGAACGGGCCGGCCAGCGGGGCGCATTTCGCGGCGTTCCTGTTGTCGCTGGCCGGCAGTATTATTCTGGTGACGTCGATCAACTTCATTATCGGGGCGTGCGCGCTATCGTTGACCAGCATCCAGGGGCTGCTGCGATTCAAGTTCTGGATGCAGGAACTGTTGAGCGGGCTGCTGGTGCCCCTGGCGCTGTTCCCGCCTCCGCTGCGTGCGCTGAGTGCCGTGCTGCCGTTTGAGCATATCGGCTACACGCCGATGATGATCTACCTGGGCAAGATCAGTTGGGAGTCGATCGCACGCACCATGGCGCTGGAACTGGTGTGGGTGGCGGTGCTGTTGTGGTTCGGCAACTGGTTCTGGAACCGGCTGAGCCGGAGCATTACGATTCACGGGGGATAAGGATGCGGTATCTCTCGTTGCTGGGACAGTACTCGCTGCAGTATGCGAAGGTTCGCATGGAGCACCGGGCGGACTTCTTTATCAGCGTCGCCACCATGACGCTGGCGACGGTGTTCGGGCTGGCTGTGGTGTTTCTGATCTTTGGTGGCAATCGTCCGGTGCCGGGTTGGACGTTTGCGGAGTTGCTGTTTCTCTACGGGTACTCGCTGTTGCCGATGGCGTTGTTCAACGTGATTAGCGTGAATCTCTATCAGTTTGCGGATGGTTATCTGATCCAGGGCAAGTTTGACCGCGTTTTGCTGCGGCCGGTGAACTCGCTGTTCCAGATACTGTTTGAGCAACTGCGGGTGGAGGCTTTGGGTGATGCGGTGCTGGGCCTGTTCGTCATGATGAGCGTGGCGCCGCGCATCGACGTGCCGCTCGGGGCGGCGCAGATCCTGTTTCTGATTGTGGCGGTGTTCTGCGGCGCCCTGCTGTATACCGCGATCTTCGTGATGCTGGCGACGGTATCGTTCTGGTTTGAGGACAAAGTAGGTGTGATGCCGCCGGTGTACAACCTGATCGCATTCGGGCGCTACCCGCTCGACATCTACAACGGCTTCCTGCGCGTGTTGCTGAGCTGGATTGTGCCGTTCGCGTTCGCGAGTTTTTATCCGGCGGCGTTGATCCTGCGGGGTGACCGCTACCTGCTGCATGCGGCGCTGCTGCCGGTGGTGACGATCGTGTTCTGCGGATTGGCGCTACGCGTCTGGGAGCAGGGCGTTCGCAATTACGGGTCGACGGGGAGTTAGCCGTTCGCCCAGAGGGCTTTGCGAAAGCGTTCCACTATCTCAGTGCCGCTGGCGCGGGCCCAGGTTTCGTTCACCTGCAGCGTGAACCATTCATTGAAGGGCTCATTCGCGGTTAGCCCGGCATGGAACATGCGCTGCTGGTAGACGAGGGCATTCACGCCGCGCACGCGCAGCTTGAAAATATTTGTGCCGCGCTCGATGCGCTGGATTTCGAAGTTCGTGTCCTTCTGCAAGGTGCTGATGGCGCCTTCGGAGTTCTCCACCGCCTTGCGCATGCGTTCCGGAAAGCCCTTCGCATAGTGATGGGCGATGGCGGCGTTAGGCCAGGAATGGGGGATGCCGCCTCCAAACATACGGCGCAGGTGATAGGCATTTTCGAGCAGTGCCTTCGGTCCGGCGAGGATGGCGCCGGAGGGCGCGTTGAAACATTTATAGACCGAAATGTAGACCGTATCGAACAGCGAGGCGTACTGCTTGGGCGAGATGCCGGTGTAGGCCGACTGCAGGTAAAGCCGCGCGCCGTCCAGGTGCATACCGACTTTGTTGGCGCGAGCCCAGGCGGAGATCTTCTTCATCTCGTTGTAGTCGAACTGCTCACCGGTGCGGCGGCGCACGGGGCTTTCGATCTGGATGGCGCCGATGGTCACGTCGACGCGCGAACCAGCTCCACGACGGGCCAGTTCCTCCACTTCCTCGACAGTGAAGGTGGCTTTGCCGGGCGCCAGGGGCACCATGTTGATGCCGCTGAGGGTTTGGACGCAGTCGCCGCAATCGTTATAAAGATGCGATTCGGCCTGAGCGATAGCGCGGCGCCGGCTGCCGCAGAGCAGTCGCATGGCCATGTGGTTGGCAAGCGTGCCGGTGGGCACGAAGACGGCGTACTCCTTGCCAAGATCTTCCGCCATGAATTTTTCCAGCTTTTCGACACTGCCGCCGAGGGAGTAGTTATCGGAAACGATATCGCCGGACAACTCCGTGAGCAGCCGCGATTGCTCGGCCGGCGTGAGGGACATGCCGTCGCCGGAGAGCATGACCTGCTTTGTTGTTGCGGTGGTGGTTTCGGCGGCTAGCGGCGCTGCCGCCAATCCCAGAGTGCTGACAAATGACCTGCGCTTCATCCTGGGCCGAATGGTACCATGTTCAACTATGCGTATTGCCGTTGTTGGCCTTGGGTTCATGGGTATGGTGCACTTGAAGGCTATTCGGAACATCGCGCGGCATCAATTGACCGCGGTGGTGAGTGCCAGTCCTGAGAAACTGGAAGGCGACCTGTCGAATATCGCAGGTAATCTGGGTGGGCCTGGCGAAAAGATGGACTTTTCGGGAATCGGGCGCTACACCAGCGTGGAGCAATGCCTGGCGGATCCGAACGTAGACGCGGTGGATCTGTGTCTTCCGACACATTTGCACGTACCGACGACGATTGCGGCGTTGCGGGCCGGCAAGCATGTGCTGGTCGAGAAGCCGATGGCGTTGACCGGTGAGCAGTGTGACCTGTTGCTGGAAGAGGCGCAGAAGGCGGGCCGCACCTTGATGGTGGCGCAGGTGCTGCGTTTCTTTCCCGCGTACCTGGCGCTACGCGACACGCTGCCGCGGTTGGGAAGCGTGCGCAGTGCATTCTTGCGGCGGCGCTGTGCGGGACCGGCGTGGGCGAAGTGGCTGGTGTCGAAAGAACAGAGCGGCGGAGGCATCTTCGACCTGGTGATTCACGATGTGGATCAATGCGTGCAGAACTTCGGCGTGCCGGAGTACGTGTCATCGACAGGCTATGAGAATCTGGCCGCCGGCATCGATGTGATGGAGTCGCAGTTGTATTATGGCAACGGCATGGTTGCCACGGTTACGGGCGGTTGGCATCATCCGAAGTCGTATCCGTTTTCGATGGAGTACACGGTGGTGGCGGATCAAGGTACGGTGGAGTATTCGAGTGCCGGCCGCGAGCCGACGTTGTATCGTGCCGATGGCGAGAAGGAAGTGTTGCCGCTGGTGGATATCGACGGGTACCAGGCCGAGATCGAATATTTCCTTGATTGCGCGGAAGCGGGCAAGGAGCCGGAGATTTGCAGTCCGAAGGAATCGGCACAGGCGGTGCGTTTGACGAACCTCATGGCCGAAGCGCGGTCAAAGAATGGAGAGAAGGTGCGATGCCAGATTTGAAAGAGCTTGAAGTAGGGGCGATGATGTGGGCCGTGCGCGACAGCGTGGCGCGGATCAAGTCATTGGGAGTGCGGTGCGGCCAATTGGGCATCGCGGGCGATGTGGCGTTGGACACGGCTTTCGCCGCCGAGTGGAAAGAGACGCTGGCGAAGGAAGACTTCACAATCGTGACTTGCTTTGCCGCCTATACCGGCGAGAATTACGCCGATATTCCGACCGTGCAGGCCACGGTTGGCTTTATTCCGCCGGCCACGCGTGAAGAGCGGGAGGCGCGCACCACCGTGCTCAGTGACTTTGCGGCGGCCATCGGCGTGAAGAGTATCGCCTGCCATATCGGTTTTGTGCCGGAGGATGAATCGCATCCGGACTACATCGCGGTGCGTGCCATGGTGCGTCGTATCTGTGATCATGCGGCCAAGCACGGACAGACGTTCGCTCTGGAGACCGGCCAGGAGCCGGCACACACGCTGCTGCACTTTTTGAACGATGTGGGTCGCGACAACCTGGGCATCAACTTCGACCCGGCGAACATGATCCTGTACGGGACGGGCGATCCGATTGAGGCGCTGGGCGTTCTGGCGCACAAGGTGATCAGCGTGCATGGCAAGGATGGCGATTGGCCGCCTAAGGGTGACAAGAATGCACTGGGCACGGAGCGGCCGCTGGGCCAGGGTTCGGTGGGCATGGATCGTTTTATGGCGAAGTTGAAGGAAGTGGGCTACAAGGGCACCATCCATGTGGAGCGCGAGATTGAAGATTTAGAACAGCGCTACGTGGATATGGCGATGGGCGTGAAATTACTCGAAGGATTGCGAGGGTAGTAACAGGACGTATGCGGTTTCGGAAGGCTGCGGTCATCGGTACCGGAATGATGGGGCCGGGGATCGCGGCCACCCTTTCTTTAGCGGGAGTCGATGCGACGATTCTCAGCCGGAATGACGAGAATGCGGAAAACGGTCTGCGCCGGGCGTTGTCCCAAGTGGCGCTATTGGGCGAGCACGGGCTGACCACGCGTCTGCGTGCGGAGCGCTCGAAGGATCTGCTGCATGCCTCCAGCGATCTGGACGGCATTGTGCCGCAGGTGGATCTGGTGATCGAA
>JAEUQF010000171.1 GCA_016789745.1 Bryobacterales bacterium
TCTCCAACCGCCGCGCCCCGAACTCGTGCACATTGGTATGCCAGCTTGCCGCCAGCGGTACATGCAGCGAATGGGCCAGCCAAGCCCCCAGAATGCCCGCATGGCCCGGTCCGGTGATGTGAATCAGATCCGGTCGAAACGCCTGCAGTTCCTCGCGCAGCCGGCCCAGGTGCCGGTACGCCCGCAAGTCAAAGTGGAGATCCTCATCCAGCCCCAGCGTCAGGTTGCTGAGCGCCGCTTCAAACACCGTCAGATTCCCTTCCTGCCGCACCTTCGTCTCCGGCCCGGTATGGAAGCTGAAGAACGGCAGATCGCGGCGGGTGGCGAAGTCCTGGAACATGCGTGCGGTCAACGCCACGCCGTTGGTCTCCCAGAAGCAATCGCTGAAAAAGGCGACACGCGGAGCCGGATTGTAGCGGTTCACCACGCTAACTCCTCTTGCGGACCAAACGCCGCCCGCATGGCCGAGCGCACGCGCCGGCTTTCGACAATGCGCATCGTGGAAATAAACGCGCGTACCAGCGAAGGCGTACCGCCGGTGGCATCCCAATACGCGCTGAGCGGGCGAACGACGCCGCTGCGTTCGCGGCGGAAGACACGGTCACTCCAGCGATGCCAGCCCAACCCATGGTTCGGATTCGGCCGCATCACGTCGCACAGCGTATCCACCACGCGGCTGGGCACGCACTGCTGGTATTGGGGCAGGAACACAATGTCACTGCAGCGGTCCATCCGCACCTGCTCGACAAACTCCGGAAAGCTGGTGGCGTTAGTCAGGTTCAGGTTAGCGTTCGGCTCCCAGCCATGCCGGTCTCCGCCCGATACCAGGGGCAAACCCGCCTCCATTGCCAACCGGATCACCGAACGGTTCTCCTTCCAGGGCCGCAGCCCGTTCAACTCCAGCGCATGGACACCCAACTTATATCGTGACAGGAAACGGTACACCTGCTCGACATGCACATTCTGGCCGATGCCTTTCTCATCCCACATCGGGTGATTGAACACCACCAGAATGCCGGTGTCCCTGTTTAGAAAGACGAGCAGGTCGCGCAGTTTGGTTTCATCTGGTGTGGCGGTGTACGTTTCCAGCGCCTGCTGGATGGCGGCCGCCTGTGCCGGAGGCAGATTGTGGATGCCCAGATGAAAGAAGCTCGCTTCAAAGGGCACCGTCCATTCCACCGAAATGAGGGTATCCTGGGTGGCCGGCCGGCTGCGCAGTGCCAGCACGCCGTCGATGGTGTCATGGTCCGTTAACGATACGATTGGCCGCAGCCCCAGCGATTCAATCTGTCCTAGCTCCACACGCAGCGCCTCATCCGGCGTCAGCGGCGGCGTCCACCAGGCCTGCGTGTAGTCGAGTGGATGGCCGTGCACCCGCGCATACCGCCGCCGGTAAGCCTGTTCGGCCTCGCGCAGCAAAGGCACCTTGCCGCAAATGCGTGGAATGAAATCGAGTGACTCGCGTGAACTCGACGTGTGGCTGTGAAGCGACACAGCCGTACGGAATCCTTCCTGCGATTCCAATTTGGGGAGGAAACGTAGCCGGGAACCCTGGGTCATCGGATACACTCTGCAACGCGCGCCTTTAAGACAAGATGCACGTTCGGTGAATATTCCGAAACAGCCGGCACCCGTTTTGTTTTTATATCACCAGGCCGAAGCCGGCTGACACTTCCAACTGCCCGATCAGCCCGCTGCGCCCCGTCAGAAACGAGAATGGCTTCCCGTTCTGGTACTGCCGCACGTCGAAACGGATGGCGAAGATCGGCGACACCCGCACCTTCACGCCCCCGCCGTAGTTGAAGCCCAGCTTCGTCGATCCGCCGCCCGACGTCACACTGGTTCCCGGCGGCGTATAGTTATTGAAATGTCCGCCACCGGCGACAAACGGGCGTACCACTGACCCGTCTCGGGTGGCATACAGCAGGAAGTTAAAGAACCCTTGGTGAATGGCCATACCGGAATCCCCGGCCGCACTCGATAACTGTGTCCGGTTATAGCCATACCCGAACTCCTGGCCAATGTAACGCCAGGTATTCAACGTCGTGCGAAACCCAATCCGGAACCCATCCTTCAGCCGGTAATTGTCCGTCCCCAGATCGCCAATATTGGCGTTATTCAATCGGGAAACACCGCCGGTGATGGAAAACTCCGCCGTCTGGCCGAGCAGCATCCCAGGCAGGCAGAGCAGCGCCAGCGCAAGAAACCTCATGCAAACCGTCGATCAAGCCTCCGCTACCACGATAACGTGAATCACCTTCGGCCCGTGTACGCCGCGCACCAGGATCATCTCGATATCGGCGCTGCGGCTGGGCCCCGTAATAAACACCGTAGAAGCCGATGTCGCCGGAGGCCGTGGCACCAGCGTGAACAGCTCATCCAACCCGCTCAACAGCCGGCTCATGGGCAGGATCGCGATATGCGCCGGCGGCAGCAGCGACGCCAAACGCGCCTCACTGGCCGACCGCGTCACCACGGACCCTGTCTCCGCCAACCCATAATCCGCGCTCGTAATGCCGAAGGCACACGTCGCACAAGCCTGGCGAAACGCCGCATCGTCATCAGGCGGCGGCTGCACATTCGCTATGCCGTGGATCCCTGCCTGCTTCAGAATATCGGCCTTCGTCGTGATCGCCGTGGCGCCTGCCAGAATCTGCTCGGTAAGTCTCCGGGCATCTGCCAGCGTCGCCGCCTCATACACCTTCCCGCCCAGCACTTCCAACCGCTGCTGGAACAACGCCACTCGCTTCTCTCGCGGAAGCTCCGGAATGCGGATCCGCACCGGCGGCGGCGCCGCGATAGCCTGGCCCTCGGTCCGCCCCAGCGACTTCCGCACCTTACCGAGAATCTCTTCCTTCGCCGTCATGCGTTCCCCTTCTTGCGGTCCTTCCACAGGTCGCGGAAGCTCTGCTGGGCCGGCTTCGGCACCTCGCGCACCTTACCCCACTTGGCCCCCGGACCGAACGAAGCCACTCCCGGCAATCCCGCCGCCTTGCTCGCCAGCTTCGCCGCCGTCGCATACAGCCGCGGCCGCCGCATCATCCAGCTATACATACGGAATGCCGTGCGTTCGGCCATCTCGTCCGATGCCCTGCCCTGCTCCTCCACCACCTCACTGCGCAGTTCCAGCAGAATGCGCGGGATGTCGATCTTCACCGGGCAGACCTCCGCACACGCCCCGCACAGGCTGCTCGCAAAGGGCAGCCACGGATCGCTCGTGATGCCCGCGTACTGCGGCGAAAGGATCGCCCCAATCGGCCCCGAATACGCCCCCGGATAATTGTGCCCACCGATCTTGCGATACACCGGACAGGCATTCAGACAGGCCCCGCAACGAATGCAGAACAGCGACTCGCGCTTGCCCGGATCCGCCATCAGCTTCGTCCGCCCGTTGTCCATCAGCACCACGTAGAACTCTTCCGGCCCATCCGCATCGCCCTGCCGCCGCGGCCCGCCCAGGATCGACGTGTACACCGTCAGCAACTGACCCGTCCCGCTCCGCCCCAGCAACTTCAGAAACACCGCCAAGTCCTGCGCCCGCGGAATCATCTTCTCCAGCCCCGCCACGGCGATATGCACCTTCGGCGCCGACGTGCACAGCCGCGCGTTCCCCTCATTCTCAATAATGGTCACCGCGCCCGAATCCGCCAGCAGAAAGTTCGCGCCCGAAATGCCGATCCCCGCCGCCAGGAACTTCTCCCGCAATGTGCGCCGCGCGATCATGGCCAGCCCTTCCGGCTCTTCGGTCCGCGGCTCCGGCAAATTCTTTTCGAG
>JAEUQF010000224.1 GCA_016789745.1 Bryobacterales bacterium
TGATGATGATTCCGACGAAGATCCCTCCGATGATCTTTACGCCGCTACTGGGGTGGGGAACGAAGATCCGGATGGGGCTGGACTATTTCCGAGGCGTTTCCGCGGAAGTGCCGCCGGAGCGCTCGGTGGCGGAGTTCATTCGGGATCACTATGGGCAGGAGACGGTGGATTACCTGGCGGACCCGCTGTTGAGTGGAGTGTATGGTGGAACGGCGGAGGCGCTGAGTGTGGATGCGGTGCTGCCGCGGTTCGTCGACATGGAGCGCAAGTACGGCAGCCTGACGAAGGGTGCGCTGGCGGCCCGGAAACACATGCCGAAGGGTGGGGAATCGGCGGCTCTGTTCAGAACCTTGAAGCGCGGGTTGGGGAGCCTGGTGGCGGCGATTGAGTCGAAGTTAGAGGGCGTGCGGCGGATAACGGGAGAGGTGGAGGCTTTGGACCGGGCGGAGACCGGAGCGGGCTGGCGAGTGCGGGTGGGCAGGGAATGGCTGGCGGCGTCGCAGGTGATTCTGGCGGTGCCGGCGTATGCATCCGGGGCATTGCTGCGGCATCTGGATCCGGAGGCGGCCAGGCTTTTGGAGACGGTGGACTACTCGTCGTCGGCAACGGTGGCGTTGGCGTATCGGCCGGGGCGCTTGCAGCAGGCGTTAAAGGGATTCGGATTTTTGGTGCCGCGGGTGGAAGGGCGGACGTTGCGGGCGCTGACGGTGGTGCAGAACAAATTCCCGAACCGGGCTCCGGAGGGGTATAACCTGCTGCGGTGTTTTCTGGGTGGTGCGGGGCGGCAGGCCATTCTGGATGCTCCGGACGAGGTGTTGTTGGAAGCGGTGATGTACGACTTGCGGCGGATGCTGGGGATCCGGGAGCAGCCGGATCATATCCGGATTAACCGCTGGCACCGCGGCATGGCACAGTACACGTTAGGGCACGGGAATCGGATGGGGCAGGCGCAGGCGAGGGTGAAGGCGCTGGGCGGGATCCATCTGGCGGGGAATGCGTATAGCGGGATTGGTATCCCAGATTGTATCCGGACGGGGCAGCAAGCCGCGGCGGCGTGTGTTGTGAAATAGTCTGCATTCTTTGCGAGCTTTGCGCCTTTGCGCGCGCGCTAATTTACAGCTATGACGGAGAATGATGTCTCCCGTGAGATCGTGGATGCTGCCTATCGCATTCACACGACGCTCGGGCCGGGTCTGCTGGAGTCGGTTTACGAAACCGTGATGACATAAGAGCTTATGAAGCGAGGACTGAGGGTCGCGCGTCAGGAGCCGATCGCGATCCGGTACGGCGAGGTCCTGCTGGAAGCTGGCTTTCGGGCCGATTTGGTTGTGGAGGACCGTGTGATCGTAGAGATCAAGTCCATCGAGTCCTTCGCAGCCGTGCATAAGAAGCAATTGATGACGTACTTGAGGCTTTCGGATAAGCGCTTGGGGCTTCTCATTAACTTCAATGTGGTTCTTATCAAGGATGGCATCACTCGCGTGGTCAACTGCCTGGAAGAGGTACGCGCGCAAAGGCGCAAAGTACGCAAAGTGATTAGGCTAGGCTTTCGGGTGGGCTTTGTCGTAGATGGCCATGAGGTCGGCTAGCGAGACTTGGGTGTACTTTTGGGTGGTGGAGAGTTGGGAGTGGCCTAGCAGTTCCTGGATGGCTCTGAGGTCGGCGCCGTCCCGTAGCAGGTGCGTGGCGAAGGCGTGCCGCAGGGTGTGCGGGTGGAGGGTGGGATCGCCGGTTAGCAGGATGGCGTACTGCTTGACGATGCCTCGCACGGCCCGGTCGCCCAGGCGCTTACCTCTGGCTGCCACCAGCAGGGCGTCCGGCTCGTCAGTGCATGCGGGACGTTCGGTCAGATAGTGCTCCAGGGCTTGCGCGGCTTTTTCGCCATAGGGCACTTGCCGCTCTTTGTTGCCCTTGCCCCTTACTCTGACCCAGCGTTCGGTGCGATCGATGTCGGCCAGGTTCAGGCCTACCAGCTCACTCACGCGAAGGCCGCAGCCGTACAGCAGTTCGAAGATCAGCAGATCGCGCTTGCCGTGCAGGGATTCGCCGGCTTCGCTGGCGACCTGCCCAATCAGGCCGTTGGTCTGCTCTTCAGTGGGCACCTGCGGTAAGGTCTGCGGGGCTTTGGGGGTGCGGATCAACTTGGCCGGATTTTTCTTGACCAGCCCCTGCGCGTGCAGAAAGTGGAACAGCGACCGCAAGCAGGCCAGCTTTCGGCGCATGGAGACGGTGGTCAGGCGGAGGTCGTACAGGTGGCCCATCCATTCGCGGATGGCAAGGGAGTCGATTTCCTGCACCTGGGGTTCGCCGGCGCGCTGGAAGTAAACGAGAATCTGCTGTAGGTCCGAGGCGTAGTTCTTCTGTGTGTGCGGCGATGCGTTCTCGCGGCGGAGGTGATCGAGATACAGCCGGATCGCCTCACACAGCAACATGCAGATACTCGTCTAACTTGGTCAGGGCCAGCCGGCAGACGGCGGCGTGGCGGGCCTTCTTATCGTGCTTGTATCGGCGCAGTTCGGTTTCGGGGAGTTTGGGCAGTAAATCGAAGGTGATGTTGGCGGGCTGATAATCGTTCGGATCCGCGCCTGCGATGTAATGACAAAGGGATCCGAGAGCGGTTTCCCGGGGAGGGGCCGATGGCGTTGCTCCCTGCGCGAGCATGGCTGCGAAGCGCCCCGCCAGCAATCCGGTGGCGATGGACTCGACATAGCCTTCGACGCCGGAAATCTGGCCGGCGAAAAACACCCTGGGCTCCGTGCGCAAGGATAACTCGGGTGTCAGCAGGGAGGGTGCATTGATATAGGTATTGCGATGGATCTGGCCGTAGCGGAGAAACTCGGCATTCTCCAAACCTGGAATCATGCGAAATACACGTTTTTGATCGGGATACTTGAGATAGTTCTGGAAGCCGACCAGGTTGTAACTGGAGGCACGTAAGGTTTCCTGGCGCAACTGTACGACGGCGTAGGGCCAACGACCGGTGCGAGGGTCATCTAGTCCGACTGGCTTCATGGGGCCGAAGCGGAGCGTATCGCGTCCGCGGCGGGCGATCTCCTCGATGGGGAGGCAGGCTTCGAAATACGGGACGTCGTCGGGGATGTGCGGGGTGTGCTTCTGTGCTTCGAGCAAGGCGTCGACGAAACGTTCATATTCCTGCTGGTTCATGGGGCAATTCAGGTAATCGCTGGTACCATCGATGGACTTTCCGTAGCGGGAAGCACGAAATGCGATGTCGTAATTAATCGTTTCGGCGTCGACAATCGGACTGATACTGTCGTAAAAATAGAGGCGGTCTGATCCGGTACGCTGGGCAATGTCAGCGGCAAGCGCATCGGACGTCAGGGGGCCGGTGGCGACGATGACGATACCGTTGTCGGGGATACGGGTTACCTCCTCGCGCCGGATCTCGATGGTTTCGAGGCTGGCGAGGGCGTCGGTGACCTTATCGGAGAAGCGGTCGCGGTCGACGGTGAGCGCCTGTCCACCGGGGACGCGGGCTGCTTCGGCCACTTGCAGTAAGCGGGATCCGGAGCGCCGCAGCTCCTCTTTAAGAAGCCAGGGGGCGGTGTCGCGAGTCTCACTTTTCAACGAGTTGCTGCACACCAGTTCGGCGAACTGGCCGGTCTTGTGGGCAGGGGTGGAGCGGACTGGCCGCATTTCCCAGAGGATGGCGGGAAGTCCGCTACGAGCGACCTGGAAGGCGGCCTCGGCACCGGCGAGACCGCCGCCGAGGATGTGAATCGGGCTTGTCAAGTTTCCATTGTGCCAAAGCGGGACGGTGTCGTACTGGAACTCCAGATTTCCGGATTGGAAATACGGCATCGCGGATTTTCGCCAGTGAGGAAATCAAATCGGTGCTGAAAACAAAGCATGTTGCCACGACGATTGAATTGGCATGGTTCTTGCAAGAGATTGGTGTCAAACGAAACTATGAGTTCCGGCCGACTCAATCTCTGTCTAATGGAGAATTTTCCGAAAGGATCATCTATGCAGCGCACCCTGACGCTGTTCCTTCTTTTGCTCAGCCTGGTTGTTATGCCAGGATCCGCCCAGACCATCACCGCGTCCATTACGGGCTTGGTGAGTGATCCGTCCGCAGCCGTTATCGGCAATGCTAAAGTTGTCGCCACCAACACCGGTACGAACGTTCCGTTCGAGACGGTGTCGAACGAAGGTGGCGTTTACACGTTCCCGTTCCTGCCCGTCGGCACCTACACGGTAGCCGTGGAGGCGAGCGGGTTCAAGAAGACCGTGCTCGGCCCGTTCAAGCTGGAAGTGAACCAGATTGCGCGTGTGGATGCAAAGCTCGAGCTCGGTGAAGCGACGCAGACTGTGGAAATCAGGGACGTCGCCCCTATCCTACAGACCGAATCCACCCAGACGGGTGACTCGCTCAGTGCCAACAAGCTGAGCTCGCTGCCGCTGAAGAGCCGCAACTTCGTGGCTTTGACGCTGCTGATTCCGGGTGCGGTCAGTCCCAATCCGGAAGGCATGAACAGCCGCTTCGGCGCCCGTCCGTATGTGAACGGCAACCGCGAGCAGACCAACAACTTCATGCTGGACGGTGTGGACGTGAATGACTCGATCGACAACCGCGTCGGCTACTCGCCGAACGTGGACGCGCTCGAAGAAGTTCGCGTGCTGACCGGCAACTCGGCCGCTGAATTCGGCGCGTCGGGTGGTGCCACGGTGATGTTGCAGATGAAGAGCGGCACGAACGAATTCCACGGCAACGTGTTCGAGTTCCTGCGCAACAGCGCGCTCGATGCCAACGGCTTCTTCCGCAACCGCAATGTGTCCACGGCAAAGCGCATCGGCTTCCGCCAGAACATCTTTGGCGGCACGCTCGGCGGTCCCATCCAGAAGAACAAGATGTTCTTCTTCGTGGACTACGAAGGCACGCTGGCTCGCACCAGCGGTCCGGCCACGGCCAGCGTCGCGCCGCAGGCGTGGCGCAATGGCGATCTGAGCCAGTTCCCGAACACCATTGTTGACCCGACCACGGGCCAGCAGTTCCCGAACAAGCAGATTCCGGCTTCGCGTTTCAACCCGGTGGCCCGCTTCCTGTTCTCGAATCCGGATCTGTACCCGCTGCCGAATCAGGCTGGCGTGGGCCCGCTGGGGATCAGCGGGAACTACGCGGGCAGCACGCGCTCGAAGATCAACAATCACCAGGGCGACGCGAAGATCGACTATCGTCTGTCTTCGAAAGATAACCTGATGGGCCGTTGGTCGCGTGGCGCTTATGAATCGCTGGGTAGCGCTAACCCGCTGGCGGTGCAGATGACCAGCGGCCAGGAAGGCCCGACGCAGTCGTTCGTGCTGAACTGGAACCGCGTGATCAGCCCGTCGATCGTGAACGAAGCGCGTTTCGCCTACTCGCGCGTCGTGATCAAGGACGTCGCAATTGACTGGAGCGGACTGCTGGGCGCCGATGGCAACCAGAAGTTCGGCATTCCCGGCGGCCAGCCGATTGCTGGTCTCAGCAACGTTAGCTTGGGCAGCGGCTTGACCAGCGTTGGTTCGGCGGCTTCGCTGTCCAACACAGCCGACAACAAGTTCATCTACTACGACAACCTGACTTGGCAGAAGGGCCGCCATCTGTTGAAGATGGGCGCCACCTTCATGCGCTACCAGCAGAACCGCTACTACGCCGGCAATAACGGCGCGCTCGGGCTGTTCAGCTACACCGGCACCTACACCGGCCTGGACTTCGGCGACTTCATGATCGATGCGCTGAATCGCAAGGGCCGTGGCGCCGCGACGGGCACCTGGGGTCACCGCTTCTGGCGCTCCGCCCTCTTCGTACAGGACGACTTCAAGCTCGCCAGCAACTTCACCCTGAACCTGGGCCTGCGCTGGGAGTACATGCAGCCGATCTACGAAGTGGC
>JAEUQF010000255.1 GCA_016789745.1 Bryobacterales bacterium
GCGGATCCGGGTAGAACCACCGGCGGCAGATCCGGCAGGGGCGCTTCCGGGTTCCGGGCATCCCCCTTCATCGGCTGGCCTATTGGGTGGTGGTCAACTTTTGCCTAGCGGACGTGGTCAACTTCTCCAGCGCGCCGAAGGTCGACGCCCTCACCAGGGGCCTCACTATGGAACTCGGATCGCGCAAGATCCGCGTCAACGCCATCGCGCCCGGTCTGGTCCTCACCGAGGGCAGGAGAGGATGGAAGGGACCCTGGAGTTCCTCCAGGATGTCGCAGACACCCTCGACCGCCCGGGTACACCCTCCGATATCGCCGGTGCCGTGGCTTTCCTTGGTTCGAATGATGCCGAGTGGACCGCCGGACAGGTGTTGGCCGTGGCCAGCGGCAGTCGACCGTAACCGTTATCCTCGATGGGGCGGCGCCCCTGCGCCAACCCCTACTCCCCCGCCTGCCGCGATTGATCCAACTCGTTCAAAAACTGCGCCCGCTGCCGCCAGTCTTCCGTCACCCGCACAAAGAGCTCCAGGAAGATCTTCCGGTCGAGCAGTCGTTCCATCTCCAGCCGAGCCTCGGTTCCAATCTGCTTCAACAGCGATCCGCCCTGCCCGATCAGAATCCGCTTCTGGCCCTCGCGCTCCACGTGAATGGTGGCCAGAATCCGCGTCAGCACGCCACCCTTCTTCCGAGGCTCCTCTTTCCAGACATCAATCACCACGGCCACCGAGTGCGGCACCTCTTCCCGCGTCGCATGCAGGATCTTCTCGCGAATGAACTCCGCCGCCAGAAACTTCTCCGGCAGGTCCGTCAGATGGTCCTCGGGGAAGTACGCCGGCCCCTCTGGCAGCCGCTTCAGAATCTCCGCCTTCAATGGTCCCAAATCTCCGTTCAAAGCCGAGATCGGGATGAAGGCCTCAAAGTCGCGCTTGCCCTGGTACGCCTCCAGCACCGGCAGCATCGCCGCCTTGTTGGAAAGCAGGTCCACCTTGTTCAGAACCAGCAGTACCGGCGCCTTCACGTCCCTGATCCATTCCAGCGCCTGATCGTCCAGCGGTCCCGGCGCGCGCGTGGCATCGGCCAGAAACAGAATCAGGTCCCGATCCTCCATCGCCTGCCGGATCGACTCCAGCATGCGCTGGTGCAACAGCGTCTTCGCCTCATGGATCCCGGGCGTGTCCAGAAAAACGATCTGCGCGCCGGGCTCCGTCAGCACCCCTTGGATCACCGTACGCGTGGTCTGGGGCTTATCGGCCACGATGGCCAGCTTGGTCCCCAGCAGTGTGTTCAATAACGTCGATTTGCCGGCATTCGGGCGTCCCACAATCGAGACGAAGCCGGAACGATGCGGTTGACTACTCATGAATTCCCATTGCGGTATTTGCGAATGCGCACGCGCTCTACGCGGCGCTGATCACTGGCGATCACTTGCATCTCCACCCCTTCGCGCTGCACCGTCTCCCCGGGCCGCGGCACATGGCCCAGCCATTCGGTGACCAGCCCGCCCACGGTGGTGGCCTCGGTGGCTTCCAGCGGCGTGAAGTCGATCAGCTGTTTCAGATTATCCAGATCGAAGTTGCCTGCCACCAGGTAGGCATCTTCGCCTTCCGGCACGGCATCCACGCCCGGCTCATGCTCGTCGCGCACTTCGCCGATGATCTCCTCCACCAGGTCTTCCATGGTCGCGATACCGGCGATATTGCCGTACTCGTCCACCACCGCCACCATATGGACGCTGTCCCGCTGCATCTCGCGCAGCAGCGCGCTCACCGGCTTGGTCTCCGGCACGAACGGAATCGGGCGCATGATGCTGACCACGGTGCGCGTGGCGCGCTGCGATTCGTCCTGCTCGAACATATCGCGCACATGTACGAAGCCCACCGGGTTATCAATCGTACCTGAGTACACTGGAATCCGGGAGTACTGCTCATTGATCACAATCTGTCGCAACTGCTCCAGCGTCGTCCCCGAATCCACCGCGACGATGTTGGGGCGCGGCGTCATGATCTCGCGTACCGTCTTGTCCCCAAACGCCACCACCGACTGGATCAGCTGGCTGTCATCCTCTTCTAAGATGCCCTCTTCCTTGCCAGCTTCAATCAGCGCTTCCACATGCTCTTCCTGCGTCGGCTCCGGCTGCGATTGCTCCTGCTTGCCCAAATCCGCCAGGTCTTGTACTAACTCCAACGCACCAATCACCGGCCGCGCCAGCAGCGCCAGCAGTCGCAGCAGCGGAATCGCTGCCAGCGCCCAGTGCCCGTTGGTGCGGTTGTAGAGAAACGTCGGAATCAGGTAGCTGGTCACCAGCATCAGCAGCGACGCCAGCCCGAACGCCTGCAGCAGTGCCAGCCAGATGTTCGGGTTGTCGCCGTCCAATGACGAGGCCATCATCACAATCGTCATCGCCAGCAGGCCGAAATGGCGGATCAGGCTGTAGGCCAGCGCCCCCTGCTCGCCATCCATCTGCGTCTTTTCCTGCAGCACTTCCTTGTAGTAATCGAGCGACTCCGGATCCCGCGCCTTGATCCGCAGGCTCTCGCGGCACAGCAGGTGCATGAAGCTGACAATCACGATCACGCCGCAGATCAGCGCCAGCACCACCAATAGCAGTACGGAGATCATGCGCGGGCTCTCCGGATCAGCCCGTGCGGCAGGCCCAGCTTCTTCCGCCAACTCGATTCCCGGCGCGCCATCGCGCCCTTATCCGTCTCATGATCCATGCCGCTCAGATGTAGCGCCCCGTGCAGCATCAGGATCTCAATCTCAGTCTCCATCGTATGGCCGTACTGCGCCGCCTGCTCGGCGGCCCGTTCCAGCGAAATCGCCATCTCTCCCAGGTTCCCGCCATCGCCGCTGGGAAACGAGAGAACATCGGTGGGGTAATCGTGCCCCAGAAAGTCGCGGTTCAACTGCTGCAGCCGCTTGTCATGCGTCAACAGGCAGCCGAACGATGCCGTCACCACTTCCTGTTGCAGACGCTGGTGAAACGCACGAAGGCGCTTGCGGTCCACGTTGATTGGACACCGGTCAAAGCTCAGATGGCTGCCGTCGGAGGACATTGGGGTTATGGGTATTATTGCGCCGCTTGGGCGTCAGGTTCCGGCTCGGCGGCGGGAGCCTCCGTGGCGGCCTCACTACCTAGCCGCAACGACAATTGCCGGGAGCCT
Organism: Bryobacterales bacterium; assembly: GCA_016789745.1. Classification (GTDB taxonomy): domain Bacteria; phylum Acidobacteriota; class Terriglobia; order Bryobacterales; family Bryobacteraceae; genus CADEFT01. The sequence continues at coordinate 3,164 of JAEUQF010000255.1, forward strand.
TGTGCTTCTGTGTGCCGGTCGTAGGCCTTGATGATCCGCTGCACCAGCGAGTGGCGCACGACGTCGCGCTCATCGAAATAGAGGAAGCTGATTCCTTCAATCCCGCGCAGAATCTCGGTGGCCTCCAGCAGGCCGCTCCGCCGCGGGTTCGGCAGGTCCACCTGCGTCAGGTCGCCCGTCACCACCGTCTTCGAATTGAAGCCTTGCCGCGTCAGCACCATCTTCATCTGTTCCGGCGTACAGTTCTGCGCCTCGTCCAGAATGATGAAGCTGTCGTTCAACGTGCGCCCGCGCATGAACGCCAGCGGCGCAACTTCGATGGTCGCCCGTTCCATGAGCTTTTCCACCTTCTCCGGGTCCATCATGTCATAGATGGCGTCATACAGGGGGCGCAGATACGGGTCAATCTTTTCCTGCAACGTGCCGGGCAGAAAGCCCAGCCGTTCGCCGGCCTCCACCGCCGGACGCGTCAGAATCAGCCGGCTTACCCGCTTGCTCAGCAGAGCGTTCACCGCCATCGCCACCGCCAGGTAGGTCTTGCCGGTTCCCGCCGGACCCACGCCGAACACCAAATCATTGCGTTCGATCGCTTCCAGATACCGCTGCTGGTTGATGCTCTTCGGCGCCAGCACCTTCTTGCCGAAACTGCGCTGCCGCCCCGACAGCACCAGGCCCCGCAGCGTTACCTCAGGATCCGCCGCCAGCACCCGCAGGTACCCGTTCAGGTCCCCATTGCTCACCGGTGTCCCTTCGGCCAGCAGCTGAGCATACTCATTCAATATCGTTTCGGCGCGCCGGACCTGCCCGTCGTCCCCTTCGATCTCCAGCGCATCGTTGCGCACAAACGTGCGCACGCCCAGCCCGGTTTCGAGCAGACGCATGTTCTCATCCCGTGTCCCAAACAGGGACTGGATGCCGCGAGTAATCGGGACGCTAGCCTTCATCTTGGAGATTTGTTGACAGAGGCAACGGGAGCAGGGAACTCGAATGTGGGGGTCGGCCGGTTGATGTTCCGCGACGGCGGAATGCAACTACGCATCCTTTTCGAGTATATCACGGAACGCGGGCAAGCTCCGTCTCCGCATCCTCCACCGCCTGCGGCTGCCGCAGCAACGACAGAAACGCCGTCGCCGCGCGGCTGAATCGTTTCTTCTTCAAGTGAATGATCCCCAACGGCCGGATCAGCCCCGGCGCCTCCAGCGGGATACACACCAGGCTCCCCGCCGCCACCTCCGCCCGCAGCATCCGCTCCGGCAGGATGCTCACCGCATGCCCGATCGCCAGCGCTTCCTTGATCATCGGAATCGAATCCAATTCGATGCGGATATCCACCTCCGCGCCGCGGTCGCGCAGGAACCGGTCCACCTCCCGCCGGATCGGCAGGTCCTTGTCAAAGCCGATGAACTCCATGCCGTCCAGGTCCGCCGCCGCCACCCGCGACAGCTTCGAAACGGGATGCGCTGGCGCTGCCGCCACCATCATCTCCTCTTCCCGCCAGGGAATCACCGCAATGTCCTTGGCCGGGTGCGGATAGCTTACTAACCCCAGGTCCACCTCATCGTGCCGCACCGCTTCGTACACACGCTCCGGACGCACATACTGCACCTCAATCCTAGCCTCCGGCCAGCGCTGCGCGAACTCTTCCTCAATGCGCGACATCTCCACCAACCCCACCGAGAAGATCGCCGCCACCCGCACCGATCCCACCACTCCCGTCCGTAGTTGCTCCAGCGCCGATTCGAACTCCTCCCGCCGCCGCAACACATCCCGGCACAGATCCGCGTATAGACGCCCGGCTTCGGTCAGCCGCAGCGGCCGGCTGGAGCGATCAATCAATTCCGCATCCAGATTGCGCTCCAACTCCTGCACATGCTGGCTCGCAGCCGACTGGCTGATGTTGTTGAGCGCCGCCCCCCGGCTCATGCTGCCCGTCTGGGCAATGTCGCGAAAAAGCTTTAAATGCGGGAAATCCACCGGCGCCCAGTTTATCATAAGGACCTCTTATGTGGACACCGCCAAACTTTCTGATGTGCTAATTTTGTCCAGCCCTATGCCAGGCTGCTCTCCACCGAATCGGCAACTACCGCCTGCTCAATCCACCGTTCCAGCGTCTCGAGCGGAGCCGATGCCATCCTGTCTTCCGCCCACGCCGGCACCGTCCCAAACCGCCGCCGGAGAATCGTCGTTAGCGCGCGGCGCTCGCCTTCGGCCCGCCCCTCGGCCCGCCCTTCGGCCAGTCCTTCGGCCACGCCCCTGGCCAGTCCTTCGGCCACGCCCTTGGCCAGTCCTTCGGCCACGCCCTTGGCCAGTCCTTCGGCCCGGGCTTCGTCTTCAATCTCCTGCCACATCGGCGAGTCGCGAAGAATCTCCTTGGTAAGAAACATGCGCCCAATCCTCTCCAGAAAGCTCTCTCTACTACCATAGCGGAGCGCTCCCAGCAGTGCCATGTGCATCTGGAGTCCCTCACGCCCAGCATCTCGCAGACGGCGTGCCGCCTCCTGTTGCTCCTCGACAGTGGCATCCATCAATGCCACCCAAGGGTACAGCACAACGCTATTACTCGCCAGCACTTCAGCGGCTGGTCTGTGCCATAGCCGGATGATCTGCACCTTCAACTTCTGTGTCAGGTCGCCCGACTCGCGCCGCACGATCTCCGGGATCTGCGCGGGAGTGTCCTTCTCGCGAAACAGCAGCAAGCAGCTGCGTACCGGCAACCGGTACTTCTGCTCCATCAATATCGCGTGATCCAGTTGTGCACGGCCCCAATCGGAGCGGTAGTGGGTCAGCGCCTCGAAATGCAGCAGGGAAGTCTGGTTTCCCAGTTGCACGCGGTAGATATGATCCGCGTTCTGACGCTCAATATTCAGTTCGCGGTCGACATTCTCCACATCCGCGTCTTCGGCAAGGGGAATGCCTGCGATGAGTGTAATCGACCCGCGCGGATCCTCCTCCGCCATCAGCTTGTAAGTCTGATCGAACCGGAATGTCATCGTCCTGTGAACTTAGTCCCCAGGACAATGCAAAGCTCTCAACCCTTCGTGAAAATCGACTCGCTCAACGTCCCGGTGCTATCCGCGAAAGTCTCCACCTCGATCGCCAACGCCCGCAGAATGCTGAGATACATGTTCGACATCCGGGCATCTTCCTTGCGCCAGTACTTACCGTGCTTCAGCCCAAGGTTGCTGCCGCCCGCCACCAGCGTCGGCAGATTCCGCGGATTATGCGTCGTACTCGCACCACTGCCGAACAGCACGATCGTGTTGTCCAGCACCGACCCTTCCCGGTCCTTATACGATTCCAACCGCCCCAGGAAGTGCGCCACCTGCGTCGCCAGGAACCGGTCGTACTTGGCGAAATTCAGCTGCCCTTCCTTATCCGTCGCATGCGACAGATTGTGATGCGTGCGCCCCAACCCCAGCTTGATCGGGAACGTATCGCTGATTCCCATACCATCCTCGCGGTTCAACATGAACGCCACCGACCTGGTAATGTCCGCATCGAACGCCAGTGCGATCAGGTCGAACATCGTCTTGTAATACTCCGCCGGCTCGCCCTCATTCGAAGCATCCAGATTCAAATGCGAGTAATCCTGCTTCTTCAGCGGAATGTCGATCCACTTCTCGCTCGCAATCAGCCGCGACTCCACTTCATCCAGCGAAGTCAGATACTGATCCATCCGCTCGCGGTCGCTCTTACTCAACTGCTGATCCAGCGACTTCGCGCTATCGGCCACCGCATCCACCAGCTTGATCCGCCGCTGCAACCGCTCCCGCTCGGCCACCGCGTTGTTGTCCCCGCGGAACAGCCGGTCGAAAATCCGCCGCGGGCTATTCTCGGCCGGAATCGGACGCCCCTCCAGGTTGTAGCTGATCGTCCCCGTGCGCGACAGAAACCCCGTCCCCGCGTCAATCGACAGAATCAGCGAAGGCTGCCGGCAATACTGCTTCGTATGCAGCGCAATCATCTGGTCCAGGCCCACCGTGTTGTACGTCCCTGGCTTGGGGTTGTGCAGCGGAGCCCCCGTCAGCCACATGTCCGAACAGGTGTGCGGATCGGCCTTCGGCCCACTCGGGTGATGCAGCCCACCCATGAAACTCAACTTGTTCCGGAACGGCTGCAGCGGCTCGGTCGACTTGCCGAACACAAACTCCCCATTGGCATCCTTCGCCGTCGGAAACCAGCTCCACTCGTCAATCCCATGCTCGGTCTTCGGCAACGACATCCCGTTCGCCGTGTACATCGCGCAGAACCGCCGCGGCACGTGGTTGGTGACCTCTTTGCCCATCGCTTCCAACACCGGCAGAGCCAGCGCCGCTCCGCCAATACCTCTCAGGAACGCGCGGCGATCGAGTCGTAAAGAGCTCATCTTCAGTCTCCAGAAGGGGTTTCTTACTTTTCCAGGAACATCCTGCTACGCACAACATACCGGATCATGTCCTTCATCCGGTAGCCGGTGGCCTTTAGCTGCAAGCCATCCTGCTTCAAATAGTTGATCTCATTGTATGTCAATGTGCGCCCGGCCGCATAGGTGGCCAGGTGCTTGAGGACACTGAACGCAACCTGGTCCACCCGGTCCTGCGCCAGGTGCCGCTTCAGATCATTGATATTGTTTACTTCCGCCCCGTCCGGCAGCTTGCTCCGCGCATCCGCCGGCTGTGCCTTCAACCGCCCGCCCGCATCGAACTCCTCAAACGCCACCCCCCACGGATCAATCGTCATGTGGCACTGCTGGCAGCCCGGCTGGCTCCGATGCTTTTCAATCCGCTCCCGCAGCGACAACCCCTGGTTATCCTCACCCAGCGCCGGCACGTTCGGCGGCGGATCCGCCGGCGGTTCGGCCACAATCTTCCGCGCCAGCCACGCCCCGCGCTTCACCGGATTCGACTCGCGCCCATCCGACAACCCCGCCAGAATCGCCGCCTGCGTCAACACCCCACCCAACTCCCGCCGGTTGTGCTTCACCGGAATAAACTGGAAGCCGCTCTCCACCCGATCGCCCAAGTCGTAATAACTCGCCGACGCCTCGTTCAACAACACAAAATCGGAATCAATCAGGTTCTTCACCGGCAGGTTGTTCTTGATCAGGTGCTGCAGATACGCCACCGGCTCTTCTTTCAAATGCACCCGTACATCGCGATTCAACTTCGGAAACTTGTTCCGATCCGGCTCCACCACCTGGAACTTATCCAGACTCAGCCACTGCGCTGCGAACTCCTGGATAAACCGCCCAAACTTCGGCGACCCGATCATCCGCTCCACTTCGCTATCTAGCGACGCCCGCAACGCGCCCGTCCGCGCCAGCTGCAAGGTCGTACGGTCCGGTGGCCCATTCCACAGGAAATAGCTCAGCTTCGACGACAACTCCCAGTCATCCAGCGGCTCCGGCTTCGGCGTCGCACTGTTCTCGGTCAGCATCAGGAACTGCGGCGACGTTAACACCACCGCCAGCGCATCCTTCATCGCCGGTAGAAACTCCCGCCCACCCTTGCGCGCCCGCTCATACACCGCCACCAACGACCCCAACTCCGCCTCCGCCACCGGACGCCGGTACGCCCGCGTCGCAAAATTGCGCAGCACCTCCCGCGCATACGCCCCTTCATCGGCCTTCTTCGCCGAATCCACGAACACGTTCTTATGCGACGCCGGCGGCCACGCATCGTAATACGGCCCCTCAAACTCAATCGACTTGATCAGCAGCCGCGGCATGTCCCGCCCGTCGGTGTATTCGCTGCGCACCGCGATCTCCCGAATGCCCGCAAGATAGTTCACGTTATCCTTCTCCACATCCGGCGAAGGATAGTTGCGAATCGCGCCCTCAAATACAAACTTCGTCGGATCCGCGTTGCTCACGGTCTTGACCTCGCCCACCCGCGCGAACGTGCTGCCGCAATCGCGCCGCAACCCCAAATGCACGCCCAGCCGAGGCGCCCTCTTCTCAAACACCGCGAACCGCTTGGCGGCCTCATGCTCCACCGCCAGCGGCGTCAACACCACCTTCTCCAACTCCCGCGACCCGCTCAGGCTCGCCTCCACCGGCAGCGCCCCCGCACCCAACCGCACCACCACGAACGCCGGCTGCTGCAACACCCCGTTGAACTCACGATCCCCCAACCGCAGCGTCAATTCCTGCGGCTTCTCCGGCGGCGCCACCGCGAATGCCCGTCCCGGCTGAATCAACGCCTGGATCTCCGCCTCACCCAAAGCCCTGCGATACAGCCGCACTTCATCCAACTCGCCCCGGAACGTCGGTTGCCCCATCACCCGACCCAGCAGCAGGTTCATCTTCGGGTTATCCAGATTCGCATTCCCAATCTTCCCCGTCGCCACCAGGTACCCGTTCACGTACAGCCGCGCTTCGTTGTTCCCTCTCCGCACCACTGCCGCTACATGCTGCCACACATTCGCCCGCACCGTCCCTGCCGGCGTCGCCAGACTCCCATTCGACTGGTTGTCCGGACCCGCCGACTCAAACCGCAAGATCCCCTTGTTGTCCGGCATGTCCAGGTACCAGCCATGCGTCCAGCCCGTCCCGCCCATGCTCACCAGCCCCGACTTCCGCAACCGCCGCGGATGAATCCACGCCGCCACCGTGAACTCGCCCGTCCCTACGTTCAACTCCTCCCGCCGCGGCACAGTCACGAAATCGTTATCGCGGGCCAACAGCAGCGACTCATTAAACGGCGAATCCACGAACCGCGCCGCTCCCTCCACCGTCCCCGTCAACTCCTTAGCTCCCGGATGCGCCGCCGCGGCGCTCCCGTCCATCAGCCACGCCCCCGCCAAGCCCTCGTCCAGATGCGTCCCGTCCGGCGTCGCCATCACCTCGTTGCGCTTGGCCGCATGCACATCCACCTGGTAAATCCCAGGCTTCACGATGGTCGCCGTCTGCGCCTTCTTCCCCACGTTCACCGAAATCGCGCCCGCTCGGTCCACCGGCTGCGTCACCGCACCCGCATCCAACAGCAGCCCGTCGTTGTAACGCGCCGCCGTCACCGTCACCCGGAACCGCCCATGATCCGGCAACTCGCGCAGGCTGATCTTGAAATTCGCCTTCGGCCCATACGTCCCATCGGCCTGGAAGATTTCATCGTTCGGAATCGCCGGACGCAGCAGCATCCCCTGCGGCACACTGCTATACGCCAGCCCCTTCGGATACCCCCGCGACCCTCGCAGGCACGCAAACACCGAATGATAAATCGAGTCGAAATCGCGCCATCCGCGCACCGTATCGTTGCCCTGATACCCCTCAATAAACCGGTACTTCGTCCGCATGAAGAACGGCTCAAACGCGAATGGCTTGGCCGCCGTCAACTGCGTCACCGTGAAATCCTTGTTCTCCAGTAACAGGCTGTTGGCCCCCAGCACCAACTCCTCCGCCAGCGGTGTCTTATTAATCCCTGCCCCAAAATCCATCCGGAAATTTTGAATCGAAGGCTTCTGCTTCACATCCACCAGCGCCCGGCCCAGCGCATTCTCCGCGATCTCCAGATACGTCTCAATCAGCAGCGGATTCAGATGCAGCGTCTCCTTGTTATTCAGGAAGCCATCCTTCGAAACCGCGTCCGGCGGCAGAATCTCCGCCATGTCATCGTCGATCTGCAGCAACTCCCGCAGCGTGTTGCGATACTGCGCCACCGTCAACCGCCGCACCATGCCGTTCTTCGGTGCCGGCCGCAGCCGCGCAATCTCCAGCGCGTTTTCTGTCCAATCCACCACCTTCTTCCGCTCTTCCGCCGTTGGCTGCGGCATCCCTTTCGGCGGCATCGTACCGTTCTTCACCCGGTGCCGCACCCCTTCCCAGAAGCGAATCTGCCTGTCTTCCAGGCTGGTATCCAGATTGTCCACCCGCACGCCCGCAATCGGATTATCGGCGTTGTGGCATCGCAGGCAGTTCTTATCCAGAAACGGCCTGACATCGGATGCATACGCCGCCTCATTCACCGCCTTTGGTGCGGTTCCATTCGATTGCGCGCTTACCCAGCCCGCAACCACCAGAAACGTAGCCACGGCGCACAGGGCAGCGGAAAATCGGCGTGAAGATGGAGTTCTCTTCATTTTGACTCTCCCTATTATGTCGCCACTCGGCTCGCTTTGGCACTTCAACCCCGCCCGCTCCTGCAACCGTACGCGCCCTTTGTCCATCTGACACAATGAGTGACGAATCTCGAACCAACCGTGAGCCAACACGACGAGCAGAAACGCACCACCAAGGCTTGGCTGGTGCGCACCTCGGGGTCCCTTGCCGGTACGCGCTATCGCGTCACCGATACCGTCACCCGCGTCGGCCGCAGTCTGCAAAACGACGTCGTCCTCGAAGATGACGCCTCCGTCTCCGGCGTCCACTTCCAAATCGAGCGCGACCCGCACGCCTCCGTCTTCCGCCTCCGCGACCTCGGCAGCCGCAACGGCACCTTCGTCAACGGCGAACGCGTCAACGCCTGCACCATCGAAGCCCCAGCCTCCATCCAGATGGGCGCCTCCGGCCCGCGCCTCACCTTCTTATTCGATGACATGGCCCTCCCCCGCCACGAAGAAACCCAGGTCATCACCGATATCCCCGCCGAACTCCGCGTCCCCGAACAGGAACGCCTCGCCGCCGAAGCCGCCGCCCGCATCCGCCTCGCCCGCATGCGCGACGCCTCCCATGACCAGACACACAACCTCCTCCGCGACGTCATCGCCCGCGGCATGGGCCAGACCGGCCGCCGCCTCCGCGGCGTCATCGCCGTCCTCGCCATCACGCTTGGCATCGTTGCCATCGGCAGCTTCCTCCAGGTCCGCCGCCTCAACCAGGAAAAAGCCCGCATCGACACCCGCATCCAGGAAGTCGAAAAACGACTCGCCGAAGCCCAGGGCGATGAGCAGCAGACCGAAGAGTTGATCGCCCGCCTCGAAAACTACCAGGGCGAAGCCCGCGACCTCTCCAGCGGCCTCCTGTTCCGCCTCGGCGCCGTCCGCCAGGGCCCCGTACGCCCCGTCGAAGCAGAACTCAAAACCCTCATGCAGGAGTTCGGCGCCGAAACCTACACCTTTCCGCCCGACTTCCTCGAGCAGGTCGAACGCTTCGTCAAGGAATACCAGGGCCCCAACCGCAGCCTCATCGTCAGCGCCCTCGGTAAGGCCAGAGGCGATGTCCAGATGATGCGCCAGATCTTCGTCGACCACAAACTCCCCCCTGACCTCGCCTACATGGCCGTCGTCGAAAGCGCCATCACCCAGGTCGTCAACCGCCAGAGCGGCGCCGCCGGCCCCTGGCAACTCATGGCCCCCACCGCCCGCGCCTTCGGCCTCACCGTCAACGCCAACGTCGACGAACGCATGAACGTCCGCAAATCCACCATCGCCGCCTGCAAAATCATGCGCGAACTCATCCTCGACTTCGGCGCCGGCGGCTCCGTCATGCTCGCCGTCGCCGCCTATAACGGCGGCCCCGGCAAAGTGAAGCAGGCCGTCCGCACCGCCGTCAAGGACCCCATCCGCCAGCGCAATTTCTGGTACCTCTACCGCGTCCGCGCACTCCCCCGCGAAACCATGGAGTACGTTCCCAAAGTCTTAGCCGTCCTCATCATCTCCCGCAACCCCAAACTCTTCGGCTTCACCTAAACCTGCAGGTGAGAACAATTCCCCCGTCCGCAACTAATAATCGTGATCACTTGCCTGCTCTGCTGCTCGGAAACCCTCCTCCTCGTCCATGGCTACCTCTGCGTCCACTGCGACTCCCACCTGGACGAACTCCGCCCGCTCGATGCCATGAAACTCCTCGCCCACGCCGGCTCCGCCCACCCTCCCTCACCCCAAACACTCGCGAGGGCCGGTTGGATGTCCCACGACCCGAACCACCGGCCCTCGCCGCGATAGGAGCAGGTCACCGAGACTCCGTTAACTCGGTGTGCTCTTTCCCGGTTGCCCGTTAGATCGGAATCGAATACGAACTGTTGCCACCCCGTGCTCCCAATGCCGCACGTCCGTCGCCAAAACACAGACTGCCCGGCCGGCTCCCTGCGCCGGCAACCGCGCCTGCTGCCCTCAGAACAGAAACGGTCGCACCTGGGCCCGCAACCGCGCCAACTCCGCCTCATTGTGCGCCAGCTGCCCATCCGCCCAGACGTTCCGGGTACCGCTCCGGCATTCCTCGGCCAGCGCCTGGCCAATCCCCTCGAGCGTACCGCCGAGTTTCTGTTTCAGCCGCTCTGGCTCACTCCAACAGCCCAGGACAAATACCCGCTCTGCCACATTGGTTGGAATCTGTTCGCGCACCCGTTTCAGCCGGTCGCCGTCCTCATCGAAGTCCAGCAGCAGCAAAACGTGCCGCAGCGGGTTGCGCCCCAACTCTCCCGCATGTTCGCCAACGCACTGCGAAACCACGTTCAACCAGCCACCCGCGACCGGCAGCACCTGAATGTGCCGGCTGACTCTGCTCTCCAACTCGTATGCGAAACCCACCGCGATCTGCCGGTTCGCATCGTCCTCGGGCAGCACCAGCAGGTGCGGCTTGAAGCGGTTTGCGCTCATGGCCGCACATCGTCCCGAATCAGCGCACCCACCAGATCCCCGCGCTCGGGCAACTCACGCACAGCCTGCACAATCGTCGGTTCCAGGTGACTGTTGCGATACAGCAAAAACGTCGTCTCATCCGAGAAGTGCCGGATCGCCTCCGGATTATGGGAGGACGCCACAAACTGTCCACCCGTCTTCCCAAAGGCTTTCCGTAGGCCAAGAACAAAGTGCCCAACCTCCGAAAGCGCCAGGTAATTGTCCGGCTCGTCCCAGAAGCAGAACAGCGGCCCATACGTATCGTTTGCCGCCAGCACCACCGCCGCCACCAGAAAACACTTCTCCCCATCCGACAAGTCCTCAAACGCTACCCGCAGAACACCCTTATCGTTTCCAAAATGGACCTCCAGATTGCGGACATCCCGCCCCGTCTCCGGATTCCGGATCTCCCGCAAATCCGGCAGCAACTCCTCGAGATACCGCTCCACCTTGCCATAGGCCGACGGGGCGTGCGCCATCACCCCCGTGAACCATTCGGCAAAATTGGTCCCATTCCCTTCCGGCTGCAGCGTCTCTTTCTTCGACTCGCCAGTCATCAACTCCGGCACTGGCCGCAGAAGGATCATCCGCGCCAGCCAGCGCTTGAACACCGCCACCGGATCGGACGGCGATTGCTCCTGGATCACCGGTAGCGCCACCATGTGCCAGTCCATCCGAAATGCGGGAGGCTTCTCGCGGTTGTTCCGCCCCGTGATCTGCACATCCGCCAAACTCCGGCGGTACGCTTGCGACTCCCCTACCGCCAGACTCTCCTCCAACACGCGCAATTCCTGGAAGCCGCTTGGCAACTCCAGCGCGAGTTCGTAACGGAAGGTGCTGCCATCCAACTCCGCTTCCAGCACAAACCGCATCGGAACATCCGCGCGCCCTCTCGCCAGATCCTTGGGCTCCACCAGATCCCCAACCCGGTTCTTGCCCCGCGCAATCTGCTGCAGAATCCGAAGCGCCATCCCCACCGACGTCTTGCCCGAGCCATTCTTCCCAATCAGCAGCATCGACCGCTGCCCCGCGACAGGCAACTCGAAGTTCTCCAGGCACCGGAAGTTATGCACGTACAGACGGCGTATCACATTGGAATCATAGCAGTCTGTTGCCAAGCCGAAACTACGGAGCCGCGGGCGCCCCCACCCACCGTCTTGCCCGCCAAAGCGCAGCGACGGAGGGAGCTTTAGCGGAGGAGGGGCAGCAAGCGGCTCTACGAGCCTTCCACCACCTGGCCCCCCTTGCCTCTCGTAACCTGGTTCCCGCTGCATCTGTCGCGTCCGCGTCAAAGTGCACCCCGCCCGTGCGTATCTCCACATTCCCGCGAATAACCCCGGAAAATCAGGGAAACTCCGTACCGCCTTCTCCGTTATCCTTCGAGAAACAATCCGCAACACCCGAGGTGTTCCATGGCAATTACCGCATCGGTGGGCAAGGGGGGCGTTAACCTCAGAACCGACACCGTCCGCATCCAGGAGGCACTCAACCTCTTCCGCCAGCAGCACAATCTGCCGCTCCTCAAAGTGGACGGCATTGTCGGCCCCAAAACCATCGCCGCCATCACCAACTTCCAGCAGAGTTACACCCGCATCGTCGACGGCCGCATCGACCCGCACGGCCCAACCCTCCAAGCCCTCGAACAGTTCGTCAGCGCCGCATGTGAGCCACAGGTCCGCGCCTACGTCCAGGAAATCCTCGGCGACCTCAAAAGCACCCTCGCCACCCGCGGATTGCAACTGCCTGCCTCGGTCCAAACCGGTCTCGATGCCGTCCAGGCACTGGCTTCCAATCTCGCCTCCGGACCCATCCAGACAAAGCTCCCCACACCTACGATCAAGCCGAGCCGTCTGCCGCTGCGCCAGCGCCCTTCCGGGAGGCGAAACGCATGATCACCCTCAGCATCCCCATCCTCTTGGCGGCAGTCGTGACGCCCACCGTAGCGGCAGCAGCGGCCGCCGAGGCGGCCCTCCTCGCCATACTGGCGCTGATCGCCCTCATGATCCTCATCCAGTCGCTGCCCTTCATGGGGCGCAAGCTCGAAGAACTCGCGCGCCAGATCCAGATCCTGATGGCCACCATCATCGAACAGGTCAAGAAGGGCATTGAGGGCATCGAAGACCTCGTCAAACGCAATACCAGGGCAGGCATGCGCTGCTCTGCCGAACTCATCGCCTTCCGGAAAGTCTCCCAGGAACTGCTCGACTTCCTCGCCGCCCCAAGAGCCACCGATGAGCTCGGCCGCGCCCGGTTTGAGCGGGACCTTGTCGAGAAGTTCGGGCGGTGGCAAGCCGCGACCCAAGCCCTCCTGGAGTGCCTGATGGCACACGGCGCGTCGTAGCTCGTCGCCGGGAGTGTGTGTGCGTCCGTAGGCGCCCGGCATGACTCCCACCACCGGCCAAAGCGACAACCGTTCACGCAGCGCCCATATCCACCTACAGGCAGCGCTTCCCGCACGCAGAGTGTGATCAGGACATCGTTTCCAACCGTCCGTTCACCTGGGCGCCATGCTAAACCCGAAGTTCCTCGGCGGGCACCCGAAACACACCCTTGATACACCGGGCATTCCGCACGGCAATCTGGACGTGAGTCTTCTCCCGAAATCCCGAGCCCGGGTACGCCGCTTGACCCTCCGTGAATACGCCCTTCACTGTGTCAATCGGCGGCAACTCCTGTGCTTCGACCAAAGTGTGCAGACGCCGAAGTACGGCACAATCCAGGGTTCGCCGGAGTTCATCGGCGCTGTTCGTCGGTAGATCCAAACCTGCGGCCCTCGTCACTTCTGCCAGACTGTTGTATGCGATTCGCAGCCACTCCAAACCTGCCGTCGTTGTCAGATCCAGGCACAGTCCCAATTCGATTACCGCGCCAATCACGAATGGCTTCGAAATCGTTGCCCCCTTGCGACGCGAGGCTTCAGTGGCGAACTCTAACCCGCGTAGCGGATTTGCTTCCCAGAAGTAGATACCTGGCCCCAACCAGTCATAATCGTTGTTGCTGGGCTTGAAGGACGCACCGGCCAGCAAACGCTCGCCGACTCGCTCGTCGCAGCCGTGATAGCCGAGAATAAATGCGGAACTGAGACGGTGCAAGCTGGCCTTAGCTGTACTGCTTGGTCAGTTTCCCGGCCTTGGTGTAAATGCCTTCGTCCACCAGGACCTTCCTGGCCGCCGCTTTCGACTTCGTCGCGCGGTCGTTGAAAGCCTCTGCTGCCTTACGGAACCGCTCGAGAGTTTCCCGTGAGTTGAAGTTCAACTCGGAGGTCGGTCGTGTCCGTGGCTTCACCATCCTTATCGTAGCAGGCCGGCCCAACCTTGGAGATTCCCATCTGGGAAGCCATTTCGATCAGATCGCTCCCGCGCGCCCCCCTCCAATCTGCGTAAATCCCGATACCACACTTCGCCGCACGTAGTTTCACATACTCGCACTCATCGATTCGCCGCATCCTCAACTCGCCACTGTCATCCTTGCGTCAGCGTTCCCGGGAAAATCCGGTCATCCGGAATCCGGTACAACTCCCATCACCCGCACTCCTCCGCCTCCTCCACCATCCTTTCGTTGGCGCCGAAACTGCATCCAGCGGTTCGGAAACGGATCGCCTGCTCCCTCCCGTGCGGCCATGCCCAGGTCGCCGGGCTTCTTCAGACACCTCAGTGACTGGCGCA
>JAEUQF010000257.1 GCA_016789745.1 Bryobacterales bacterium
GGTGGGGAACAGATCCATCTCATGCACAATCTCATTGCTGACCGCGCCAGACGGAATCTTGCCCGGCCAGCGGATGAGAAACGGCGCCCGCAGCGAGCCTTCAAAGCCCGTGAAGTAGGTGCCTCGCCACGGGCCGGAGAAGCCCTGGTACGGTACGTTCGCCTCGGGCCCGTTGTCGGAGGTGAAGATAAATACCGTGTTGTCGCGGATGCCCAGCCGGTCCACTTCATCGAGCAGACGCCCGGCATAGGCGTCCACCTGCGCCAGCACATCGGCGAAGTCGCCATTGCGCGTCTTGCCCTTGAACTCCGGATCGGGCGTAACCGGCATGTGCGTCTGCGTGTACGGCAGGTACAGGAAGAATGGCTTGCGGGCCGCGGTCTGCTTGCGTAGGAAGGCGATGGAACGGTCGGTGAGTTCGCGGTCGATATTGGCGCGGGCTTCGAGATCGAACACCTTCACCTGCTTCGGCGCCTCGCCCTTGCGGCTTTCCAGAATGTGCGGGACCTTGACGTACGGATGCGCCCCGGGGCGGAAGCGCGGATTGGTGGACCAGAAGCTGTCGTTGGTGGAGTTCGGGATGCCGTACCACTCGTCGAAGCCGTGGTCGGTGGGGAAGCGGCCCTCGGTCTGACCCAGGTGCCACTTGCCGTAAATGGCAGTCGCGTAGCCGGCATCGGACAGGCTCTCGGCCAGCGTGTGTTCCCACTGCGTGAGGCCGTAGAGCGGCGATTCCAGCGGCACCGTCGAGTTGCCGGTGCGGACGGCGTAGCGGCCGGTGAGCAGCGCGGCGCGGCTGGGGGTGCATTGCGCCTCGACGTTGAAGTTGAGCAGCCGCATCCCTTGCGAGGCGAGTTGGTCTAGCCGTGGCGTGGCGGCGCCGCGCAGAATGCCGCCGCCGTACACGCCGAGTTCGCCCCAGCCGAAGTTATCCATCAGGATGAGGATGACGTTCGGCTTCGCGGGCGTGGACTGCGCGGCCAGCAGGGACGATGCGCTCAGCAGCAGCGAGCGGCGGGTGATCGCGGAGGGCATCGAAGCAGTCTACCAGCCGAGGACGTAATTGTCCTTGCCGGGACTGGCGCCGCCGTACATGACGCCCGTGGCGGGATGGATAAGGATCATCTTCACCGCCCCAGGCCCCGACGGAGACCCATACGGCGGCTGCGTCGGCGAGGCAATGACCGGATGCCCGAGCGCGCGCAGCTTCGCCGCGACCTTGTCGGCCAGCACCTGCGGCATGGCGAGGCCGTCGCCGGGGTTTTGCGGGTACATCGAGACGCGGAAGTTGGACGACATCGCGGCCGGGGCTTCGGACGCCTGCTGCACGTTCATGCCGAACTCGACAACGTTGAGAAACGCCTGCGTCATGGTCTGCGGGATGGTGTCGCCGCCCGGTGTGTTCCAGGCCAGGAACGGTTTGCCGTCCTTCAACGCCATCGCGGGGATGGCACCTTGTCTGGTGCGCTTGCCCGGTGCGATGACATTGATGTCTTTCGGATCGAGTCCGAAGTAGCTGCCGCGGTTGTTGAGCACAAAGCCCGCGCCTTCCACTACCATGCCGCTGCCGAAGCCGCCGTTCACCGAATGCGTAACGCTGACCGCGTTGCCGAACTTGTCGGTGATGGAGAAGGACGAGGTCTGCTCGCCATCGCCGCGCAGGTCGCGGGCAGGGGCCGCCGCGGCCGTTTGCCCCGGCTGGTGATAGCGGATGGTGTGGCCGTCGAGAATGGCTTTGTTGCCCGCCGGATCCCCGGGAGGGGCGACGCCGGCGATGGCGCGGTCCATCTTGATCAACCCGCGCCGCAGTGCCGCGTAGGGCTTTGACAGCAGTTGCGCGATGGGGGCGTTGGGAGCAAACCGCGGATCCGTGATGTACGGATAACGATCGGCGAAGGCGAGTTTGAAGGCCTCGGTGAGCACGTGCAGATAGTCAGGCGAGTTGTGGCCGAGAGCCTTGAGATCGAAGCCTTCGAGAATGTTCAAGGCCTGCAGCATGACGATGCCGCCAGAGTTGGGCGGCGATTGGAAGACATCGTAGCCGCGGTAGTTGACGCGGATGGGCTCGGCCTGTTCGGCTTCGAACGACGCCAGGTCTTCGTAGCGCAGCAGGCCGCCGTTCTTCTCGTGATAGCGCGCGGTGAGGCGGGCGATGTCGCCTTTGTAGAAGGCATCGGCGCCTTGTTCGGCGATAAGCGTGAGGGACTTGGCGAGGTCAGGTTGCACGAGCCAATCGCCGATGGCGGGCGGTTTGCCGCCGGGCAGGAAGGCGGCGGCGCTGCTGTCGTAGCGGCGCAGCATGTCGAAGGAGCGGCGGAAGTTGCCGGCGCCCCAGGCGCTGACGGCATAGCCTTGCTTGGCGGTGCGGATGGCATCGTCGAGCAAGGCGCGGTAGGGCTTGGTGCCGTAGTTGCGGTGCAGCAGGTCGAAGCCGCCGACGGCGCCGGGGACGGCAGTGGAGTACGGCCCATCGGGCGGCACGGTGCCGACCTTCGAACGGTAATACTCGGCGGTGGCCAGCTTCGGCGCGCCGCCGCTGCCGTTGACCAGTACAACCTTGTCGATGGCTTTGATGTAGGCCAGGATGAAGCCGTCGCCGCCGAGGCCTGCTTCGCTCGGTTCGGTGACCGCCGTCATGTAGAAGACGGCGAGCGCGGCGTCGATGGCATTACCGCCATCCTGCAGCACGCGCATCCCAGCGAGCGCCTGCAGGGGATGTTCGGCGGCGACGATGCCGTTCTTCCCCATCACGACGGGCCGCCAAGTGGGGTCGCCGGCATTCGCTTGCGCCCAGACTTCTTCGCCTAAGGTGAGGATGGACGACATGATGAGAAGCCAGGATCGCATAGTTAGAAGACCTTTCGGAACGTGAGGTTCAGCCGCGTGGGACCGGTGAGCGGATGTTCGCCGGGCTTGAGCGGGGAGACGCCATGATACACGAAGCGCGCGGGGCCGCCCCAGACGACGATGTCGCCGCTTTCGAGGAGCATGCGGCGGACCGGGTCGGCGCGCCTGCGGCCTCCCCATTGGAAGGTGGCCGCGAGGCCGATGGACACTGACACGATCGGGGCGTATGCGTCGTTCTCGTCTTTATCCTGGTGCAGGCTGAGTTTCGCTGATGGGACATAGCGGTTGATGAGGCAGGCGTCGGGGACGTAGTGGGGGAATCCGGCGGCTTCGGCGGCGCGCGCGGCCAAGTCGAGGAAGAGGGCAGGGAAGGGCGGCCAGGGTTGGGCGGTATCGGGGTCGATGGGGTCATAGCGATAGCCGCGGCGATCGCTGACCCAGCCGACACGGCCGCAGTTGGTCATGGCGACCGACATCGTATGTCCGCTGGGAGTTACTAAGTGGCGGAAGGGAGATACTTCGTGGATATGTGAGATTTCCGTAATCAGGGCGGGGACATCGGGCGTAGCGAAGCCGCGGAGGAGCCAGGCGCCTTCTTCCAGTTGTTCGTTTGCGGGCGGGGCGGATTCGGTCGGAAACAGCGGCGACATCACCTACAGCTTACGGCGGAACAGGCGCTGCCAGAAGGTCGTGGGCGGTTCTAAACCTCCAATGAGGTTGATGTGGGAGTCGTACGAAATGCGGGTGAGCAGGATGCTCTTGCCGTCGAGGGAGAGCGACGGGCGATTAGTGGAAATGGTCTGCGTGCCGATTCCAACGCGAGAGTGATCGGCAAGCCTCTGTTCCAATCCCGAAGCGATATCAATCTTCGAGAACATGGCGTTACGGTCCACCAGGTAGAGTGTCCGGCTGTCCGCCGACCACACTGCGGCGGACGGCGCCAGCTGCGCGAGAACCCTTTTGTCCTCTCCACTGGGAGAGATCAGCGCCAATCCTTCTTTGTCCTGCATCGCGATGTAGCGGCCGTCCGGCGACCACACGGGAGCAAAGCCCTGGGCAGTTGTCGTGATCTTGATCCGGGCCTGCGTTGTGTCGCCAAGGCGCGTCTTGATCAGCGAATAGTGGTCCTGTTCGTGGACCCGATACACCACCGACTGTCGGTCTGGTGAGAGTAGCGGTGACGAGATGCGGTCGAGGCCTGTGAGGATCCGGGTCGGCGCTCCGCCCGTCGCCGGTACGACCCAGACAGCCGTATTGGAAGCAAAGAGAAGACGCAGGCCGTCGGGCGTGAAGGACACCGATGTGAGGGACTGTTCCTCAGCCGGCAAAGCATCCGGTCTGACCACAACGCGGCTGCTGCGTAGCGCTCTGTTCCATAAACGCAAGCCGTCCCGATTGACGTAAGCGATCTGTTGGCCATCGTGCGACCAGGCTGGATGATGCCCGCCGCGCCGGTCGGCAATCGGGTCGCGATGCAGAGAGCCATCCAACGGGAGTTCGACGATCTCCTGATGGGAGGGTAGTGTGTTCGCGAGGATGAAGTCGCGCGAGGCTGCGTAGTGGAACCCGAGAGGTCCGATGGGCAGCGCTTTGCCGGTTTCGAGATCGGCGATGAGGCTGACGGCGGTGTCGCTGTCGTTGGTGTTGCCGATGCGGGAGCTTAGAAGCAGATGCCGGTTGTCGCGCATCCACTCGGCGGAGATCAGGCTGGGGTGTGCCTGCGTGATGGGCGAAAGTACCTGGTGTGGGGTGCCGGCGAATGGCCAGTCCATGGTCCAAAGCTCGGCGCGTTGGAAGCCACGGGCGCGCAGCATCATGAGTAACTGGTGTCCATCGTGAGAGAAGCGAAGGCGGGCCCGGCCGAGATTGGGGAACGAGGATTCGAAGTCTGCATGACGCTTCAGCGCGGTGCCCGGTGGTGTGGATGTCCAGAATGAGAACCGTGCCGGCGCGTGCTCCTGGACAATGAGCAACGACTCGCTGTCCGGTGTGACTGCCAACCCATCCATGCCGGTGAAGCCGGTTAGCTCCTGCTGCAGCACCAATTCGCGCTTGCCACCAGCGAGCGAGGTGCTCCATAGCTTACGCGTGTCGGCCCGTTCGATGGTGAAGTGAAACAGCCGCCGGCCGTCGGCGGAGAAGACAGGTGGGTTGGCCACATCAAAGCCGTGGGCGATGAGCGTGGCCTGGTCGCTATCGAGTGAGCGCAGCATGAGACCTCTGCCGAAGGCCCAAAACGCGAGGCTGCGTCCATCGGGAGACCAGACCGGGTTTGCTGCGGAATCAAACTCGGCGGTGATGTTCTCGAAGCGAACGTTGCCGAGATCAATGCGTGGCTCGTCGGTGAGTTGTATGGTGGCGACGGCCGTGCGAGCACGGTGGCCAGGAACGCCAGGATAGGCCGGAGTGGGATTCGCCGTTTGGGTAGGCGCGGCTGGCTGATTGCAGTGGCTGTTGTTTGTGAGAGCGCAAACAGCAGGTCCTTGGCCGATTGGAAGCGCTGCTCCGGCTCCTTCTCCAGGCAGTGCCGGATCATGCCGTCGAGGGCGGGCGCAGCGGCGTCCGGCGGCTCGGCCTTGAGAATCGCGTGCATGGATTCCACGGCCGTTTCGCCGGGGAAGGCCCGCATACCCGTGACCATCTCGTAGAGCACGGCGCAGAAAC